>JBEGUG010000072.1:0-15503 GCA_041179005.1 Actinomycetota bacterium | reverse complement strand
GCACCCGGACCCTTACCCACCATCACGTCGACGCGGTAATCTTCCATGGCCAAGTAGAGCATTTCTTCGGCTGATCTGGCCATGCGATGGATTTCATCAATGAACAGCACCTCGCCAGGTACCAAGGAACTCAAGATGGCGGCTAAATCACCTGCATGTTGAATTGTAGGCCCACTTGTAAGTCTTAGCGGTCGTCCACTTTCGTGAGCAACAATCATCGCGAGCGTAGTCTTACCAAGACCTGGTGGACCGGCAAGAAGGACGTGATCAGAGGTTCTATTTTGAATCGCTGCTGCATCGAGAATCAACTTCAATTGACTTCGGATTTTGACCTGCCCGATGAATTCATCTAATGACTTTGGTCGAAGTGCCGATTCAAACGCTAAATCATTATCAGCGCGAGCTCCGTCGGTTAGATCACTCATCACTCGTACCCACAGACTTTGATGTGCCCAGCCTGCTTAGCGCATCCTTAAGTAATTCGTTGGTTGTTGCTTGTGAGCCCAGTTGCCTAATGCTCTGCTGAGCTGCATCCTGAGCAACTCGCTCATTCCAGCCAAGTCCAGCAAGTGCCGATACAACCAATGCGAGTTCAGTTGGATTGGTCTTCGGCGTAATGGCACTTGTAACACCAATCTTGCCTGCCAATGTAAGAACGATAAGTTTTGCGTTCTTTGGTCCCACGCCGGAAACTTGCTTAAACGAAGCATCGTCTTCGTTCGCAACTGAACTAATAATCTGGTCAACGCTCATCGCAGAAAGGATTGCCAGTGCTGACTTGGGCCCAACTCCGGTGACGGACCTAAGTAGATCAAAGATCTTTTGGTCGACGCTGTTTGGGAAGCCAAATAATGAAAATCCATCCTCGCGAACGATCATTGTGGTGAATAGATGAATGCTTGTATCTAGAGATAAAAGCTTGCTGGTTTGGCCAGTTATTGACACCAAATAGCCAACGCCGGAAACGTCAATAATTGCGCTACCAGGTTCAAGCGCAATTACTTTTCCGTTTAAGGAGGCGATCACAAACCAAGACTAACCAATCCTGTTTGTTTATTGTCGCTTTGCCGATGTGGCGGCTTGTTCGGCCTGCTGCCATTTCTTTTGGGCCGCCGTCATCTCTTTAGATGCAGATACGGTTCCTCCTGCACTTTTCCAAGCGTGGCAGATAGCAATAGCGAGGCTATCTGCTGAGTCAGCGGGCTTGGGAATTGCTTTGAGGCCAAGGATTTTTGCCACCATGTTGCCAACCTGAACCTTATTCGCACGACCTGAACCGGTAACGGCAGCTTTAACCTCGCTTGGCGTGTGCATAAAAACCGGAATGGAATGCTTGCTCGCCAACATCAGGACCACGCCACTCACCTGAGCGACGCCCATGACGCTTCGCAAATTTTGTTGAGCGAATACGCGTTCGATAGCGATTGCATCTGGCTTCGAAGATGTGATCAAGTTTTCAATCCGAGTAGCAATGTGACCAATGCGATCCACTAATTCAGTTTTTGAGTCAGTGCTGATGGTCTCAACGGAAATGAGAGAAAGCTTGCGCGAAGCTCCCGCCTCGATAAGGCCAACGCCACACCGAGTCAACCCTGGGTCTATTCCTAAAACCCTGGTCGGCATTTTTTAGTCGTTCTCAAGCTCGGCCAAAACATCAGGCGAAATATCCAGGTTGGAGTAGACATTCTGAACATCATCCTGATCCTCAAGAGCATCAATAAGAGCAATGGCTTTTCTAGCCGTATCAGCATCAACCTGTAGAGACATCGACGAAACGAATTCAACATCGGCGCTTTCATAGTCGATACCAGCGTTTTGAAGTGCGGTTCGCACTGCCACCATTGAGCTTGGATCGGTAGTGATAACGAACTGATCGCCGTTGATTTCTAAATCATCCACACCCACTTCAAGAACTGCTTCGAGAATAGAATCTTCGGTTGTTCCCTCGGCCTTTGCCACAACAATCACGCCTTTTCGGGCGAACTGATAAGAGACGCTTCCAGGATCAGCCATGGTCCCACCATTTCGTGAAACTGCGAGGCGAACCTCTGCAGCAGCACGGTTTTTGTTGTCAGTTAGACACTCGATGAGAATGGCAACGCCGTTTGGGCCGTAGCCCTCATACATGATGTTCTGATACTCGACCGCATCAGCGCCAACACCCGATCCGCGCTTTACTGCTCGTTCGATGTTGTCGTTAGGAAGTGAACTCTTTCTTCCTTTTTGAATTGCGTCGTAAAGCGTTGGGTTACCATCGATGTCAGGTCCGCCTATTCGGGCGGCAACTTCAATGTTCTTAATGAGCTTTGCAAAAAGTTTTGCACGGCGCCCATCAATAACAGCCTTTTTGTGTTTGGTAGTTGCCCATTTGGAATGGCCAGACATATTGCTCCTCGAAGATTTGAATTTCAGTCTAGATGAGGTTTCCAGCGTGCTTCAAGTTGGCCCAGCGGTTAACTAATCATTCCCACGAAGTATTCATGCACTCGCTTCTCGCCAGAGATCTCGGGGTGAAACGATATCCCAAGGATGGTCTCATTGCGAACGGCGACCACGCGTCCATCGTCCAATTTCGAAAGAATCTGGACGCCTTCCCCAACTCTCTCAACAATTGGTGCACGTATAAATGCCGCTTCAATTTTTGAACCTGAGATACCTTCGAACGTCAATTGGGTTTCAAAAGATTCCAGCTGATTCCCAAATGCATTTCTGCGCACCGAAATGTCTAATCCCCCAAAGCCAACCTGGCCAGAGATTCCGTCGAGTATTTCATCGGCAAGCATAATTAACCCAGCGCACGTGCCAAACGTTGGTAACCCATCTCGGATCGCAGATCTGATTGGTTCAAGCAGGCCAAAGTTCATTGCTAACTTTTGAATCGCTGTTGATTCTCCACCTGGAATGATTAGCCCGGTGGATTTTTCCATGTCGGAGACTGTTCGAACTTCTATGGAGTCAACACCAAGCGAGGTGAGCGTACTAATGTGCTCGCGAAAATCACCCTGCAGAGCAAGGACGCCAATCGGCATTCTTACCAGCCGCGTTCAGCCAAACGGTGAGGCGCAGGTAAATCAGAAACGTTAATACCAACCATCGCTTCGCCGAGTCCACGACTGACCTCGGCTAGAACATCTGGATTGTTGTAGAAAGTAGTCGCCTTAACGATTGCTTTCGCGCGCTCCGCTGGATTTCCAGACTTGAAAATACCTGAGCCCACAAAGACGCCGTCCGCTCCCATCTGCATCATTAGAGCAGCGTCTGCAGGTGTCGCGATTCCACCGGCAACAAACATAACCACAGGGAGTTTTCCTGTTGTAGCTACTTCACGAACGAGTTCGTAAGGAGCCTGAAGTTCTTTCGCTGCGACGTAAAGCTCGTCCTCTGATTTAGAAGATAGGTTTCTGATTTGACCAAAGATTGTTCTGATGTGCTTCATAGCCTCTGATACATCACCAGTTCCGGCTTCACCCTTTGAACGGATCATTGCCGCGCCTTCGGTAATTCGACGAAGAGCTTCACCTAGGTTCGTTGCACCACAGACGAACGGGACATCAAATTTCCACTTGTCGATGTGGTTGATGTAGTCAGCAGGACTTAGAACCTCTGACTCATCGATGTAATCAACTTTCAAGGCTTCCAAAATTTGCGCCTCAACGAAGTGACCGATTCGCGCTTTGGCCATAACCGGAATAGAAACCGCGTTGATGATGCCATCGATCATGTCTGGGTCGCTCATGCGAGATACGCCACCCTCGGCACGGATATCTGCGGGCACTCTTTCAAGTGCCATCACCGCAACGGCTCCAGCCTCTTCGGCAATCTTCGCCTGTTCAGGTGTGACGACATCCATGATGACGCCACCCTTCATCATTTCGGCGAGGCCGCGCTTGACAAGGGGGGTTGATTTAGAATTCTGAGATTCGCTCATAGGTTAAGTCTAAACCCAGGTGCTGAAGGAATTATTCCTAGGAAACAGACGCCCAGGCTTCCGCTATCTCTTGTCGAACTTCTCCCAGCAATCTTGGTAGGGCTTTGGTTTCGGCAATAATCGGGAAGAAATTCGCATCATTTTTCCAACGGGGAACAATGTGCTGGTGGAGGTGCCCGGCAATTCCAGCCCCTGCGACCTCGCCTTGATTCATACCGATGTTGAATCCGTGTGAGCCAGATACCTTTCTAAGCACCTTCATGGCCTGCTGGGTCAATTCAGCGATCTCTAGGACTTCTTCTGAATTCGCTTGATCGTATGTTGCAATGTGACGATAAGGGCAAATCAGCATGTGCCCAGAGTTGTATGGGAAAAGATTCAACAGCACATAGGCAGTTACTCCCCTAAATACAATCAGTGCGTCTTCGTCCTCTTTGTCGATAGCTAGACAGAACGGGCAATCCTCATCGGCCGGTTGTTGACCGTGCTGAATGTAGACAAGTCGATGTGGCGTCCAAAGGTGCTGAAATGAACTTGGCACTCCCGGCATTTCCGCTGAAGACTGATACTGCTCTGAAGTCATCGCTAGACCTGGACCTTGTCCGCGATCGCCGAGGTAATTCTCTCTATGGCTTCGTTGACTGGAATCCCGTTTTCTTGCGATCCATCACGGAATCGGAATGAAACCGCCCCGGCTTTTTGGTCTTCTTCTCCAGCGATCAAAATAAATGGAACTTTATTAAGAGTGTGGTTGCGAATTTTCTTTTGCATGCGGTCATCGGAGTCGTCGACTCTAACTCGAACGCCAGCCTTCTTTAATTCATTCGCAATGCCGTGTAGGTAATCAGAGAATGCTTCCGCAATTGGCACGCCAACGACTTGAATTGGAGCCAACCACGGCGGAAAGTGTCCGGCGTAATGCTCGGTCAGAACACCAAAGAATCGCTCAACAGAACCAAAAAGTGCTCTGTGAATCATTACCGGACGTTGCTGAGAGCCATCCGCTGCTGCATACTCCAAATCAAAGCGCTCGGGCAAATTGAAATCTAGTTGAATCGTGGACATCTGCCAGGTTCGCCCGATTGCATCCCTCGCTTGAACGGAAATCTTTGGGCCATAGAACGCTGCTCCACCAGGATCTGGAACGAGCTCAAGGCCTGAATCTGCCGCAACCTTTTCGAGAGTCGCGGTTGCAGTCTTCCAAATCTCATCGCTGCCGACAAACTTTGGGTTTCCCTCTTCTTTGGTCGAAAGCTCAAGGTAGAAATCGTTCAGCCCGTAGTCCTTTAGGAGTCCAAGAACGAAGCCCAGTACATCAGTGAGTTCCTGCTCCATGTTTTCTTGGGTCACAAAAAGGTGAGCGTCGTCTTGTGTCAATCCGCGTACGCGAGTCAAGCCGTGAAGTACGCCGCTCTTTTCGTTTCGGTAAACGGTCCCAAATTCAAACATCCTCAACGGTAGGTCGCGATACGACCTAGGTTGGCTGCGATAGATCAAAATGTGAAAAGGACAGTTCATCGGCTTCAGGTAATAATCCTGACCAACCTTCTTTACGTTTCCCTCTTCGTCTAACTCTTCGTCCATGCGAATTGGCGGGAACATTCCGTCGGCATAGGTTTGGAGGTGTCCTGAAATTTCAAAGAGGTTACTCTTTGAAATATGTGGGCTGTAAACGAAATCGTAGCCAGACTCTTCGTGACGTTTGCGGCTGTAATCTTCCATCACGCGACGCATGATGCCGCCCTTTGGATGGAATACAGCTAGACCAGAACCAATTTCCTCAGGGAACGAGAACAGATCTAGATCTACACCAAGCCTGCGGTGATCGCGTCGAGCTGCTTCTTCGAGTCTTTCCTGATGTGCACGAAGTTCATCCTTAGATGGCCAGGCCGTACCGTAAACACGTTGAAGTTGATTGTTGTTCTCGTTGCCTCTCCAATAAGCAGAGGCAACTCTCGTGAGAGCAAATCCATTACCAATCATTCTTGTATTTGGAAGATGAGGGCCGCGGCACAAATCCTTCCAAACGGTTTCACCTGATTGCGGATCTACATTGTCATAAATGGTAAGTTCGCCTGAGCCAACCTCGGCACTACCCTCACCCAGATCCGAGCCTTTGAGACCGATTAACTCCAACTTGTAGGGCTCATTTGAAAGCTCCACGCGAGCATCGCCATCGGTGGTAACTCTGCGAATGAACCTTTGCCCCGAACGAATAATTCGCTCCATAGCTTTTTCTAGAGCTTTTAGGTCTTCGGGAGTGAAAGCTGTTTCAACGTCAAAGTCATAGTAAAAGCCGTCTTTGATTGGTGGTCCGATTCCAAGTTTCGCCTCGGGATTGATGTTTTGCACCGCTTGGGCCAGCACGTGAGCTGCTGAGTGGCGAAGAATGTTGAGACCGTCAGGTGATGAAATATGCACTGCCTCAACTACATCGCCATTGGCGAGTTTGTGAGCTAAATCCTTGAGTTCCTCATTGACTCGCATTGCGACGACAGTTTTGTCGCTAAAAAGTTTGAATCCGTCTGCTCCGGACTCCAGTTCAACGGAATTGCCGTCGAGAACTACTTTTACTGCTGACACGAAAACCTCAATTTGTTCGAAAGTTGGTCTAATCCTACCTACGACAAGCTTGCGAGCCTCTAAACAACCAATAGTTCTTGTGCTAATTTCAAAATGTATGCGTAATCCTAAGAATGCCAGAGCAGCTAACCCATCTTTTGCGGCTAATGAGTTTCAGCGCCGATCGATGGCCGCGCGACTCAACTGGTTGCGAGCGGGTGTACTTGGTGCAAACGATGGCATTGTGTCAACCGCAGGACTAGTAATGGGAGTAGCTGGTGCAACCACAGATTCAGGTGCAGTTGCAATTGCGGGTATCGCAGGTTTGGTCGCTGGCTCAATCTCGATGGCCGGGGGCGAATACACATCAGTCAGCGCTCAGAAAGACAGCGAAAAGGCCGCATTAGATAAGGAACGCCTTGAACTTGCTGAGGACCCAGAAGGTGAGCTTCGCGAACTAGCTTGGTTTTATGAGCAGAAGGGGATGTCCCCTGCCCTTGCAACCAAAGTTGCTACAGAACTAACTGCCAAAGATCCTCTGAAAGCACATGCCGAAGCCGAGCTTGGAATTGATTCAGATGAACGTATTAGCCCTGGGCAAGCTGCCTTTGCCTCCTTCGTCGCTTTCGCTGGCGGTTCTCTTCTTCCCCTACTCGCTGTGACTGGGCCTTGGCTTGAATATAGAATTCCCGTCACCGTCGTTGCAGTGGTTGCCTCACTCGCTATAACCGGATTCGTGGGAGCAAAGATCGGCGGCGCGAAGTCAACAGCTGCGATCATCAGAAACGTTTTAGTTAGCCTCCTCACTATGGGAGTCACCTATGGCATCGGCCTTCTAGTAGGTACGGCTATCTAGTTTCCGTCCAAGTTATGCTTGTTGAGTGAATTCAGCGAAGAACCTCGACGTTGCCCTGATCGGTGGCGGAATAATGAGTGCCACCTTGGGCACCTTTCTCAAACTTCTAAAGCCAGAACTTAGCATCGGTGTATTCGAAAGACTTGAGACTCCGGCACTTGAGAGTTCAAACGCTTGGAATAACGCTGGAACTGGTCACGCGGCGCTCTGCGAGCTCAACTACATGCCAGATTCAAAGGATGGCAGCCTTCCTAACCCCGCAAAAGCAATTGCAATCAATGAGCAATTTCAACTGAGTCGTCAATTTTGGGCATATCTCGTTGAACAAGGAATTCTGAAGAGTCCCGAGACTTTCATAAACTCAACCCCTCATATGACTTTCGTAAGGGGCGCGAAGGACGTTGATTACCTTCGCCGACGCTATGAGGCACTGAAGGATCAGCCACTCTTCGCTGGCATTGAATTCTCAGAGGATGCTGCTGAGATTTCTAAATGGGCTCCGCTCTTGATCAAAGATCGCTCTGGAAATGAGCCAATTGCAGCAACTCGAATCGAATCCGGCACGGACGTTGACTTTGGCTCAATCACGAGGCAACTTTTTGAATTCCTCGCTAAAAGTAACGTGAGCTTGAATTCCAGCGTTGAAGTCAAAGATCTAAACCGAAACCTCGACAACACATGGAACATCGAAGTTAGAAACATCGCCACTTCTTCAACAGACTATGTGAATGCAAGATTCGTCTTTGTCGGCGCCGGAGGTTGGGCGCTAAAGCTACTGCAGAAGTCTGGAATTGCTGAGGCAAGGGGCTACGGAACATTCCCAGTTGGTGGTCAGTGGCTGAGGACTTCAAATCCTGCACTAGTTGCCCAGCACAAAGCAAAGGTTTACAGTCAAGCTTCAGTTGGAGCGCCGCCGATGTCTGTGCCGCATCTAGATACTCGAGTAGTTGACGGGCAGGCATTCTTGCTCTTTGGCCCTTATGCAACTGCCAACCCAAAGTTTTTGAAATTTGGAAGCATCTTTGACCTGCCGTCATCTCTGCGCCCTGGAAACCTAAAGCCTTACCTAGCGGTTGCGTTGGGAAACTTCTCCTTAATCAAGTATTTGGTGGGTGAGTTAGTAAAGACAAAGAAGCAAAAATTCAATTCACTTCTAGAGTTCATGCCTAGTGCGAAAGCTGAAGACTGGGAATTGCTAAATGCTGGCCAAAGAGCGCAGGTTATTAAGAAAGATTCAGTCAAAGGTGGAGTACTTCAGTTTGGGACCGAAGTCATCACCGCAAGAGATGGAAGTATTTCAGGTCTGTTGGGAGCATCTCCGGGCGCATCCACCGCGGTTCACGTGATGCTGGAAGTGCTAGAACGTTGTTTCCCAAGTGATTTTGCTGGATGGCAAAAGAAACTTAGAGAGATTATTCCAAGTTTTGGCGAAAAGCTTTCTGCAGACCCTGCGAAGGCGAAAGCATCACTGGAACAGACAGCCCGAATTCTCCGAATCAAGTAGGCAACTAAGTCCTCAACTCCGATTTAAAAAGATAAACCCAAACAGAGTGTTTGGGTTTTTTCTTTGGTGGTCGATACTGGGATCGAACCAGTGACCCCTTCCATGTCAAGGAAGTGCGCTACCGCTGCGCCAATCGACCGTGTCTGAAAATTTCTTCAGTGTTGCGTTGCTAATTGCTTATTTTTCAACTTGGAGGTGGAGACGGGATTTGAACCCGTGGGTTTACAGCTTTGCAGGCTGTTGCTTTGGGCCGCTCAGCCACTCCACCATGCTTTCACGAGGCTTGCGCCCTAATGCGAGCGGATGACGAGATTCGAACTCGCGACCCCAACCTTGGCAAGGTTGTGCTCTACCAACTGAGCCACATCCGCGTGCCTTGTTTCCAAGACTTGGCTACTCTAACCCAAAAAAAGGGCCATCGCAAATACCTGTGAGGCAGCTATCCGCGCCAAGACCAGCGCGGATCGCTCTCTGAATAAGCCGTTTCGCCGTGCAAGACATTGTCCACGCCCGCGATTTCATCGGTGCTAGTGACGCGGAAGCCAATGGTTTTCTGAATCAACCAAGCGATTATGTAGGACGCGGTGAAGGCAAACACCAGAACTACTCCGGCGCCAATCAACTGCTTTATTAGTTGATCGAAACCAAAACCAAAGGCAAGTCCAACACCTTTGCCAAAGAAACCAATGTAAATAGTTCCGACTAATCCGCCGACCAAGTGAATACCAACAACGTCTAGAGAGTCGTCGAAACCAAGAATGTACTTAAGCTCGATTGCCAAAGCGCAGACAACGCCAACGATGGCGCCGAGAAGCAAAGCGAAGACAGGGTCAAGGAATGCGCAGGATGGTGTGATTGCAACAAGACCCGACACCGCTCCTGAAGCAGCACCAACCGAGGTTGGTTTCTTGTGAACAATCTGCTCGTATGCTACCCAAGACAACATTGCCCCAACCGGAGCGGCGAGGGTGTTTACGAATGCCAACGCTGCCACACCGTCAGCAGCTAACTGCGAACCAGCATTAAATCCGAACCAACCGAACCATAGAATCGCAGCTCCAATAAGTGTGAGAGGCACATTGTGTGGGGCGTGCATCCCCTTGGTGAAACCGAATCGCTTACCGACCACGAGAGCCAATGCCAGAGCCGAGGCACCAGAGGCGATCTCAACAACGGTTCCGCCGGCAAAATCCAAAACACCAATGTTATAGACCAACCAGCCACCGTCAATTACTTTTCCATCTTCAACTGTGAAATTGAAAACCCAACTGGCAACAGGGAAATAAACAATCACGGCCCAAATCGCGCCAAAAACCATCCAAGAACCAAAACGAGCTCGATCGGCTATTGCTCCAGAAATAAGAGCAACGGTAATGATTGCAAACGTTCCTTGGAAACCAGCAAACGCGAGTCCAAATCCATCACCGTTCTTGGCTTGTTCTATTACATCTGCAAGGAAAAGTTTGTCTAGGTCGATTCCAAACATTCCATCAATTCCAATAAAGTTTCCAGTTCCCGCAGCTCCGAAACTCATGGCGTAGCCGATTGCAACCCAAAGCACGGAAATCAAGGCAAGTGATCCAAAACTCATCATCATCATGCTCACAACGCTTGAGGCACGCACTAGCCCACCGTAGAAAAAGGCAAGGCCCGGCGTCATAAAGAGAACCATCGCCGAGCAGATGATTAAGAACATTGTGGTGTCTTGATGAAGCATGATTCCCTTTCGTAAACGCACCAAAAGGAGGAGCCCATAAAGGCTCCTCCCCTTGGCTAATTCTTTTTAGCCGCGGTCTGCACCAAATGCATAAGCTTCTTCACCGTGTACTACGGTGTCGATTCCAGCAATTTCATCCTGTGCCTTCACACGGAAACCAATTGTTTTCTCAATTACGAATCCGATGATCAAAGCTAGGACGAAACTGTAAACCAGAACTGCGGCTGCGCCGAGAGCTTGAGCGCCGAATTGCGACCAACCGTTTCCGAAAGCTGCACCAACACCGTTACCAAAGATTCCGATCCATAGAGTTCCGACGATACCGCCGACTAAGTGAATGCCAACCACGTCAAGCGAGTCGTCAAAGCCAAAGGTGAACTTCAAGTCAACAGCGAGAGCACATAATGCACCCGCAACCAAGCCAAGCAGCATCGCAAAAATTGGATCAAGTGATGCACACGCTGGAGTAATTGCAACAAGGCCGGCAATTGCACCTGAACCGGCACCGATTGAAGTGGCCTTGCCGTGCTTGATTTTCTCAATGAGAATCCAACCAAGCATGGCAGCTGCTGGAGCACACAGGGTGTTGATGAACGCAATTGAAGCAACGCCATCCGCCGCCAACTCTGAACCTGCGTTGAAACCAAACCAACCAAACCAAAGCAAAGCAACACCCAAGAGGGTCAAAGGTACGTTGTGCGGCTGAGTAATTCCCTTGCTAAACCCGAAGCGCTTGCCGAGAACAATTGCAAGGGCCAGACCGGCGGCTCCAGCGTTAATGTGAACTGCTGTTCCACCTGCGAAGTCAATTGCACCTAGACCGTAAACAATCCAGCCACCATCAACAACTTTCCCATCCTCGAGTGTGAAGTTGAACACCCAGTTTGCAACTGGGAAATATACCAAAGTTGCCCACAGGCCCGCAAACACCATCCATGCGCCAAACTTTGCGCGGTCAGCAATTGCACCCGAAATAAGTGCAACTGTGATGATCGCGAATGTCGCTTGGAAAGCAACAAAGGCCATTTGAGGGAACGCGCCCGAAGGATCTGCTGCATCCGCAACCTGAGCTGTCAAACCAATGTAGGAGGTATCGATTCCGAACCAGCCATCAATTCCATAGAAAGTGCTTGAACCCGCGTTTGAGAACGAAATGGCATAACCGTAGAGAACCCAAAGGACTGCAATCAAAGCAAGGGATCCAAAACTGAGCATCATCATGCTCACAACACTCTTGGCCTTGACCATGCCGCCATAGAAGAACGCCAATCCTGGCGTCATTAGTAGAACTAGTGCTGCTGAAATGAGCACAAATGCGGTGTTACCTTGATCCACTTGTTTACCTCTCTCTAAGAAAACAAATAGCGCCAGCGGTTTCTGGCTACTAACAGAGAGTCTGACTAAGAAAGATTTCGGTTCTGCGCCTGAAATGTTTCGTGTTTGTAAAAGGTGGATCTACTCAGTCATTGAACCAAGCCGCGAAACGGCACGAAGATACTTCTTTCGGTAGCCGCCGGAGAGATATTCTTGGGAGAAAATTGACGTCAGCGAGCTTCCGGTACCCCTGATCTGTAGTTGAGATTCATACGCCCGGTCAACAAAGGCAACAAACCGTAACGCGTCAACCTGATTATCGAGTACATGACAATCGGTCAATGCCAAGGCGCTGATGTTCTCTAGTAGGCGACCATACCGGGATGGGTGAATCTTGCTCAGGTGCTTGAGCAAACTATCGAAGTCGTCCGCGGCAGTCATGGATTTGTCCTTGCTAGCTAACCAATCCTCTAGTTGATCTTCGCTAAGAACTCGGTCATCAACATTGACTGGTCTATGACGGTGGTCTTCGCCATCAATTCTCAGCATTTCAAACTTATCTGCTATCCCATGAATCTCACGCTGAAAATCCGAGGCTGCAAATCGCCCCTCACCCAGAGCGTTTGGTGGAGTGTTGCTGGTTGCAGCAAATCGCGTGCCCCTGGCGGCTAATTCGTTAAGCAGTCGAGACATCATCATCGTGTCACCCGGATCATCAAGTTCAAACTCATCGATACACAACAGTTCGAACTTGCCAAGAGCGCGCAACGCCTCAGCAAAACCAAGTGCTCCAATAAGGCTCGTGAAAGCGATAAAGCTGCCAAAAGCTTTTTTTCCTTTATAACCGTGCCAAATCGATGCCAATAGATGGGTCTTGCCTACGCCGAAACCACCGTCAAGGTAGATGCCCGTCGCTGACGACGCGGCCTTGCCTGTACCTTTGGAGAAAAGTTTTCTAGCGGCCTTGCCGGTTGCAAATGCTTCTGCAGCATCTCTGACAATTGCCTGACTCGGGAATTCCTGATGTGGAAGATAGTTTTCAAATTGAGCGTTCTGAAATTCACGAGGTGGAACCAATTCGGAAAGCAGTTGAGCGACGTTGGCTTGCGGATTTACGGTCACTAAAGACCTAAATTCACTGGATTTTATTGCCAATTATTACCCTGCCGTTGGATGATTCAGATTCATCAGTTAACCTATTTGATGGTACACACAAGACCAGAAAGATTCGTTTAGCACATGAGTATTGAATTCGATTCAAACCCTAAATTCGCCGATTACTCCAACCCTAAAGTCTTGGTTAGTTCTGAGTGGTTGAGCCAGAACTTGAATCGCGACGGCCTTGTTGTTGTTGAGTCTGATGAGGATGTTTTGCTCTATGAGGTGGGGCACATTCCGGGAGCCGTGAAAATCGACTGGCACACCGATCTCAACGATCCAGTTACAAGGGATTATGTCTCTGACGAGAGCTTTGCAAAACTGCTTGGGAGCAAAGGCATTTCACGAGACACAACCGTCGTTATTTACGGCGACAAGTCCAACTGGTGGGCTTCCTACGCCCTCTGGGTTTTCAAACTTTTTGGACACCCAGACGTGCGACTACTTGATGGCGGCAGAGATAAGTGGATTGCTGAAGGAAGAGAACTAACTAAAGCAACACCAGCCATTTCAGAAACCGATTATCCAGTTGTTAAACGAGATGATTCAACACTCAGAGCTTTCCGCGACGATGTACTAAAGCATTTTGGAAACCCTCTCATCGATGTTCGATCTGCGGAAGAATATTCAGGTGAGAGAACACACATGCCTGCATATCCTGAAGAAGGTGCTCTTCGTGGAGGTCATATCCCGAGTGCGGCATCAGTTCCATGGGCAAAGGCCGTTGCCGAAGATTCTTCATTCAAGTCACGCGCAGAACTTGAATCCGTCTATCTAGACGGTGCCGGATTGAAAAAAGGCGACAACGTAATTGCCTATTGCAGAATCGGCGAACGATCAAGCCACACCTGGTTTGTTCTAAATTACCTATTGGGCTTTGAGAATGTAAGAAACTACGACGGATCCTGGACTGAATGGGGCAGCCTAGTGGGTGTGCCAATCGTTAAGGGCTCGGAACCTGGCATAGCTCCTGCTCCAAAGGTTGCCTAACCTTGGCAATCGAAACAAGTTCTGGACTAATCGAGGACTTTCAATCCATCGGTGTTAAGGATCGCCTGAACTTGCTTTTAGAGTTCAGCGAAAACCTTCCTAAGTTGCCGCCAAGATACCTTGATCATCCAGATCTACTAGAGCGTGTTGAGGAATGCCAATCCCCTATTTACCTTTTCGTTGAAGTGACTGACGGCCACGTCTATTTGTTTTTTTCCGCTCCAGAAGAGTCTCCAACCACTCGAGGTTTCGCAAGCATCCTTCATTCGGTTATGGATGGCCTTTCAGTAGAAGACACTCTCAACTTCGATGATGATTTCCCATCAAAGATTGGTTTGGCCGAAGCGGTATCACCCCTGCGAATTCGTGGCATGCGCGGCATGATGGCAAGAATCAAGCGTCAGGTTAGCGAGAAGAAGTAATTGCGACGCATTGACGCAGTTGCAGGGCAAGAGTTCAATCAGTTCGTCGAAAACATTCCAGCCTGGAGTGGATGGCTAGCAACATTAGTCTCAAATGAAGACGGGCTCATCGTTGGGCAGGATGGAAGCTCGAAAGGCATTGGGAATCAAGTAGATCTGCAATTGCTTATGGCGTTGAGGTCAAAGGCCGATGTTATATGCACCACCGGCAGGACAGCGCGAGCAGAGTCGTACAAGGCCTCCCGATTTGCTCCATTGGCGTTTTTGACAAAATCGCGCGAATCATTATCTGAAATACCGGCAGTCATCGAACCCGGTTCGCACGCAAACATCTTTATCGAACCTCGCGCTGGCATTGATCCATTCAACTGGGCAAATAAAGAGCTGAACAACATGGGTTTTACATCGATTCTTTTCGAAGGTGGACCGTCTAGCCTTGAGGACCTTTGGTTGGTGAATCTGCCAATTCAGTTAGTTTTTTCAATTGCTGACTGCAAAGACTCCGAAAACGTCGATGTCCTAGAAATCCTTGAGTTAGCACTCCCCTGGCTGAAGTCGCCTGAACTGGTCGATGACCTCGTCATAGGGTCAAATAGGGTCACCAGATGGATCAAGTCCCCTCTGTAGCGGCGTGGCAACCCTTCTGGTGCTGGGTTGAGATTTATCTTTGTCAAGATGATTGACGTAGAAATCGATGAGGGCGCACCCGCGGAGTTTCGGCTAGCTGTGGAGTCGCTGCGCGCGGCTTCAGTCCGAGATGAACTGGTTCTGCAGCAAATCGACGCGCCAGGCAAACTTGCCAAGCACGAAGTAGCCTTTTCAGCCAACATCGATGCTGCTTCAACGGATGTTGCGACCGACCTTGGTACGGGCAGATTCGTTCTCCTTTGGGATCCAGAAGAACCAGAACCATGGGGCTCGCGTTTCAGAGTGATCACTTTTGCAAAATCACCTTTAGAAACAGACATCGGTGCCGACGAACAGATCGCTGATGTTGCATGGGCATGGCTCACCGAAGCGTTGCAAAACCGGCACGCCAACTTCATCGCCGA
>JBEGUG010000071.1:0-12342 GCA_041179005.1 Actinomycetota bacterium | reverse complement strand
CGGCGTCAATCATGCGGTTCAGTGCGTTAACGCCACCGCCGCCGACACCGACGACCTTGATAACTGCTAGGTAGTTCTGATTCAGACCCACGCTGTTCCTCCGCATTCACTTCTGCTGCTTGCGCAGCCTCAGCCCGGCGCCAAGGTTAAACCTCAGCATGAGGCTTAAAGTTGGCCTCTTTTATTACCGTGCGCGAAAAAAATAAGCCGTTAAGGGCTTAGTTGACTGGAGATTGTTAGGTGTGTCTAAAAATTTCCGTAGCGAACTACGGGAGCATTTGGCGATGAAACATCAAAGGTCACCCGGTCAGTTTTTT
Source organism: Actinomycetota bacterium (assembly GCA_041179005.1). Taxonomy (GTDB): domain Bacteria; phylum Actinomycetota; class Actinomycetes; order Actinomycetales; family Microbacteriaceae; genus Rhodoluna. The sequence goes on along the minus strand of JBEGUG010000071.1, from coordinate 12,025 downwards.
TCTGATTCGCGACCAATGCATCTAGAACTTTTGATTTGAGAACCGAGTCCGAACCGTCACCCCAAATAATTCGCTGCCCCGCATAACCACGCAATCGAAGCGTGACGTCATCTTTTGATTTTGCGTTTATCTCGGATACTCGCTCGAGCAAGCTAGCCGGTAACGCCATCAGCACTTCAATTGCTGCATCGAATTCCTTGGACTCTTCGGGCGAGCCTTTGATTGAAATTGATGGCAACTTCTCAGAACCTGTGGCGATGCCAATCCTCACGCCTGCCGGGTCGTAGAGGTAGCTAGTTCCTGCTACTGAAATCACACCGATTGGCTGCCGCTCCGCAATTTGAATCTTTAGAGTATGCGGCGGGAGACTAACGATGGAAAAACTCTCGATCAGTGGAAATGCTTCCAAAGCCTTGGCGATTTCGGAAGGGCTGACCAGAGGTAATGGTTTTCCCATTTGGCTGGTGAGCGCATTGATGATCGATTTGTCTTTCAATCGCTTCACCCCACCGACCTCGATTTTTTCCACGGCTAAAAGCGGAGTGAAAATAGTAGCCAGGACAAGCATTAGTAGAGCGCCGAATGACGAAACGAATATCAGCAGCATAGTTTTTCGCTGACGAGATTTTGCAGTGAATCGCTTGGCTTCTGGTGACAATCTAGAGAAGAAGGTAAGTTTGCGATTACTTTTTCTTATTCGAAGCAGCTTCTTTTGTTCGCGTTTGCTGTCCACCGGGCTCTTTAATCTTTGAACCTTCTTGGATGAAGATTTCTTAGTTGAAGCTTTCTTGCTCGAAGATTTGATTGAGCTCGGCCGTTGGGTCTTAGGCGCAGTGGGCAGGCTAGCCGACGCTTTGGCTGCAGGCTTAGATTGTGGACGTTTCAATATTTAAACTTCTAGCGCTTTGAGTAAATCTGGAACCATGCGGTAAATATCTCCGCAACCCATAGTCATGATGAAATCGCCATCCCGAGCAAGTGCGGCACTTACTGCCGGAACGTCATCCCAACGTGGAACGTAATGAACTTGATTCTGATTTTCAAACTTGTCGGAAATCAGGGCACCGGTTACACCTGGTTCCGGGTCTTCACGTGCCGCGTAGATGTCGAGCACCACGACTTCGTCTGATGCAGAGAGTGCTTCCGCAAATTCTTTGGCCATTAGTCGGGTGCGACTGTATAGGTGTGGCTGAAAGACAGTAATTATTCGACCGGTGCCAACGACCGCGCGAGCTGCCTTAATTGCCGCCGAAACTTCTGTTGGGTGGTGAGCAAAATCATCGTAGACCGCAACTCCCCTGCGTTCGCCATGCAGTTCAAAGCGTCTTTCGGTACCGCCGAAAGTTGCTATGGCTGCCAATGATTTTGCCGGGTCAAAACCTAAACCAACTAGCACCGCAAACGCACCAGCAGCATTGATTGCATTGTGTTCACCTGGAATGTTTAGGCGGGCGTGTAGGTCTTGGCCTTGGTAAGCAATGCTGAATGAAACAGCTGGACCCGAAGCATCCAAGTCAAAGACACGCACCTCAGCTTCATCTGAGCGTCCGAATCTGATTACTGATTTGTCCTTGAGTAGCCGCGTTACCCTGACTGCTCCAGGATCGTCCGAACTTATCGCCACAAAATTGCTAGACCCCTGAGCGAACCTCGCGAACTCGGCCTCAAACGCTTCTTCGCTTCCATAGTGATCAAGATGGTCGGCATCGACGTTCGTGATTAATGCAATTGAAGTGTTGTAGTGCAGAAAGGAACCGTCTGACTCGTCTGCTTCAATCACAAACAGATCCCCCGAGCCACTTCCCGAGGAAGCGTTCAGGGATGCAATTACTCCACCGTTGACGAAACTTGGATCTTCACCCAATTCCAACAGTGCGGTAATTATCATGCCCGTACTCGTTGTTTTTCCGTGAGCACCCGCGACGGCAATCACGTTTTTCTTTGTGGTCAAATAAGCCAGAGCTTGGGAACGGTGGATTACCGGGATACCCATTTGTTTAGCCAAAAGGAATTCCAGGTTGGTCGGCCAAAGTGCCGATGTGACAACCACTGTGTTTGGGAAACCCCTTGAGGCACTGCCAAGGTGAGCTTCATCGTGACCGATGAAAATTTCTGCACCCAATTCCCGTAGCGCCGCAACATTGGATGTATCGCGTAAGTCACTACCGGTTACCTTGTGACCCATGCCAATTAGGATTCGAGCGATGCCGCTCATACCAGAGCCACCTATGCCAACGAAGTGGACCCAGCCAAGATCCTCGGGCACTGGTTGATTGAAATCTGGTTTGATCATTTGTTTCCTAACATCCAACTAGAAGACTAGGCTTCCAGCCTTTAGAGACTTACTTACAACACACCCTGAACCAGGGTCAATAGCCTTTGGGTGCCATCCTTGATGCCGTGTGATTTTGCTGCCGCGGCCATTTCTTGCAGTCGCTTTGTATTTGACATCAGTTGAACGACCTCACGTGCCAAATAATCCGGTGTAAAGCTAGAGTCGGCAACCATCAATCCTCCGCCAGCAGAAATCAGCTCGGCAACATTTAGCTTCTGCTCGCCATTTCCAACTGGATACGGAACGTAAAGCGCAGGAAGACCTGAAGCTGCAAACTCCGAAACAGTCGACGCACCGGCGCGCGAGATGGCAAAATCACTGGCCAAGATTGCAAGATCCATTCGGTCACAGTAATTAATCCGAACGTAGTCACTCGAATGAACCTCTGCTAGCTCTGATTTTCCGCCAATAATGTGTAGCACCTGAATTCCAGCCGCGCTAAGCACCGACCGTGATTCATCAATTACTTCGTTAATCTTTTTTGCGCCCAGTGAACCACCGGTGACCAGCAAAGTAACAGTCTTTGGGTCCAGCTTGAAAAAAGTTCGTGCCGCTGCAACATCTCCACCGGCACAAATCGCTTCGATTTCTTTGCGTAGCGGCATGCCTACATAAGTCGCTCCCTTGAGCGGGGTTTGCATAAATGCAATTCCAGTTGCAGCAGCAAATCTGTGTCCGAGTTTGTTAGCCCAACCTGGCAGCGCATTCGCTTCGTGAACAACAATTGGAATTCCCAGTTTTCGTGCCGCCAGATATGCTGGTGCGCTCGCGTAGCCACCGAAACCAACAACAATGTCGATCTTGTGTTCGGTTAGATACTTTTCGCAGGTCCGAATTGCCTGAAGGAATCTTGCAGGAAACTTCAAAGCGTAACTTCCGAGTTTTCTAGGAAAAGGGAGTCGCTCAACCGTTAATAACGGATAACCCCGTGCGGGAATTAAGCGCTGCTCCAATCCCTCTTTGGTGCCCAAAGCCCAAACTTTATTTGAAGCCGATTCGGAAGTCAGTGCATCAGCAAGCGCAAGCAATGGATTCACATGGCCCGCAGTTCCACCGCCAGCCAACAGGTAGTTCGTCATCGGGTTCTCCTGACAGAAGCACGCCTAATTGTCTGAGGGTTCATGTGGTTCTCACGTTCGATGGCCAAAACCAAACCGATGGCCGTTAGTGCCGCAATCAGTGAGGATCCACCGGCGGAAATAAGCGGGAGCGGAACACCCAACACCGGGAGCAAGCGCAACACAACTGCGATGTTAACTAGCGCTTGGAAGGTCAGCCAAAGCAAAATCGCCGACACAACAAATCGACTAAATGGATCACCTGTTCGCTGCAGAATCTTTAGCAATGAGAAAGCAAGGAAGACAAATAGAGCGATAACCACTAGAGCGCCGATGAGGCCAAGCTCTTCAGCAATAATTGCAAATATAAAGTCGTTCTCGACTTCTGGAATCCAACTCCATTTCATTTTTGATTCGCCAAGGCCTGAGCCAAAAATCCTGCCAGCGGAAATCGCCCACATGCCGTGCTCTGATTGCCAGTTGTAATTCAAAGGGTCTGGAGCGCTTGGATTCAGCCAAGCGTTGATTCTTCCCCTTCTGGAGGAACTAGACATCAGCGCGATAGGAATTCCAATTGCAAGGAGAACGCCGATTTGCTGCAGCAGCTTTGTTGGCATTCCGGCCAACGCCAAAAGACCAACGAATGCAATGACCATGATGATCACAGTTCCAAGGTCTCTACCAAGCAGAACCAGCCCCATGGCTAGGCCCATCATTCCCAGAGCTCGATACCAAACTCGCTGATCATCAAAATAGTCCTGCTGTTGGGCAAGGAAAACCGAAACATGAAGAATTACCGCGATTTTCAAAAATTCCGAAGGCTGAATTGAGAAAAGCCCAAAGTCGAGCCAGTTTCTGTTTCCATTGATTTCTTTACCAATGAAAAGAACGGCGAGCTGCAGGAGCAATGCGCCAGCGAAGACAATCTTTGCCTTTGATTTGATAAAACTAATCGGCATCAGCGATACCAGGGAAAGTGCAAGCAATCCAGCGATAGCGAACATCAACTGTTTGAGAAAAACGGAAAGCGAATTGTCATTGGTCACCAAAGAATCAATCGATGATGCCGAGAGAACCATGACGACGCCAAAAATTACCAGGAATAGTGTTACGCCAAGCAGTCGATAGAAATAAATCGACTGAGCCTTGAAAACCCGATCGAACAAGACTTGGAGTCTTTCGGCGCCCTGTCTTGAAACATTTTTGGCATCAATTTTTGCAGCTCTAGCTTTTTTGACTTTGCGCCCAGGGTTGGATTTTGTTTTTCTGGCGCGTTCTGCAGGGGAAAGTCTTGTCATCAGATTTTTTCCAACTGAATCTTTACCTGCTGCGAGAATTGATTCCCTCGGTCGGCATAATCCTTGAATTGATCCATGGATGCGGCGGCGGGTGCTAGAAGCACAGTGTCCCCGGGTCTTGCAATCTGAATGGCAGCCTTGACCGCAGCGTGCATAACATCATCTGCTTCATCAATTTCAATTACTTTGCTGATTTCTGAAGATTCACTCAAGGCACGCAGTACGTCGGCTCTGTCTTTTCCGATAACGATTGCAGCGTGAATCCTGGAGGCGTAATCTTTCACCAATTGAGAAAGATCAACGCCCTTTAGTAACCCACCAACAATCCAAACGATGTTCTCAAAAGAATTGAGTGACGCCGCTGCTGCATGCGGGTTGGTTGCCTTGGAATCACTAATCCAACGAATACCATCTTGCTCATGCACTAGTTCAATTCGGTGGGCATCAAGACGGAAATCAACTAGCGCTTGCTTAATGTGCTGCGCCTCAACCCCGATAGACCTTGCCAGGGCTGTCGCCGCAGCCACATTTGCCATTAGATGCGGTGTCAGCACACCAATGTTTGAGAGATCGGTAAGCGTTGTAATTTCAAGCGCCGAATTGGCTCGGTCGTCGAGGAAAGCGCGATCGCAGAGAATATCCTCTACATAACCAACCTGAGACCTGCTTGGTAATCCGGTGGTGAAGCCGATTGCTCGGGCACCTTCAAGAACGTCAGCGTTCTCAACCATTTTCTCGGTCGCCAAATCATTCACGTTATAAACGCAGGCGATTTTAGTGTTCTCATAAATCTTGGCTTTGGCATCGGAGTATTTTTCAAAACTTCCGTGCCAATCAAGGTGGTCATCAGCGAGATTTAAGACCGCACTTGAGTAAGGCTCAATGTGGTGCAAGTAGTGAAGCTGAAAACTCGAAAGTTCTAATACCAGCGCGTCGAAACCCTCTGGGTCACGGACAGCATCCAGAATTGGCAGTCCGATATTTCCACAAGCCACCGCCCGCTTTCCAGCAGACTGCAGCATGGCCTCCACCATCTGCACGGTGGTGGTCTTTCCGTTGGTTCCAGTGACGGTAATCCACTCTGCTACGCGCGAAGTCTTGTCTCTCAATCGCCAAGCGAGATCGATATCAATCCAAACCTCAATACTCTGCTTGGCACACCAGGTAATCATTTCGTGACTTGGATTCACTCCTGGCGAAGTAATCACCAAGTCCGGCTTGAACTGGACTACAGCTTCAGGAACTCCAGCCGCCGCCGGGCCAACTAAATGCTTGACCTCAAGCACATCAAGAATGTCTACGAGCTCTTCATCGGCCTTTTCAGCGACTACAAGAACTTTTGCCCCCAGTTCGGCAAGCGTGTCAGTAACCGAAAACCCAGTGACACCCAGACCAAGTACAACGACCCGTAGCTCACGCCAATCTGCGTGCCAACTATTTAAATGGGTCAGGTCCTTCATCTTTTTATTAGCCGTAAATCCACTCAATGTAGAAGAGCCCAATTCCGCTTACGGTGCTAAGTCCAGCAATAATCCAGAAACGCACAACCACAGTTACTTGGGCCCAGCCCTTTAACTCAAAGTGGTGATGAAGCGGCGACATTAGGAAAACTCTGCGACCGGTTCCAGTTTTCCACTTGGTGAGTTTAAAGAACACGCGTTGCACAACCACCGACCCGGTCACGATTACAAATATTCCGCCGATGAGAATTAAGAGAATTTCGGTGCGTGACAAAATAGCCAGTGCTGCCAAAGCACCACCCAATCCAAGCGAACCGGTGTCTCCCATAAAAATTTGTGCTGGTGAAGTGTTCCACCACAGGAAGCCAACCAACGCCCCGCTGATAGCCGCCGCTACCACTGCAAGGTCTAGCGGATCTCTGACCGTGTAGCAGCTGGTGACGTTTTCGATTACAGTCCCACAAGCTTGGTTGAACTGCCAAAAACCGATAATTGTGTAGGCGCCGATTGCCATAAGAGTGGAGCCCGTTGCCAAACCATCAAGACCATCCGCAATGTTTACGCCATTTGAAGCGCTAGCTACCAAAATATAAATCCACAGAATAAAAAGTGCGACTCCAATTACGGTGCCGAACATCATTAGGTCTAAACCGGTGTCTCTAACAATCGAAATCTCGGTAGACGCTGGGGTTAGGCCAGCCTCGTTTGGAAACTGAAGAGCCAGGATTGCAAAGACTGTAGCAACAACTCCCTGAAGGGCAATCTTTGCCCAACCGGTAAGCCCAAGACTTCTTTGCTTGTGAGTCTTAATAAAGTCATCGATGAACCCAACGAGACCAAGTCCAACCAACATCAGCAGCACAAGGAGTGCTGATGCTGTTGGTGTTTCAAAATTTGCTAGTTTTCCAACAAAGTATCCGAGAACAGCGGCGAAGATAATGACGACACCACCCATGGTTGGGGTTCCGTGTTTGGTGTGGTGGGCCTTGGGCCCATCTTCGCGAATGAACTGACCCCAGCGAAGTTTTCTGAACAGCCAAATGAAGCCAGGTGTCACCAAGAGCGTGAATGCCATGGCGACTCCGCCAGCAAGCAAGATAGCTCTCATGAACTAACCTCCATCAAGTTGTCGCCCAAAAATCTGAGATTGGCCGATTTTGACGACTTAACCAAAACCAAATCGCCAGCCACAAGCATTCCACGAACATAGGCCAAAGCCTCGTCAATCGACTCAAAGAATTTGGATTCCCCAGCCCAGGAGCCCTCTTGTTCGGCTCCCATGTGAATTAATTTCGCCGCTTGGCCCACAACAATCAGTTGATCAATATTTAGGCGGACAACTATTCGACCAATTGCGTCGTGCTGTTCTCTGGCTGCATCACCAAGTTCGGCCATTTCACCAAGAATTGCGATTGTCCTTCTACCTGACTTACCAAGCTGAGCAAGGGTCTGCAGCGCGGCCTTTGTGGAGTCTGGACTGGCGTTGTACGCATCATTAATAATTGTGACGCCGTCGTTACGCTCCAACAATTGCATGCGCCATCTTTCAGCAAGCGGCATCTTGCCCAAAGCCTCGGCAATTTTCTCTCGCAGGATTCCAAGTTGATCTGCAACTGCCGCAGCGGCCAGTGCGTTCATCACGTGATGCTCACCAAGAATCTGCAAGGTGAAGCTTGTAGATTGCCCGTCGGGCCAAGTCAAATCAAAATTGGTTCCGGAGATTGAGACGCTTTGATTTGATGCACGGTAAGCCGCATCTGATCCAGTACCAAACCAAATTGTTTTCGCTTGCGTCCCTTCAGACATTTCTGCAACATAGCCATCATCGGAGTTAAGAAGACAAATGGCATCTTTGGCTAGAGATCTAGGTAACTCAGCCTTGATTTTCGCTGTGGTTTCGATCCCGCCAAATTCGCCAACGTGAGCCAATCCCACTTTTAGAACAACACCGATATCTGGCTTGCAAATTTGGGCGAGGTACTCGATGCTGCCTATGCCGCCAGCGCCAAGCTCGACAATCAAATATTTGGTCGACTGGGTGGTCTGCAAGATTGAATATGGCGCCCCGACCTCATTGTTATATGACTCAATCGGTGCAATTGTCTCGCCAGAGGTCGAAAGTATCTCGCGCAACATGTTTTTGGTTGTGGTTTTTCCGTTAGAGCCAGTTATGCCAACCACCTTCAGATTGGATGTCTCACGTATTTTTGCCAAAACGTAGCCCGCTAGTTTTCCAAGTGCCAAAACTGAATCTTGAACCTGAATTTGTGGAATTGAGACACCATCAACAAGTCGCTCAACAATTGCAGCCACTGCGCCTTTTGCAAATGCCGGCTCCACGAATAAGTGGCCGTCGGTTTCTTCTCCGGGTTTTGCAACGAATAAACTGCCAGCCAAAACTAGCCTCGAGTCAGTTTCTACCGAACCAGTTATTTGAACGTGGCCGTCTCCGTGTACCTTGCCGTCAACAGCATCGGCAATTTCATTGACCGAAAGCGAAATCATGACCAGCCATTTTCTCTGAGTGCATCGCGTGCCTCTTGGCGAGCCGAGTAAGGAGTACGCACTCCCCTAATGTCTCGATAATCCTGGTGACCAGGACCAGCCCAAAGAATTGCGTCACCTGATTCGGCCAGTGAAACAGCTTTGCGAATTGCTGCCTCTGGCGGCGATACTTCAAGAATTTCTAACTCAGGTCTAGCAGCGCGGGCAGCATCAAAAAGCGTTTTTCTAATCGAAGCCGGATCTTCAAATCTTGGGTGGTGATCCGTAATCACCAAAAGGTCACAACCTTCAGCTGCAACCTGTGCCATTGCAGGACGCTTAGATGCATCCCTGTCACCGTCGGCGCCAAACACCATGATTACTTTTCCAGTTGTTACTTTTCTCACTGCGGCGAGGGTGTTTAAGAAAGCATCGGGGCTGTGTCCAAAGTCCACATAAACATCTGGGCCAGTTTCTCCCGTGACTCGTTCGGTTCTGCCCGGAAGATATGCGTCTATACCGTTTTCAATTGCTTTGGCGATTTCATCTGCCGCATAGCCGCCCTCAACCAACATTGCAATTGCGAGACCGGCATTTGCAGCCATGTGTGCTCCAAGAAGTGGGACTCTCGAACGAATTGTGACGCTGTTTGGGCCTGCTAAAACAAAGCTTGTGTATTTAGGAGTTTCGGCAGTAACCGCCAAGTGCCAATCAGCATCAACACCCATTTCGCTTGTGATTGTGACTACCGGTATCTCAGAATGCTTGACGAAATCGCGACCGTATTTGGTGTCAAGACATACGACGCCCCTGCTGGCTCTCTTCTTGGTGAAGAGCGGTAATTTTGCTTCAAGATATTCCTGCATGTCTTTGTAGTCATCAAGATGGTCGTGGCTCAAGTTGGTGAAGCCAACCACATCAAAGTGCAAGCCGTCGACTCTTAGCTGGCTTAGCGCCTGTGCCGATACCTCAATAGCTACCGCTTCAACGCCTTTCTCGCGCATGCGAGCTATAAGTGCTTGCATCTCTGGCGATTCGGGAGTGGTCAAACGACTCACAATTACTTCACCCGCGATGTGTCTCTCGGCGGTTGAGGTAAGCCCTGTGGTCTTTCCAAGTTGACGAAGAATAGCCTCCAGAAGGTAGCTGGTGGAAGTCTTGCCATTAGTGCCCGTAGTTGCAAAAAGTTTTGGCATATTGCCCGGCACATTTCCATACACGTAGGCGGCAAGTTCACCAATGTGTGCGCGCGGGTTTTCGAGCACCAGGATTGGCAGTTCAATCTGTCCCAGAATTTCAATTCCGGCCGAATCGGTTACAACAGCAACAGCACCCTGCTCAATAGCTTTGGTTACAAAGTTTGCACCGTGAGTTTTCTTGCCTGGCATCGCGACAAACAAATCGCCCGGTCTCAAGTCCCCGGTGTTCATGCTGATACCGCTCAATGAAACGTTTTCTTGAGAACCAATAATCTTTAGATCAAATTGCTTGGCAAAATCGGAAAGCGTGACCGGCGTGACCCTATCGGGTCTCAGGATCGGCGGAATTTGCTCAGTCATAGTATTTACCAATTCAACGGTAGGTCAGAAGTCTTTGAGTTGGACGGTGGAACACGATAGGTTCTGAGCACCTGCTGCATTATTTTCTTGAATGGCGCAGCAACTCCTAGGGATGAGCCAACGGTACGTGACTTGAAGGCTGTGACAGCAACTACATATTTTGGATCTTCAATTGGAGCAACACCGAAATATGAAATCGCGTATGGTCCAGCATATTTTCCGGTGTTTTCATCCCGAATCTGTGCGGTTCCTGTTTTGGCCCCCACTCGGTATCCCGGAATTGCACCGTATTTACCAATCGCCCCAGACTCTACGACTCGTTCCAACATAGAAAGAGTTTGAGCTGCGGATGATTCAGAAATTACCTGCACGCCCGGCTTGATTTCGGCATTCTTAAAGTTTTCGACATTTGCCTCGCAGCCATCAACCAAGATTGGATTTAGGCGGACGCCATTGTTACCAATTGCCTGGTACATCATTGCCGATTGAATTGGAGTTACTGAAACTCCCTGACCAAACATCGATACATAGCGCTTCACGCCGTCTCTAGACCATTCGTCTCTGGAATTCAAAAGGCCAGATCCCTCTCCGGGGAAATTGATCGCGGTGCGTTTGCCCAATCCAAATTTTTCTAGGTAGCTGTAGCGGGTTTTCCAGTCGACGACCTTGCCAACGTTCATGATTCCGGTGTTGGAAGATTCAGCCAAGACGCCGGTCATGGTCAGCTGCTCAAGTGGGTGGAAGTGGCTGTCGGTCACTTTGTAGCCATCTGATTTTGGAATGACCATTCCATAAGGGGCCTCAACCTTCATGTTTGGTGTGCCGAGGCCGGTCTCAATTACGGTAGCCGCAGTTATCGTCTTCAAAGTTGATCCGGGTTCGAAGGCTGCTTGAAAAATTCTTGCTCTGCGGTCATCAGCATCCAGCTTGCCAGGGTCGTTTGGATCGACCGAAGGCGCTTCTGCAGCCGCAAGAATTCTTCCGGTCTCAACTTCGATGATGGTTGCTGTTCCCCAATCTGCGCGCAAATACGAAACCGTTGAGGCCATGATTTGTTGCGCGAAGTACTGCAAGTCGGCGTCAATGGTCAGGCGAACGTTTTTACCAGGCGCAGATTTTTTGGTGGTGATAACGCTGGAAGGTATTTTGATTCCATCAACACCACGTTCAAAGGTCTCTTCGCCATCTACCCCGGCAAGGCACTTATCGTATTGCTGCTCGATGCCTTCCATAAGGCCAGACTGAGTAATGAAGCCAAGGATGTTTCCAGCTACGGCACCATTTGGATAAATGCGCTCTGCAACAGGATCAAAGTAGAGCCAAGGAACATCAAGAGACACGAGTTTTCTATACGCAGATGCATCGGCACGCTTCTTTATTTGCGAATACTCACCTGTTCCCGTTATTTTCTGAACCACTTCTTCGGGAGTCATTTCCAAAATCGCGGCAATCTCTGCAGCAACCTGTTCAACCGGCACTGAAACGGTTTGGCCGCTTATTTTGCGATTGATTGGCCCAACCTTGCTCGGCGCTGCGTTGATGTCGTATCGGAAAACTGTCTTAGCCAGAACTTCACCATTGACATCAAGAATTTGACCGCGAAGAGCGGGAATGGTGCGGGTTACGGCGCGCTTCTCATAAGACTTTGCATTGATGGCGTCAGCTTGAATGATCTGCAGATCAATTAGGCGGATTGCAAAAATTGCCACCAGAGCGAGAATCGCGAGAATTACCCATCGAAGTCGCTTTGCTGGATCACCAGGCGTCAGATAAGTCATCTGCCGTCCTGCCTATCTAGTGAGTTGGTGAAGCGGGAATTACGCCACCATTA
>JBEGUG010000070.1:0-10344 GCA_041179005.1 Actinomycetota bacterium | reverse complement strand
GACGCTGCTAACCGAAACGATTTTCACAGTGCGCTGACCGTGCACAACAGTCTTGATCCGCTTCAGCGAGCAACCATGACTCACGTGCCAGGAACCGTGGCTGCCAAGTACATCTTGAATGGCTTGGGCATTATTTCTAGCCCGCGCGTTCGTCTGCCATTGGTTGGGCCAGAGGATGCAGAAGCTGCACGAATTGAATCTGACATTGACCTAGTTGGCACAGTACCGGGAGTAAGTTTTGATAACTTCCGCCCGGACAGAAACGCTGCCGCCGGCGGTGCGCTTCCAAAGATTGCTGGAACCACAAGATAGTCAAACTGCGATAACGCAAAGAATTTATAAAGTGCGCAAGAGCGTACAAACAATTAAATAGAAAAGAGAACCATTGGTTCAGACACTTCCCGCACCCGCTCCACTGCGCCCGGGTGTAATGCGCATCATTCCACTCGGTGGAATTGGTGAAATTGGTCGAAACATGACCGTCTTTGAAATTGACGGAAAGATTTTGATTGTAGACGTTGGTATTTTGTTCCCTGAGGAACACCAGCCCGGCATCGATGTCATCCTGCCCGATTTTGGCTACCTAAAGGACCGCCTTGATGATGTGGTCGGCATCGTGCTAACTCACGGTCACGAGGACCACATCGGGGGAATTCCTTACCTGCTGCGCCTCAAGCAAGACATTCCTATTCTTGGTTCAGCGCTGACTTTGGCATTTGTTGAGGCAAAGCTAAAGGAACACCGGATCAACCCTTATTCAATGGTTGTTGCCGAGGGCCGTAAAGAAACCCTGGCTGGTTTCAATCTTGAATTCATCGCGGTGAATCACTCGATTCCTGATGCCTTGGCAGTTGTAATCAAGAGCAAGGCCGGCACAATTCTGCACACCGGTGACTTCAAGATGGATCAACTCCCGCTTGACGGCAGACTCACTGACCTACGAGCTTTTGCACGTGTGGGCGAAGAGGGACTTGACCTCTTTATGAGTGATTCAACCAACGCCGATGTTCCCGGATTCACGCCACTGGAAAAAGAAATTGGTCCGGTAATTGAGAACGTGATTGCTCGCTCAAAAAAGCGCGTCATCGTTGCTTCATTCTCAAGCCACGTGCACCGCGTTCAGCAAGTGGTCGATGCCGCCAAGGCAAATCACCGCAAGGTTGCTCTGGTTGGTCGTTCGATGATTCGCAATATGCAAATTGCAATCGAGATGGGCTACCTAAAGGCAGAGACCGAAGATTTTGTTGACTTGAAGCAGGCCGCCAACATGCCAGACGACAAGGTTGTTTACATGTCAACCGGTTCGCAGGGTGAACCGATGGCCGTGCTTTCACGTATGGCAAATCTCGAGCACGACATTGAAGTGGGCGAGGGTGACACCGTAATTCTTGCAAGCTCGCTGATCCCAGGAAACGAGAACGCCGTTTATCGAGTTATCGATGGGCTGACCAAGCTTGGTGCAAATGTGGTGCACAAGGGAAATGCCAAGGTTCACGTTTCCGGTCACGCCGCCGCAGGTGAATTGCTCTACTGCTACAACATTTTGAAACCAAAGAATGTCATGCCGGTGCACGGTGAGTACCGTCACCTAATTGCCAACGGAAAACTTGCCGAACAAACCGGTGTGCCGCAGGAGCGTGTGCTCATCACCGAGGATGGTTGGGTTATTGATCTAGCCGATGGAATTGCCGAAGTTGTCGGCGCTGTTGAGTGTGGTCTTTTGTATGTGGATGGCAAGAATGTTGGAACCATCACCGATGACGATCTGCACGATCGCCGCGTGTTAGCCGAAGAAGGCTTCATTTCTATTTTTGCGGTTATCGATAAAGAAACCGGCAGGGTTGTTAATGGCCCGGAAATCAGGGCGCGAGCATTCGCCGAGGATGACCACGTCTTTGACGCAGTGAAACCTCTGATTGAGCGCGCTTTAGCTGAGGCTGCGGGTGAGGGTGTTCGCGATACCTATGCGTTGCAACAGGTGATTCGCCGCACGATTGGCACTTGGGTGAACAAGGCTCATCGCCGTCGTCCAATGATCATCCCGGTGGTTATCGAAGGCTAGGTTCGCCGTGCCTACGGGCATCTGGGCCTGCCGGCTGTTAGTTTTGTGGGATGGCTGCGCGTAAACCAACCCCTCGTAAACCTGCCTCCAGGTCTACCGGCGCTGGCCGCACTCGCTCAACCACCCCAAAAGCACCCGCTGCACGCGCCTCAGCGCCTCGAGCGTCAGCTGCCAGAGGTCGCCAAGTGAGCCAAAGCTCGGCTTCAGGCTCAGTCTTGGTCAGCATTTACATGTTTTTCGCTCACGCCGTTGGCGCTGGAGCCAGGGCGCTAAGTCCTGAAAAGATCAACAAAGAAGATCGTCGCGATGGTCTGCCATTTTTCTTATTCCTGCTCGGCATAATCGGTGCAATTTTTGGTTGGGTTCTAATCAAGCAGGATTGGGCCCACGGCATTCACGTTTGGACCATGGGCGCACTATTTGGACGTCTAGCTTTTGGTCTGCCGGTGATCATGATCATCTTTGCCATCTACCTGATGCGTCATCCATCCACGGTTCGTGACAACGGCCGAATCGGAATTGGTTTATTCCTGTTTATTGTTTCGATCAGCGGCTTCTTTCACGTCTTTTTTCTAACCGATGGCAAAGCGGTTCAGCCTTACGATGGCGAATGGCCTCTTGCTTACAGCGGTGGAATCTTTGGCTGGTTAATTTCGGTTCCGTTCTTCAACACCATCACAATTTGGGGAACACTTCCGGTTCTAACAGCATTTGCATTTGGTTCGCTCCTAATCATGACCAAGACTGCACCCAACCGAATTGCCGAGCGTCTTCGCGAGCTCACCACCTACCTTTTCGGTGAATCAAAAACCCGTGAAGTGGTTGAAGAAGTTGAAGACGAAATTCTAGACGCCTTTGATGGCACCAAAGTGCCGTGGTGGCGCAGGGGAAAGAGTAGTGAAGACAGCGCGTTCGATAGCGCTATCGTTCCAGCCGATGATGACGATGCCTTAGATGGCCTGTTCAACGACAACCTGCAGACTACGCAGCTTAATGTTCCTTCTGTTGATGCAACCTCAATGTCAGCCACCGGAGTGGTTGACACCACTCCAACCGCACCAATCACAATTCCTGCTGCAGCTCCTGTGGCGGCTGCGCCCGCCAGCACGCCTGCCAATGCTCCTGCCAGCGCACCATCGGCACCGCGAGTAAATCGCCCATATGTGATGCCGCCACTTGCAATGCTTGCACCGGGAACACCGCCGAAGGCTAAGTCGGCAGCCAACGATCAAATCGTCGCTGCAATCACCAGCGTCTTCAAAGAGTTTGGAGTTGAGGCTGGAGTAGTTGGCTTCTCTCGAGGACCAACTGTCACCCGCTACGAAGTTGAACTCGCTCCAGGTGTAAAGGTTGAGGCAGTAACCAGACTCTCAAGCAACATCTCATATGCGGTGGCCTCAAACGAAGTTCGCATCCTGGCACCTATCCCGGGCAAGTCACTTATCGGTATTGAAATTCCAAACACCGATCGCGAAACCGTTTCACTCGGTGATGTGCTCCGCTCCGATGTTGCGTCAAAGAGTATGCACCCGCTGACAATTGGAATCGGTAAAGATGTTGAGGGTGGTTATGTAATCGCTAACCTCGCCAAGATGCCGCACCTTCTTGTTGCAGGTGCAACCGGTGCGGGTAAGTCAAGTTTCGTGAACTCAATGATTACTTCCATTTTGATGCGCGCGAAACCAGCCGAAGTGCGCATGGTTTTGATTGACCCAAAGCGCGTTGAGCTAGCGGCTTACCAGGGCGTACCGCACCTAATTACTCCAATCATTACCAATGCCAAAAAAGCTGCCGAAGCGCTGCAGTGGGTCGTTAAGGAAATGGACATGCGCTACGACGACCTAGCAAGTTTTGGCTTCAAGCACATCGATGATTTCAACCGCGCAGTTGTTGCCGGTGAAGTAAAAGTTCCAGAGGGATCGCAGCGTAAGTTGCAGCCTTACCCTTACCTGCTAGTTGTTGTTGACGAGCTCGCCGACCTAATGATCGTGGCACCGCGCGATGTTGAAGATTCCATCGTGAGAATTACTCAGTTGGCACGTGCCTCAGGTATTCACCTGGTCTTGGCAACTCAGCGACCATCGGTTGATGTGGTTACCGGTTTGATCAAGGCAAACGTTCCTAGCCGCCTTGCGTTCTCCGTGACATCGGTTACCGATTCGCGTGTGATCTTGGATCAGCCGGGAGCCGAAAAGCTGATTGGCCAGGGTGACGCACTGTTCTCACCAATGGGAACCAACAAGCCGATTCGTGTTCAGGGAGCTTGGCTTGCCGAGAGCGAATTACACAAAATTGTTGATCACGTTAAAGCGCAGATGGATCCTGAATACCGCGCAGACGTTGATGCACCGGCAGCACCAAAGAACATGGTTGATGCCGATATCGGTGACGACCTAGATGTTTTGCTGCAGGCAGCCGAACTTATTATTAGCTCGCAGTTTGGTTCCACTTCAATGCTGCAGCGCAAGCTCCGCGTTGGCTTTGCGAAGGCTGGCCGCCTAATGGATCTTCTTGAATCAAGAAACATCGTTGGCCCAAGCGAGGGCTCAAAGGCACGTGACGTGATGGTCAAGCCAGAAGATCTACCAATGATCATTGCCCAATTGCGCGGGGAGCCTGGGGCTTCGGCGTCACCTGCGGTGGCTGCTGCAGCTGCTGTGATCGATGCAGAGCCTGAAAACTCAAACCTGGCAGCGGGCGATTTTGAAGATTTCATTCCGCGTGAGAATGTAGACCGTTCAATAATTTCAGGCGGAAACGGATTTGGTGATGACGAAGATGGCGACGAAGACGCTTGGAAACTAACCGGTCGTCAATAATGACAAGTTCGCAGAATCCCGAAAAATCTAACCTGATTGAACGTACGGCAAAATCAATTTTTAATTTGCCCAACATAATCACTATGGCTCGAATTCTGTTCGTGCCGCTTTTTATTTGGACCCTCGTTGAGTTCAGCAATCCAGAATCGCCGCTGCGCTGGATATCGGTGTTGACGTTCATCATCATCATGGCCAGTGACGGCGTCGACGGCGCAATTGCCAGAAAACGCGGCTTGATTACCAACCTTGGAAAACTACTTGACCCAATTGCTGATAAGGCGCTGCTCGGCGGAGCACTTGTTACCCTCTCTGTACTTGGCGAGGTTTCGTGGTGGGTAACCGGAATCATCATGGTCCGCGAACTTGGCATTACCGCCTACCGCTTCGTGGTGATTCGCAAAGAAGTTGTCGCGGCATCATCGGGTGGAAAACTAAAGACAATTTTCCAAGGCATCATGGTTGGTTTCGTTGTTTCACCGTTGACAGCGTGGTTCGGTGACTGGTACCTAATCTTTGAATCGGCACTAGTCTTCTTCGCAACCTTCTTGACTGTCACAACCGGTGTGCAATACATGTATGCCGCAGCACGCGCGCGACGAGACAGAATTAAATGACCGCCACAGCAATTTTGCGAGAGCTGGAATCTAAAGGTTTCAAACTTGCGATTGCCGAATCACTAACCGGGGGAGCGCTAAGCGCCGAATTTGTATCGATTGCCGGCGCATCAAAAGTATTGCTCGGCTCAATCGTCGCCTATCAAACTTCTTTGAAACACGAACTGCTCGGAGTCTCGCGAGCGCTTCTCGAAAACCAGGGCGCAGTTGATCCCGAAGTTGCCGCACAGATGGCAACCGGAATTCGTAACAAGCTGGCTAACAAAACCAACACCGATGAGTCCCTCGTAGTTGGTATCGCAACCACTGGAGTTGCCGGACCGGATACTCAGGATGGGATTGCCGTGGGCACCGTCTACATCGCAATTTCGGGACCAGGCGGCATGGGTGATTCTGTTTACGCTTTTGAATTCCCGGGTGATCGCCAAGCCATTCGCCAGGCCACAGTTGACCAGGCCATTTTGGTGCTTGGGGAAGCCCTAGGGAATGTCTAGGCCTTCGGGCAGGTTATCTTCTTCATAACACTCAGCGAACTTTCAGCAGCCGAGTTTAGATTTGTCACAAAGAGCAGGTAGATTACCTGTGAGATGAAGTTAGGAGGCCCTCGTGGTTCTAGTACGTCAAGAAATCGGCGATGTTCTGCGTGACTTCCGCCTGCAAAAGGGCCAGACCCTTCGCCAGGTAGCTGGCCGAGCAACCGTTGCCCTGGGCTACCTCAGCGAGGTTGAGCGTGGCCAAAAAGAAGCTTCCTCAGAGATCCTTGCCTCACTGGCAGAAGCCCTAGAGGTCCCTATTTCAGTGATTATGCGCGAGGTAAGCGACCGTCTAGCCCTAGTTGAAGGCGTAAACCTTGAAGAGGCGTTTGCTAGCGAAGCTCTATCGGGTGGTAACTACATTCCTGACACTGTTCCGGCCTCATTCTTGGCTGACACAGACCCAAGCCTGGCTTCAACCAGGTAACTTCGGGCAACGAGATCAGAAGCTCACCAGCTCCTTAGCTCATCAGTCAAATTGCGTCTCAGCCAGTTCAACACCCTAATGACCGATGAATTCGGTCCCGCCTACTCCCAAGTCATAACTCGAGACCTAGTTTTAGGTGCCTTGGGCGACCGCACCGCTGAAGCAGCGCTCGCCGCAGGCGAAGATCCAAAGGATGTCTGGCTGGCCCTTTGTGAGGCAAATAACGTGCCAAAAGAGCGCTGGGCGGGCAAGCCTCAGCCTAAAAAGCCAAAATCCCATTGAACAAAACACCGAACAAGCGACACGCCGCGCTAAATAACTATCGAAATCTTGTTCGAATGGTGTTAGGTTATTCACAACAGGAAGTTGATGGCATTTATCAACAACCTGGATGACCGAGGGTCGATCGTCGACTGCCTCGAATACGGTCAGCAATAACTAGAGATTCAGAAAGCAGAGGACAAAATGCCATCTCCATCAGATCGCGAAAAAGCGTTAGATACCGCGTTAGCTCAAATTGACCGCCAGTTCGGTAAGGGTGCCATTATGCGCCTCGGCTCAGACGAGCGAGCTCCGGTAGAAGTAATTCAAACCGGTTCAATTGCTCTGGATGTAGCTCTAGGTATTGGCGGACTTCCAAAGGGTCGAATCGTTGAGGTTTACGGCCCAGAGTCTTCAGGTAAGACCACAGTCGCACTTCACGCAATTGCAAATGCACAGCGCAACGGTGGCATCGCCGCCTTCATCGATGCTGAGCACGCACTTGACCCAGAATATGCAAAAGCTTTGGGCGTAGATACAGACGCTCTTTTGGTTAGCCAGCCAGACACCGGTGAACAGGCTCTAGAAATTGCGGACATGTTGGTTCGCTCAGGATCAATTGACCTAGTTGTCATCGACTCGGTTGCTGCATTGGTTCCGCGTGCTGAAATCGAAGGTGAAATGGGAGACTCGCACGTTGGTCTTCAGGCTCGTTTGATGTCTCAAGCGCTTCGCAAGCTAACCGGTGCACTAAACAACACTGGCACCACAATGATTTTCATTAACCAGCTTCGCGAGAAGATTGGTGTTTTCTTCGGAAGCCCAGAAACTACCGCTGGTGGTAAGGCGCTTAAGTTCTACGCATCGGTTCGTCTAGACATCCGTCGCATTGAAACCTTGAAAGACGGTACTGACGCAGTTGGTAACCGTACTCGCGTAAAGGTTGTTAAGAACAAGATGGCTGCGCCTTTCAAGCAGGCAGAATTTGACATCATCTACGGTGTTGGAATCTCACGCGAAGGTAGCTTGCTTGACTTTGGTGTTGAGCAGGAAATCGTAAAGAAGTCTGGCGCCTGGTACACCTATGAGGGTGAACAGCTTGGCCAGGGTAAAGAAAACTCTCGTAAGTACTTGATTGACAACCCTAAGGTTGCCGATGAGATCGAGAAGAAAATCAAGACCAAACTAGGCATTGGCGTGCCTCGTGCGGTCGCAGACTTGCCAGTAGAAGAAGTTGCTGAAGCAACAGCTTCGCCGGTTGAAGAAGTAACACCAGTAGTAAAGACTCCAAAAGCGGCAAGCGCATAGTTAATCACTAATGGCTTTCCAACGGGGCAGATCAAAGAGCTCTAGATCAGGTTCTCGCCGGCCCATACCCGGCGGTTCAGAATCAGGTTTGGATAGAGAATCTCTTGATCAGCCCCGTTTGCTTTCTCCTGAGAAACAAGAGTCCAGGGCGCGCAATGTTCTTTTGCACCAGATAGCTCGCAGCGCAAAATCAACCTCACAGCTCCGGAAAATTCTTGAACAACGTGAAATCGATTCTGAGATTGCCGAGCGAGTAATTGAACGTTTCACTGAGGTTGGCCTGATTGACGACGCTGCGTACGCAGAAACAATCGTCAACAGTCGCCGAAACTACAAGGGTTTGGCTAAGTCGGCTATCAAGCGAGAGCTCAACGACAAGGGCGTGAGCCAAGAGTTGGTTGAAGAAGCAATCTCAGGCATCACCGCCGAGGATGATTTTGAATCAGCCAAGCAACTAGCGACCAGGCGGTTTCGCCAGATGGCGCACTTAGAAAAAGACGTGCGCACCCGTCGCCTAGCCGGTTACCTGCAACGCAAGGGATACGCGAGCAGCGCGGTGTTTGCTGCCATTAGGTTCGCCGAAGACTCCTACGCCCAAGAGAATCAGTAGCAAATGCTCCTAGGGGCACAATTCAAGTCCCCAAGTAAACTGATGTCATCATGACAATCACACAGCAGGCACCGCGCACCTACGAGGTTCGCACCTATGGCTGTGCCATGAACGTTCATGACTCCGAGCGCCTGACCGGTCTACTTGAGGGCGCTGGCTACGTTCCCGGTGAATCAGGCAACACCGATGTCGTTGTCTTCAACACCTGCGCTGTTCGTGAAAATGCCGACAATAAGCTATACGGCAATCTTGGAATCCTCAATGAAAAAAAGATGGAGAACCCAGACATCCTGGTGGCCGTTGGTGGTTGCCTAGCTCAGAAGGATCGCGAAACCATCATCAAGAAGGCCCCATGGGTTGACGTGGTCTTTGGTACTCACAACATAGGCTCATTGCCTGCACTGCTTGAACGTGCTCGCCATAATCACGAGGCGCAGATTGAGATTCTTGAGGCTCTTGAAACCTTTCCAAGCGATCTGCCAACCAAGCGCGATTCAACCTATTCGGGCATGGTCTCGATATCGGTTGGTTGCAACAACACCTGCACATTCTGCATCGTGCCAAGTCTTCGCGGAAAAGAGAAAGACCGCCGTCCGGGTGAAATTCTTGGCGAGATAAAAGCACTGGTTGCCGAAGGCGTCATCGAAGTCACACTGCTCGGGCAGAACGTAAACACCTATGGCGTTGAATTTGGCGACAAGGGCGCATTTGCAAAGTTGCTTCGCGCTTGTGGAGACATTGAGGGACTAGAGCGTGTGCGCTTTACCAGCCCGCACCCTGCCGCATTCACCGATGACGTTATTGATGCAATGGCCGAAACTCACAACGTCATGCCGCAGCTACACATGCCTTTGCAGTCCGGAAGCGACAAGGTGCTGAAGGACATGCGCCGCAGTTACAGGAGTGACAAGTACCTAGGAATTCTTGACCGAGTTCGTGAACAGATTCCAAATGCGGCAATCACCACCGACATCATCGTTGGCTTCCCTGGCGAAACCGAAAAAGACTTTCTAGAAACCATGAGAGTGGTTCGCGAAGCAAAATTCGCCGCTGCCTACACCTACCAATACTCAAAGCGTCCTGGCACGCCTGCTGCTGACATGGAAGATCAAATTCCAAAGGCCGTGGTTCAGGAACGCTACGAACGTTTGATGGCACTGGTGAACGAAGTTGCACTTCAGGAAAACAAAACTCAGATTGGCCTTGAGCTTGAGGTCTTGGTTTCCTACGAGGGTCGTAAGGACGATGCCACTGCGCGCATGTCTGGACGTAGTCCTGAGAATCGCCTGGTTCACTTTGAAGTGCCTGCCGACGCGCAGGCTCCAAGACCTGGCGACATCGTGACCGTAAAAATTACAGATGCTGCTCCGTATCACCTACTTGCAGACAACCAAACTAACTTCACTGTTCGCAAAACCATCGCGGGCGATGCTTGGGATCGTGCCGAGGCTGCTGCCTGCGCAGTACCCGCTTCTGGGTCGTCTGCAGCCGGTTCGACTAAGGCCACAGTTTCACTTGGTCTACCAACTATTGGCGCACCCGACCACACTCACTAATGCAGAACAAGCTCATCGCCGTGGTTGGTCCAACCGGTGCCGGTAAATCTGACCTAGGCCTTTCCATCGTTGAGCAGATTGTTGCAGCCGGAGGCAAAGCAGAAATCGTCAACGCTGATTCAATGCAGTTTTATCGGGGTATGGATATCGGAAC
>JBEGUG010000069.1:0-6932 GCA_041179005.1 Actinomycetota bacterium | reverse complement strand
TGAAGTTTATTTTTGCAACCACCGAACCCGATAAAGTCATCGGCACAATTCGTTCTCGCACCCACCACTATCCGTTCCGTTTGGTGCCACCTGCACAGATGCTTGAGTACCTTGAGCAGCTTTCAGTAAGCGAAAAAGTCGACGTTGCACCTGGTGTTCTTTCACTAGTGGTTCGCTCAGGCGGCGGATCAGTTCGTGATTCACTTTCTCTTCTTGATCAGCTGATTGCCGGGAGCGAGGGTGGCAAGGTTGAGTACGACCGCGCTGCCGCGCTGCTTGGTTTCACTCACGCGGCACTACTTGATGAAGTAATTGATGCCTTTGGTGCCAAGAACTCTGCGCAAGTATTCGCCAGCGTTGACAAGGTAATCCAAACCGGTCAAGACCCACGTCGTTTCGTTGAAGACCTACTTGAACACCTGCGCGATCTAATTGTGATTCTTTCGGTTGGAGAAGAAGCCAAGAATGTGCTGCGTGGAATTCCATCTGATGAACTTGAGAAAATGAAAACTCAGGCACTTGTCTTTGGATTAGCTGAACTAACCCACGCCGCTGAAACCGTAAACACCGCGCTAACAGAGATGTCAGGCGCTACCTCACCAAAGCTTCACCTTGAGTTGATGTGCGCCAAGGTACTGGTGCCTTCAAGTGATCAGACTGAGGTTGGTTCACTGGCTCGCATCGAAAGACTTGAACGTCGTATTGGAATGGGTGGGGGAGCAGAACAGTCAGCGCATTCACCAATTTCTGCACCTGCCACGCAATCTTCGGCACCTGCGCCGGCCGCAACACAAGCACCCAAGCAAGCAAACCCAGCAGCAGACAGGATTGCAGCGGTGTCGGCTCCGGCTGGAGTTGGCGGAATCACACTGCTTCAATTCCGTGATGCCTGGCCAAACATCTTGACCATCGTGAACAAGAAATCTAAGGCTGCCTGGATGGTTGCTTTTGCACTCAATGTGATTGATTTCACCGGCGATGTTCTCACTCTGAAGTTCCTTAGCCAAAAAGATTTGGATTCATTCAAAAACTCCGATGGCGCATCTGAGGTTTTACGCGGTGCAATCATGGATGTGCTTGGCGTTCAGGTTAAGTTCAAAGCTCAAATCGATGCAAAGCAAGAAGCGCCGGCAACAACTCCTATCGCGGTTGTAAAGGAACCTGTTGCGGCTAAGCCAAAAGTTGCTGAACCTGTTGCCGACGAACCTATAGAAGAGCCTGCCGCAGAAGAACCAGCACCGGTCGAGGATGCACCGGAGGCTAAGTCACGCAACTCTGGAATGGCCGACGAATCAGCACGCTACGGCGAATCACTCCTTCGCGAAATGCTAGGCGCCGAGCCGATGCAAGACAAGAACGGTAAGTAATGTACGAGGGCGTTGTTCAAGAACTGATCGATGAACTTGGTCGTCTGCCCGGTGTGGGCCCAAAGTCTGCGCAGCGAATTGCTTTCTACCTTTTGCAAACTGAAGACGACCAGGCGCAAAAACTTGCTCAAGTATTACTAGAGGTTAAAGAACGTGTGCGCTTCTGTGAAATTTGCGGCAACGTGACCGAGGAATCGCAGTGCAACATCTGTCGTGATGCTCGTCGCAATCGCACCGCCATCTGCGTGGTTGAAGAATCTAAAGATGTTCAGGCCATCGAGCGCACCAGAGAATTCCGTGGTTTGTATCACGTGCTGGGCGGCGCAATCAGCCCAATCGAGGGCATTGGCCCAGACCAGTTGCGCATCAAAGAACTCATGGCCAGACTTGGCAACACTGAGATTCAAGAGGTCATTATTGCCACCGACCCAAACCTGGAGGGCGAAGCAACCGCTACCTACCTAACCCGCATGCTTAGCCCGCTGGGCATCAAGATCTCAAGATTGGCCTCAGGTTTGCCTGTTGGCGGAGACCTCGAATACGCCGATGAAGTGACTCTTGGCAGGGCATTTGAGGGACGCCGAACCGTCAACTAAACTAGAGACTTCAAGCGGTTTTCGGCCGCAAATCCCCATTTCAAGGAGATACGGTCTTGGCTCTGATTGTGCAAAAGTTTGGCGGTTCATCCGTAGGTGATGCCGACAAAATCAAGCACGTAGCCAAGCGCGTAATCGAAACCCAAAAAGCCGGCAACCAGGTTGTCGTTGTGGTTTCAGCAATGGGTGATACCACCGATGAACTTCTAGATTTGGCTAACTCTGTAGCCGATGATCCATACAAGTCTCCGCGCGAGCTAGACATGCTGCTCACCTCAGGTGAGCGCATCTCGATGTCACTGCTTGCCATCGCAATTAACGCGCTTGGTGCTAAATCACAATCTTTCACCGGTTCACAAGCCGGAATCGTGACCGACAGCGTTCACGGAAATGCCCGCATCGCAGAAGTTACCCCTGAGCGAATTCGTGAGTCAGTTGACGAAGGCAACATCGCAATCGTTGCCGGCTTCCAGGGATTCAACCGCGAAACCAAAGACATCACCACACTTGGTCGCGGTGGGTCAGACACCACAGCCGTGGCTCTAGCAGCCGGCCTAAACGCAGACCTTTGCGAGATTTATTCAGACGTTGACGGCGTTTACACCTCAGACCCACGAGTTATTAAGGGTGCCAAGAAACTAGATGCTATTGACGTTGAGTCAATGCTTGAGTTGGCAGCAGCCGGAGCAAAGATTCTGCACATTCGCGCGGTGGAATTTGCACGCCGTCACAATGTAGATCTAAGTGTTCGTTCAACATTCAGCACCGACCCAGGAACAATCGTTTATTCAGGAAAAGCAGGAGCAGGCATGGAAGAGTCAGTCGTATCAGGCGTAGCAATCGACAAGGGTCAGACCAAAGTTATGGTGATTGGTATTCCAGACGTTCCAGGTAAGGCAGCGGAGTTGTTCCAGCTGGTCGCAGATGCCGGAGCCAACATTGACATGATCGTGCAGAACACTCCAACCGGTTCTGACGTTGTTGATGCGGTTAGTGACATCGGTTTCACCTGCCCTAAGGCTGACACCAAGAAGGTTTCCGCTGCTCTCGAGGCAGCCAAAGCCTCACTCGGTTTCCGTACCTTAGAAATTGACGAAGAAATCGGAAAACTATCTGTAGTTGGTGCAGGTATGCGCACCCACTCTGGAGTTTCAGCAACGATGTTTCGCGCGCTTGCTGAGGCTGGTATTAACATTGAAATGATTTCAACCTCAGAAATTCGCATCTCGGTAATCACCAGTGATGACCAGGTTGACGCCGCGGCTCGTGCAGTACACACCGCTTTTGGACTAGACAGCGACATTGAAGCTGTTGTTTACGCAGGAACAGGACGATAACCATGGCCAAACCAAATCTCGCTCTAGTAGGCGCAACCGGTGCAGTTGGCACCGTTATGATCGGCATTATCAACAGCCGTCCAAATATTTGGGGCGAGATTCGCCTAATCGCCTCGGCTCGTTCTGCCGGCAAGAAGATTACCGTTCACGGCGAAGAACTAACCGTGGTTGCACTTTCTCCTGAGGCATTCGACGGCATTGACATTGCAATGTTCGATGTGCCAGACGAAGTTTCAGAAGTTTGGGCACCCATTGCTGCCGAGCGCGGCGCAGTTGCCGTTGACAACTCCGGTGCATTCCGCATGGATCCAGATGTGCCGCTAGTTGTGCCAGAGGTAAATCCTGAGCAAACCAAGAATCGCCCGCGCGGAATTATCTCGAACCCAAACTGCACCACCTTGACCATGATGGCGGCGATGGGCGCGCTACATGACAAGTGGAAGCTTGAAGAGCTTGTAGTTTCTAGCTACCAGGCAGTATCAGGTGCAGGTGCCGTTGGCATCGATGAGCTAGCGCTAGAGATGGGTATCGTTGGCAAGGATCCTTCTCTAGGAACCAACACCGATGACGTTCGCAAGGCCCTTGCCGCGGCAGGAGTTGACCTTAGCGATTCACCATGGGCTCACCCAATTGCCCTAAACGTTATTCCATTTGCAGGTTCACTCAAAGAGGGTGGGCACTCATCGGAAGAGCTAAAGGTTCGTAACGAATCCCGCAAGATTCTAGGCATTAGCGACCTAAAGGTTGCTGCCAGTTGCGTTCGAGTTCCAGTTCAGGTTTCCCACTCACTAACTGTGCATGCAAAGTTTGCTAACCCGCTAACCCCAGACGAGGTGCGCGAGGTTCTAAGCAAGCAGCCAACCATCCGTGTAGTTGACGAGCCAGAGAAGCAGCTCTACCCAACTCCAGCGATGGTCGTGGGTCAGGATCCAACCTTCGTTGGTCGCATCCGTCAGTCATTGGACTTCCCAAACTCCATCGAATTGTTCGTCGTGGGCGACAACCTGCGAAAGGGTGCCGCTTTGAACACTTATGAAATCGCAGAATTGGTTGCGAAAGAGTTTTAAGCAGCAAAAGTATTTTTACAAAAACGTAACCCACCGGACGCGAGTCTTGGTGGGTTTCATCTTTCCTAGGGATAACCTTTAGATATGTCTAGACTTCTTGCTGCTGCAGTGAGCTTGGGTCTTGCTCTCACACTTGGGGCGTGTGCAACGCCCGCCGATGGGGGCAATGCCCCAGTCGCATCATCCAAGCCAACTCCAACCCCGGATCAGGCTTTGGTTCCTCAGGCCCCGAGCTCTCCGCTTACCGAGGTTGATCCGGCGATGTATGACGACGGTTTTGGCTGGTTTAGTTTCAGGGCAGGCGAAGGCCCAACCTGGTGCACCATCACACCAGAAGAAGATCGAGTTTTGTGCGAGCAGAATGAAGCCGCTGCGCAGTACCTTCCTATCCCACCGGCCGAAGGTTGCGAAGGAAGTTACGGGTACCAGGTTCAGCTTTGGGCTGCTAAGCCTGAGATGGGTGAGATCGCTGAGTTCCCGTGTGCATCGGGTCAATTTCAAGATCCTGCAGTAGCTCAGATTTTGCCGAGCGGCAGCCAAATCACCGTGGGTTCCATTAGCTGTTTTGTTGAAGATATAAACGCCCGATGTGAAAACCAAACCGGTGAATGGATTGCTCTTGGTCCACGCGTTTGGAGCATCAACCTTTAAACCCCGATGCCGAGGCATCCGCAATTAATCTTTGGCTATAAGAGTTAGTAGTCGCACTTCTGGTCTGCAGAAGAATCTGACCGGCGCAAAAATCGAATGACCTAATCCGGCAACAACGTTTAGCAAAACATCTCGTTCGGCAAATCGCCAAGCACTAATGCCCTTTGCATATTTATTCGGCAAATCACAATTTGTAGTTAGCGCACCGATACCCGGCAGACAAACCTGACCGCCGTGGGTGTGACCGGCAAAAATGATTGATGCACCGGCAGTGCCCATGGCTTCCAAAACTCGAAGGTATGGAGCGTGGCTCACGCCAATCAAAATATCGGAGTTGGCTAGTGCATTTGCCTGTGGCTTGATGGAATCCAAATTGTCTAATTCATCGTGTGCATCATCAACACCAATGAAACCAAGTTTCACGCCCTTGATTGACAGCTGGCCCTCGCGATTATTTAGGTTCAACCAACCGGCTGATCTGAAGCCAGCAGTAAGCCGCGGAGTATCAAGCACAGGACCTTCGCTGCGTTCGGATGGCCTGGCCAGGTAGCCAAGTGGATTTCTAAGCACTGGAGCGTAGTAGTCATTTGAACCGTTTACGAAAACACCGGGCAACTGCAGCACAGGTGCAAGCGCGGTGAGGACTGGTCCGATCGCGGCCGCGTGACCAAGGTTGTCACCGGTGTTAATTACAAGATCTGGTTTGAGCGCACCAAGCGAATGTACAAACTTGGCTTTACGTTTCTGCCAAGGTGCTAGGTGAATATCGCCAATGTGTAGGACAGTGATTGCGGGGGAGTTCTTGGGGAGCACATTGACTGTTTCACGTCTCACGGTGAAAAGAAATCTTTCAATTCCAATTCCCCAGATGGCAGCGGCAATCGCAATGAATAGCAGGCCCAAAAGCCATTCCATGATTACGGACCTGAGCTGATGATCAGCAGAATTGCGCCAGCCCTATCTGCAGCAGAACCGGCAGCCGGGTCTGTGCCCACCACTCTTCCCTTTGGAATAGTTGGGTGATGGATGAAGAACTGACCCTGTGATGGCTGTGGCTCACTAACGGCCGAGAAACCCGCTGAAAGCAAAGTTGACTTTGCATTGGTCACTGACATTCCTGAAACGTCTGGAACCGTTTCAGCACCACCGGCACTTACAAAGACCTTGATCTGCGAACCTCTAGGTAGCACGGCACCTGCAGCAGGTTTGGTGTACGCAACGCTTCCGCTTGGCAGTGAAGATGTCACTGGGCTGGTGGCGACCTTGGCATTCAAATCAGATGCCTTGATAAGTTCAACGGCCGCATCAGGTGCGCTACCGGCTACCTGAGGGATTGAAATCATTGTGGTTCCAGTCATTCCCTCAGGTGGTGCAGGGAATGCAGTGCCCGGATACTTCTTGTTCGCGGCTTGCATGATGGTTCGCCAAATATCGTGACGAACGGTGTTGGCAGCTTTTTTGTTTAGTCGCAAGCTACTCAAAGACTTGGTACCAACCACGTTGCCAACCCAAGTAGCGGTAGCAACCTCTGAAGAGAAACCCGTCATCCAGGTGTGCACACCAGAGTCGGTTGTTCCAGTCTTACCGGCTAGTGGAGTTTTGTCGCCGGTTGCAGAAGCACCACCGGTACCACCAGAAATAACTCGCTGCATCGCGTAGGTCATTCCAGCAGCAACCTCAGGTGACACCGCAACTGAACAGTTCGATGACGGCGCCTTTAGCTCTGATTTAGTGTTTCTTACGATTACCTTGTCGATGGCAATTGGAGAACAGAAAATTCCGTTGTTTGAAATTCCTGCCATGGCCGCAGCCATGGTTAGCGGTGCAATTTCATTAACACCCAACACAGATGACGGAATGTACTGAAGCTCGGTTCCGTCTGCGCGGTGCACACCAAAGCGCATCGCGGTGTCA
>JBEGUG010000068.1:0-2584 GCA_041179005.1 Actinomycetota bacterium | reverse complement strand
AGTCTGATCTTGCCAACGACCCTGCCTTCGAAGCGCGTTTTCGCCAGGAGGCCCAGGCCTCAGCTCGCATGGGTCACCCAACAATCGTTCGTATCTACGATGCCGGTGAAGAAATTACCACCGATGAATACGGCAACCAGCACAAGTACCCGTTCATTGTTATGGAATTCGTTAGCGGTAAATTGCTGCGCGATCTTTTGCACGAACGTCGTCTAACTCGTCACGAAGCACTCGAGTGGACCACCGGTGTTCTAACCGCTCTTGAATTTTCACACCGCGCGGGTGTAATCCACCGCGACATTAAGTCTGCCAACATCATGATCACCGATGCCGGCCAGGTAAAGGTGATGGACTTTGGTATTGCTCGCGCAATTTCAGATTCATCAGCAACTCAGGCTCACACATCGGGCATCGTTGGCACAGCACAATACTTCTCGCCAGAACAAGCAAAGGGTGAGCAAGTTGATGCCCGCACCGATTTGTACTCAACCGGAGTTTTGCTTTACGAAATGCTTTGCGGCCGTCCACCTTTCAAGGGTGAGAGCGCAGTATCGGTTGCTTACCAGCATGTATCAGAAGCTGTGATTCCACCATCACAATTTGATTCAAGCATTTCGCCAGAACTTGATGAGGTTGTTCTGAAGGGTCTTGCTAAAGATCGCGAAGAGCGTTTCCAAACTGCAGAAGAATTCCGTGAGCACCTAATTGCTGCTGCAAACGGAACACCAATCGCAAAGCCGGTGAACGCTGTTCCAACAATGAGCGCGCCTATCACAACTACCTCTTGGACACTCGAGGGCGGCGATGCTTCTGCAAGCGCCGCAAGTGCAGACGTTGCCGAAGATGATTTCGAAGCACTTCTAAACGCAGCTGGTGCATCAAACACCACAGTGATAAAGCCAGTTCCGGCCGCAGAAGAAATTCTTGCCGAAGAAAAGAAGTCAAACTTCTTTGACAAGTTCAAATCTTCCGATGCGCCTGCTGATGTGCAGTGGGATGACCTGCGCACACCAGCAACAAATCCGTTCTCAACACTTGGTGTTGAACTTCCAACCAACACCGGTTCTTCACCGGCACCTCTGCTTGATGGAATTAACAGTCCGTCTAAATCTCTTGTGGTTACTGTTGTGTCGGCGGCATCGGTTGTGCTTATTGGTTTGATTGTTTGGTTGGTTTCATTCGGAAACTTCAACTTGAACATTCAGCCTGGTGGCGGCATTGCTGTTGTTGATGTGGTTGGCAAAACCTACACCGATGGCTACTCAGCACTAACCGCTCAGGGACTACTCGTATCTAAGGTTGCTGAACCAAACGCAATGATTCCTGCGGATCAAATTATTCGCACCGATCCAATTGCGGGAACAACAGTTGGCGATCGTCAGATGATTACCGTTTATGTTTCATCTGGTGCCAGCACCGTGAAGGTTCCATCGCTTGCCGGTTTGACTGAGTCTGAGGCGGCCGGAGTGCTTGCCGCAATCAAACTCACCCTCGGCACAATCACGCAAGGTCCTTCGGCAAATGTTGCAGCCGGAAAAGTTGTTGAGACTCTTCCTGGTCTAAACACCGATGTGCCAGAAGGCTCAGCAGTAAACCTAATAATTTCTAACGGAAAAGTTTTGGTTCCTGATGTTCGCAACCTAAACATTAGCGAGGCTCGTGCGGCTATGAGCGCGCCTGCGGTTGGTTTGCCGGTTTCAATCACCACTCGTGAAGAATGCACTGGAGCACAGGGAACTATCGTGGTTGATCAATCTGTTCAGCCGGGACTAGCCCCGCAGGGTTCAGCTGTGATTCTTTACGTTGGTTGCGTTCAGTAACGCGTTCAGCAAAAACTAGTTCAAATTAACTAGCGGGCTCAAACCCTTTGCTTTTTCTGCAGCACCCTTAAGACCGATTGATTCCAACCAGTTGCCAAGCATTTGGTAACCAGATTCGGTCAGCACACTCTCTGGGTGAAACTGCACTCCATAAATAGGTAGCGACTTGTGCTGCAGACCCATGATCACGCCGCCTTTTGAAGTCTCACTCTTTGAGGTTCGGGCGGTAACTAAAAGATCAGCTGGAACGGTTGAATCCACTACGGCTAGCGAGTGGTATCGGGTTGCATTGAAATCTTGGCGAATCCCTTTGAAGATTAGCGAATCGTCGTGATTCACTATCGATGTTTTGCCGTGCATAAGTTCTGGAGCGCTGGTGACGGTAGCGCCCATGGCTTCGGCGATTGACTGGTGGCCAAGGCAAACTCCGAATACCGGCTGACCGCTCTTGAGGGCCAACTTCACCACTGGAATGCTGAGGCCGGCATCGGCCGGAGTGCCAGGACCCGGGCTGATTAGCACCGCGTCATACTTGGCCAAAAGTTCAGGCAAATCCGCCTCGGCAACGCAGTCATTGCGTAGCACCTCAGTCTCTGCACCCAGCTGCTGCAGATAACCATTGAGCGTGTAGACAAAGCTGTCGTAGTTGTCTAAAACGAGGATTTTTACCATTTGGCTAAATTCTACTTTGTTAGACTATTGGGCATGTTAGAGAAGAAGCCTAAAGCGCCTAAGCCAGTAACCGCCAGAACAGAAGACCAGCC
>JBEGUG010000067.1:0-6243 GCA_041179005.1 Actinomycetota bacterium | reverse complement strand
CCTCAAGGGCAATTGCCAATCGGATTTCACGAATCTTGCGGTCGATTCCGCCGAGGCCACCCTGGGTAGCCGCGATAACGCCTTCTTCATCGCCAGCCAAGTTAGCTGCCTCAACCAAAGAATTCTTGACGTACTGCATGGTGATGGTTGAACCACCAGGGCCATTTCCAAGCGATGCCGCGTTGGTGATGGTGGCGCGAACCAGTGAAAGCCAGTCCACTCCGCCGTGCTCAAAGTACCGAGGGTCCTCGGTGGCAACTACGGCGTTGCGAATATTTGGGGACATCTGGTTGTAATCAATCGAGATGCGGTTCTCGTGATAAAACTTGGCCACTTCAACCGGTTGGCCATCTTTGGTGGCGTAAAGGGTTGACGACTGAGAGGCGTTGATTGGCTTGATGTAGTCAGGCAGGTTCTCAAAAATGGTGATACCGGCGGTAGCCGCCACGCCACTGACTAGGGCTGTCGGGGCCAGCAAGGCGATGCCCAAAATACCGGCCAATGACGATAAACCGATGAATTTGAGGAAGCCCTTTGCGAAACTTTCGGGCTTGTGCTGTGAACCAGACATAAACTCTAGGTTACCTGACAACTTCTGAGAGGAATCTGTAAATGTTGAAGTGGGAGTACATAACAACCCCCTTATTACTGCACAAAGAGACGGCAATTTTGAATAATTGGGGCTCAGAAGGCTGGGAATTGGTCCAAATCGTCACCGGGCCAGAGGGTGGCCTAGTGGCCTTCTTCAAGCGCCCTATCCAGGCAAGCTAGGGAGGGGCCAAAATGAGCAAAATTGAAGCCCGATTGGCCGAACTTGGATTTCCGCTGCCAGCGGTCGCGAAGCCTGTGGCCGCCTACGTGCCATCGGTGGTGACTGGCAACCTTTGCTTCACCTCTGGGCAGCTGCCTTTCGTGGACGGGGCATTGCCAATGACCGGCAAGGTCGGCCGCGACGTTAGCGCCGAAGATGCCAAAGACTTGGCTCGCCTCTGTGCCCTAAATGCGCTCGCCGCAGTGAAGTTAGCCATCGGTGATCTAGATCGTGTGACCCGAATCGTAAAGGTTGTTGGTTTCGTATCGGTTGTTCCAGAATTCACCGCAATTCCCGGAGTCATCAACGGAGCCAGCGAATTTTTCGGCGAAGTTTTTGGAGATGTTGGATCGCACGCACGAAGTGCAGTCGGAGTTCCAGCGCTGCCACTTGATTCAGCGGTTGAACTAGAAATTATTGCTGAGTTTAAGTAATCAACCTTAAAGCGAAATCCCACCACAGAGAGAGCGTGGTGGGATTTCGGGTTTAACTCTAGTTAATCGTTGAGGTAGTTGAGCCCATTATCTGGGCGCATCTAGTAAACACTTGTACGCGTTTACTAATCTGATGCACCCCCAGCAATTTTTCCAGAAATAATATCCATCACCGATGTATCAGCGAGGGTAGTTACGTCACCAACCGGACGATCTTCTGCAACATCGCGAAGAAGTCGGCGCATGATTTTTCCTGAACGAGTCTTAGGAAGTTCTGCAACCACCATGATGGTGCGTGGTCTCGCGATTGGACCAATTTCCTTGGTCACGTGATCGCGAAGAATCTTGCTCACGTCTGCATCTGAACCTGCAGCCTTTAGTTGATCCTGACGCAAAATTACAAACGCAACCACGGCTTGTCCGGTGGTCTCATCCTTCGCACCAACAACCGCAGCTTCTGCAACAAATGGGTGCGAGACAAGAGCCGATTCAATTTCAGCAGTTGAAAGTCGGTGACCTGAAACATTCATCACGTCATCAACGCGACCAAGCAACCAAAGGTCACCCTCATCATCGAACTTTGCGCCATCGCCCGCGAAATAAATTCCGTCAAACTTTGACCAGTAAGTTTCCTTGTATCGGTCTGGGTCTCCCCAAATTCCACGAAGCATTGATGGCCACGGTTCGGTAATGGTCAACAGACCTGGCTCTTCGCGACCAAGTTCCTTGCCATCGTCGTCAAGAATTTTGATTTCAATTCCAGGAAGCGCTAGCTGGGCTGAACCCGGCTTCAGGGTTGTGATTCCAGGTAGTGGGGAGATCATGATCGCTCCGGTTTCGGTCTGCCACCAAGTGTCAACGATTGGGGCGCTGCCGCCGCCGATCACGTTGCGGTACCACATCCAGGCTTCTGGGTTGATTGGCTCACCAACCGAACCAAGCACGCGAATGCTGCTGAGGTCGTGGGCGTTTGGCATCTCTTCGCCCAGTTTCATAAAGCTTCTAATTGCTGTTGGAGCGGTGTAAAGAATTGAAACTTTGTACTTCTCAACGATCTTCCACCAGCGACTCCAGTCGGGTGAGTCAGGGGTACCTTCGTAAATAACCTGAGTTGCGCCGTTTGCTAGCGGACCATAGGCCACGTAGCTGTGTCCGGTAATCCAACCAACATCGGCGGTACACCAGTAAACATCTTTTTCTTCGTGCAGATCAAAAACGTTCTTGTGAGTGTACGCAGCTTGAGTCAGGTAACCACCGGTTGAGTGCAAAATACCTTTTGGTTTTCCAGTTGTACCCGAGGTGTAAAGAATGAAAAGCGGGTGCTCCGCGTTGAAACCCTTAGCTTCGTGTTCTGCGCTTGCGCCGTCCAACTGCTCTGCCCAGTCAAGATCGCGACCATCTTTCCAATCGACTTCTTGATTGGTGCGCTTGACTACCAAAACATTCTGCACCGATGGGCATTTGCCACCATCGAGCGCCATGTCAACCGCAGGTTTCAGTGCGGTGGCTTTTCCTTTTCGGTAACCACCGTCTGCGGTAATTACAAGTTTTGCCTGCGCATCTTCAATGCGAGTGCTAAGTGAGTCGGCAGAGAAACCACCAAAGACAACTGAGTGCACTGCACCAATTCGTGCAACAGCCTGCATCGCAACAATTGCTTCCGGAATCATAGGCATGTAAATCGCAACGCGATCGCCAGCTTTAATTCCAAGGTTGGTCAATACGTTTGCGGCGCGCTTAACCTCATCGGTTAATTGTGAGTATGTAATTGTGCGAGTATCGCCAGGCTCACCTTCAAAGTGAATGGCTATGCGGTCACCGTTACCTGCCACTACGTGGCGGTCAAGACAGTTGTAAGAGATGTTCAGTTCGCCATCGTGGAACCAACGAGCAAACGGTGCCTCGCTCCAGTCCAGAACCTGAGTAAATGGCTTGTGCCAGTGCAAGCGCTTTGCTTGCTTTGACCAAAAACCTAGGCGATCTTTCTGGGCTTCTTCGTAAATTCCTGGCTGTGCAATCGCGTTCTTTGCGAAGTCGGTAGACGGCGCGAAGTGGCGGTGTTCCTGAGACATCTTTGTCCTCCATACGGGTTTGTAACCTGCGAGTAATCCTGCCATAAAAAACTTTTCTAGGACTATTCACAGATAAAACGAGCGTTTTAGGAATAAATGTTCGGTTTTCCGCCTTAGTATCTATCTGTTAGCGCTTGTCGTTAACTTGCGATATCAGTTCCCCCAATTGATATCGCCAGGCCCCAGACACTTCCCCCAAGAGTCTGGGGCCCCCTAATTTAAGTCCTATTTAGGTTGCCTTTATCCACAGATTCAGGTCTTCTAGGCCATAAACCCCTTGAAACACCGATGCTTGGGCCATGAATCTGCAGGTTTTGACCCCTCTAGAGGCAGTTGGCCCCAAACTAGCCGGCCTGCTGGCTATGCCCGGGGTGACCGATCTGCTGGTCAATGGCTGGGGGCAGGTGTGGGCCCAGCGGTCAGACTCGGGGCTTCAGCAGCTGCAGACCCCCTTTGAGTCGGAAGCCGAACTGGGGCAACTGGCCCAGCGGTTGATTGGTCTGGGTGGTCGGCATCTGGATCAAGCTAACCCGTTTGCAGATGTTTCAATCGGTGGCCTCAGGGTTCACGCAGCCCTGGCCTCTGGTTGCAATGCCGAGACCCTACTTTCAATTCGCGTTCACCTGAATCGGCTCTTTGGTCTTGAGCAACTTGCGCAATTTGGCATGTTCGATGAATCGCACCTGAGTGCCTTGAAGCAAATCATTCAGGACCGCGAAAGTTTTTTGATTTCAGGATCAACCGGCAGCGGAAAAACCACTTTGCTGCGGGCAATGCTTTCCGAATGCATCGGGGAAAGAGTCATCACGCTTGAAGATGTTGCCGAGTTGGGTTTAGAGGGCGCCAACTTTGTTTCACTGCAAACACGTCAGGCAAATATTGAGGGTCGCGGAGAAATAAACCTTGCGCGTCTAGTGCGCGAAGCTTTGCGAATGCGTCCGGACCGAATTGCCGTTGGTGAAGTTCGCGGTGCCGAATTGATTGTGATGTTGCAAGCTCTGAATACCGGACACCAAGGTGCTGGCACAACCATCCACGCGAACTCAATTGCCGATGTCATGCCTCGCGTAAATGCTATCGGCAGAGCCGAAGGTTTTGATGCCGAGTCCATCGGGGAACAAATGCGATCAGCATTCACCTGGTTGATTCACGTTGACTCGCGCAGGGTGGTGGAGATTGACAAATTTAATTGAATTAAAAAAAGAAAATGCTCGTTCACCGGAAGCTCGTTCGTCAGAAACAGTTCGCCGAGTAGCGGCGCTAATCAGCGCGGGGTTGCCGGCACAGCAAGCACATAAAATTTGCGAAGCAGAAATCTCACGAATGCCTAGCGCGGATGCAAAGCAGTTTGAGTTGGTTTGGTCTTTGGCACAGCAACTAGGCGGCCCAGTGGTGCTGGCATTGAATCGCATTATCGAAGTGTTCGAAAGAAGTGACAAAAATGCCAAAGAGGTTGAGCTGGCTTTTGCTGGACCACAATCAACGTCAAAGTTGGTTATGGGTTTGCCGGTTGTTGCCCTGGTGCTGGCGCAACTGACTGGGATGAACCCGTTTGGCGCCATCATTGGTTCTTTACTTGGACTGCTCTCTGTGTGCCTGGGCGCTGGGCTACTGGTTACCGGCCACTACTGGACTAAAAGGCTGTTGGCCAAGGCCTTGCCAGAGGGCCTAGATCCGGGAGCTTATTTGGATTGCGTATTGATTGGACTCCAAGCAGGTCTGCCCTTGGACAGCGCTCGAGCAACAGCCGCGAACAACTACCAAAACGTTTTCACCGTGGAGGTTTCGACTCAAGATGTAGCGGTATTAGATGAGGCCGCCGAACTTTCTAGAACTACCGGTGCTGCACTGACACAAATAATTTTGTCCAGTGCTGATCGACTCCGTGAAGATTTACGTTTTCAGATTTCAAATCGGATTGCGCGCTTGAGCGTGAAATTGATGATTCCCCTTGGGGTGGCTGTGCTACCCGCATTCATTTTGCTATCGATAGTTCCGATAGCGATCAGCTTGCTGTCAAATAGTCAGCAGTAGAAAGGAAACATGAAACTATGGCGCGATGAAACCGGAGCGGCAACCGCAGAGTACGCTATTGCAACGATGGCTGCTGTGGGCTTTGCGGGATTGCTGGTTGTGATTATGCGGTCCGATGAAGTGAGAACAATTCTTTTTGACCTCGTCAAGAGTGCTCTGACTTTTACAAATCCAAATGGTGATGCAGCGACTGTGGAGTAGAAAACCGTGGAATAACAAAGCGTGGAGTGACAAAGGTTCCGTTACTGCTGAACTGGCGTTGGCCATGCCGGCGGTATCGCTGGTGATTGCAATTACGTTAGGTGCGTTCGCGCTGCAAATCGAGCGGATGAAATTAGTTGGCGTAGCGGCAATGGCTGCGCGTGCAGTGGCTAGAGGAGAAACTCAGGAAAATGTTCGCGCCCTAGTTTTAGAAATGAACTCAACCTCCCAGCAGATCAATTTGGAGATCCAAACACGAGAAAACATGGTTTGCGTAAATTTGTCACGCAATTTTGAAATTGCTGGACTACCTGGCAAGCTTTTTGATTTCGCCGAACTGCAATGCGCTCGAAAGGTAGGACTTTGAACTTCGGCGAGCGCGGTTCGGGCACAATCTTGGCTTTGGCGATGGTTTCGTTGGCAATTTGCCTGTTTAGCCTGAGTCAGATTGTGGCCCTCAATTTGATTTCCCAGCAGCGATTGCAGGGGATTGTCGACGCTATGGCCGTGGCGGCCGCCGACTCGCTCAGAGGCCTAAACACTGGGTTTCCATGCCCAATGGCAGGCGAGTTGGGGCTAAATGCAGGGGTTGAACTTGACACGTGTCGTATTGTCGATTCCGAAGTGTTTATTTCGGCCCACTCCAAGGGGGTGGGTATAGTTCTAAGCGCTAACGCGCTGGCGGGCCCAA
>JBEGUG010000066.1:0-3726 GCA_041179005.1 Actinomycetota bacterium | reverse complement strand
GAATTCCGCGAGATCTACAAGATCTTGCGTGACAGTTACTGCCGCACCGTTGGTGTTGAGTACATGCACATTCAAGATCCTGCGCAGCGCAAGTGGTTCCAAGACAAGCTTGAGCGTCCTTACGCAAAGCCTTCTCGCGAAGAGCAGATGCGAATTCTAGAGAAGCTAAACGAATCTGAAGCGTTCGAGACATTCCTGCAGACCAAATTTGTTGGTCAGAAGCGCTTCAGCCTTGAAGGTGGCGAGTCAACAATTGCCGCACTTGATGAGATTCTGCAAGAAGCCGCAAACTCGCAGCTAGACGAAGTTGTAATCGGTATGGCGCACCGTGGCCGCCTAAACGTTCTTACAAACGTGGCAGGTAAAACTTACGGGCAGGTGTTCAAGGAATTTGAAGGCAACACCGATACCAAATCCGTTCAGGGTTCAGGTGACGTGAAGTACCACCTGGGTACTGAGGGCACCTTCACAAACATGGAGGGTAAGCAGGTTCGCGTTTCGCTGGCCGCAAACCCATCACACCTTGAAGCCGTAAACCCGGTGGTAGAGGGTATCGTTCGAGCCAAGCTAGACAGAACCGATGCCATCAAGTCTGATGTCTACCCTGTACTACCGGTAATCATCCACGGTGATGCCGCGTTTGCCGGTCAAGGTGTAGTTCCAGAAGTTCTAAACATGTCTCAGCTTCGCGGCTACAAGACTGGTGGAACAATCAATATCGTGATCAACAACCAGGTCGGTTTTACTACCCCACCTTGGGAATCACGTTCAACGGTTTACGCAACAGACATTGCCAAGGGAATCCAGGCGCCAATTTTCCACGTGAATGGCGATGACCCAGAGGCTGTCGTTCGCGTATCTCGCCTTGCTTTTGAATTCCGTCAGGAGTTCAAGAAGGACGTAGTAATCGACATCATCTGTTACCGCCGCCGCGGTCACAATGAAGGTGACGATCCGTCGATGACTCAGCCACTGATGTACAACCTGATTGAGGCGAAGCGCTCAGTTAGAACTTTGTACCTTGAGTCATTGGTTGGTCGCGGTGACATTACTCGCGAAGAGTTTGATGCTGCTAACGCCGGTTTCCAGGCCAGACTTGAGAATGCATTTACCGAAGTTCACGAAGCCATGATTGCTACGCCTGCGCTACCAACTCGCCCAGAAGGTATTGGTACCACAGCCAGCGATCACCCAACCATTGAGAAGGCAACCGCAATTTCTCGTGAGGTTGTTGAACTTATCGGTAATGCTCACGACAATCAGCCAGCTGGTTTCCACGTGCACCCTAAACTCCAGCAGTTGCTAACCAAGCGCGTTGAAATGAGTCGCGAGGGCGGCATCGACTGGGGCTTTGGTGAGTTACTAGCACTCGGTTCGCTTTTGGTCGAAGGCAAAACAGTTCGCATGGCTGGTCAAGACAGTCGACGCGGCACTTTCGTTCAGCGCCACGCAGTATTCCACGATCGCGAAAACGGTCAGGAGTGGATGCCGCTCAGAAACCTTTCTGCTAACCAAGCAAAGTTCTACATCTATGACTCATTCCTTAGCGAATACGCGGCAATGGGTTACGAGTACGGTTACGCGGTAGAAAACCCAGACGCGCTTGTACTTTGGGAAGCACAGTTTGGTGACTTCGCAAATGGCGCTCAGACAATCATTGATGAATTCATTTCATCTTCAGAGCAAAAGTGGAACCAGCACTCCGGTGTTGTTTTGCTTTTGCCTCACGGTTACGAGGGTCAGGGTCCTGACCACTCCTCAGCCCGTATCGAGCGCTACCTGCAGCTGTGTGCTGAAAACAACATGACAGTTGCGCAGCCATCTACACCGGCATCGCACTTCCACCTACTGCGTCGTCAGGCTTACTCGAATCCAAAGCGTCCGCTTATTGTTTTCACACCTAAGTCAATGTTGCGCTTGAAGGCGGCATCATCACCGGTTGAAGAATTCACCAGCGGAACCTTTATGCCGGTTATTGATGACCAGCAAGGACTCGACAAGAGCAAGGTAAAGCGCGTTCTGTTCTGTTCAGGCAAGGTTTACTGGGATCTATTGGCAGAGGCTCAGAAGCGCAACGATGGCACCACAGCAATCGTTCGCGTAGAGCAGCTGTACCCAACACCTGTTGACGAGATCAAGGCAACATACGCTCAGTATCCAAATGCTGAACTTGTATGGGTGCAGGACGAACCTGCAAACCAAGGACCTTGGACCTACATCGGTTTGTTCTTGCCTCGCTACATGAATGGTCAGGTTGCCAAGATTGTTGCTCGCCCTGCGAGTGCATCGCCGGCTACCGGTTCAGCAAAGCGCCACGCTGTTGAGCAGGCAGACCTTATCGAGCGCGCGTTCAGCATCTAGTTATGCCAGAGCAGAGTAGGCGCGATGTGCGCATCGTCATTTTGGGCGATGGCATCGTATCTGCCGCTGGTGATCCAAAAGGAATGGGTTGGGTAGGTCGCGTGACCTCAAAAACTCCAAGCGATTTTCCGCGCATTGACTTCTACGCGCTTCCAGCTCCTGATGAAACAACATCGATGTTGGCCGAGCGTTGGCAGTCAGAGGTGCAGAGAAGATTTAGTGCCGAAACCGAAAACCGTTTGGTTATTGCACTGAGCAATCATGACCCAGCTGCTGGTATTTCAATTTCTAGAAGCCGCCTAAACATCGCAACCATTATCGACGAAGCCAAGCGCGCAGGAATTGAATCATTCTTGGTTGGCCCTACCCCGCATCGCAATAAAGAACTTAACAGCGAAGTTGAACACTTGGCTTCTGGGTTTGAAGATGTAGCCGCTCGTCGCGGAGTTCCATTTGTTGATTGCTTCAGACCACTTGTTGAACACGAGGGCTGGAATCTTGAAATTGAAACCTCTGATGCGGGCTTGCCTGGTCAAGTTGGCCACGGGCTAATCGCGTGGTTGGTGCTAAATCGCGGCTGGTACGAATGGCTGGAAATTCCAGTACCTGAATAAATTGTCTGAATAATCAAGCAACCAAATAAATCCTTAGTGCGAAACTCCGTTTTGGATATCGCGAATGCGTCCCATGATGGCATCGGCTAATTCCTGCGGCGGCACATCTGCACAAGCACGGCTTACCGCGTTGTTGATGGTGTTCTCGACGTCATAGTCACCTTCGCAACTATCGCAGTTAGCTAAGTGACCCGTTATATCCTTTAGTTCCTGCTCTGACAACTCGTTGTGCAAGTATTCGTGCACGTGACGTTTAGTTTCTTCGCAATCAAATTCGGCCATTATGCACCGCTCCCCTGCTTTTCTTCACTTTCAGATACGTCGTAACCCTCTTGGTGCGCGTATTCAGACAAAAGTTTTTTTAGTAGTTTTTTACCTCTGTGCAGACGACTCATCACAGTGCCAACCGGCGTACCCATGATCTCGGCGATTTCTGCATAAGGAAGCCCGTCAACAACCGCGTAGTAAACAACCATGCGAAACTCTTCCGGAATTTCATGTAGCGCATTCTTAATGGTGTCTGAAGGCAAGTTATCAATTGCTTCCAGTTCCGCGGAACGTGAAGAAAGCGAAGTGACCGACTCTGCTGAGCCGAGCTGCCAGTCTTCAAGTTCGTCAAGTCCACCCTTAGCCTGGTCTTTGGCTCGCTTGTTATACATGTTGATGTGGGTGTTAGTCATGATGCGGTACAACCAAGCCTTTAGGTTGGTGCCCTGTTGATATTGAGCCCAGGCAACGAATGCCTTAGCAA
>JBEGUG010000065.1:0-4181 GCA_041179005.1 Actinomycetota bacterium | reverse complement strand
AGCGTGACCCTGTGAACCATAGCCAAGCACTGCAACTTTGCGACCCTGAATGATCGAAAGGTCTGCATCCTTGTCGTAAAAGATTTCAGCCAATTTGTTTCTCCTTGTTTTTAGTGAAGCGAGTTTTAGTGAAGCGCATTTTCTTTTTGATAAAGCATGTTTGCTTTGAAGGTTTTTACTTCAAAACTTTTTCGGTGATTGACTTTGAGCCTCGACCCATCGCCAACACACCTGATTGAACCAATTCCTTGATGCCGAATGGCTCGAGAACCTTGATGAAGGCAGCACATTTGGCAGTGTCGCCAGTGACCTCAATGATTAGTGCATCGCTCACAACGTCGATAACGCGTGCACGGAACAAGGTTACTGCCTCAAGAACTGCCGAGCGACTTGCGGCATCGGTGCGGACTTTAATCAACATGTGATCGCGCTGAACTGCCTGATCGGCCTCAAGTTCAACAACCTTGATCACATTGATCAACTTGTTCAGCTGCTTGGTCACCTGCTCGAGAGGGGCACCCTCGACGCCAACCACAACGGTGATGCGTGAAAGACCCTGGACCTCGGTAGTACCCACAGCTAGCGACTCAATGTTGAAACCGCGGCGAGCAAATAGCGCTGCCACTCGAGTCAAAATACCCGGTTTGTCTTCTACCAATAGAGAAAGTACGTGTCTAGACATCTTTACTCCATCCCATCCCAGAGTGGCGCCGCATCGCGGGCGTACTGAACTTCGTCGTTAGACAGACCCGCAGCAACCATTGGCCAAACCATAGCGTCGCGACTAACGATGAAATCGATCACTACTGGGCGATCGTTGGTTTCGATTGCTAACTTAATCGCTGCGTCAATTTCTTCTTCTTTTTCAACGCGAATTGCCAAGCAACCGTAAGCATCAGCCAGTTTCACGAAGTCAGGAATCATGACGGTGTCAGTTCCGGTGTTCAGATCTGTGTTTGAGTAGCGCTCGTTGTAGAACAGGGTTTGCCACTGGCGAACCATGCCGAGAGAAGAGTTGTTGATGATGGCAACCTTGATTGGAATGTTGTTGATTGCACAGGTAGCCAACTCTTGGTTAGTCATCTGGAAGCAACCGTCACCGTCAATTGCCCAAACTAAACGATCAGGCTGGCCAACCTTGGCACCCATCGCTGCAGGAACTGCGTAGCCCATGGTTCCGGCGCCACCAGAGTTCAACCAAGAGTTTGGACGCTCATACTTAATGAACTGCGCACTCCACATTTGGTGCTGTCCAACACCCGCTGCGTAAATTGCCTCAGGGCCAGAGAGCTCTCCAATTCTCTTGATCACATACTGCGGAGATAGCTTGCCGTCATCCTCATGGGTGAAACCAAGTGGGTAGCGAGTTACCAGTCCATCAATAAACTTCCACCACTCTGCAATGTCTTGCTTGGTGGCCTTCAACACGGAAGGAAGTTCCGCAATAAGTTCGGTAATTACTTCTTTGGCATCACCAACGATTGGAACATCGGCAAATCGAATCTTTCCGATTTCAGCTGGATCGATATCAACGTGAATTACTTTTGCACCTGGCGCGAAGCTTTTCACGTCA
The DNA here is from genome assembly GCA_041179005.1 of Actinomycetota bacterium. Classification (GTDB taxonomy): domain Bacteria; phylum Actinomycetota; class Actinomycetes; order Actinomycetales; family Microbacteriaceae; genus Rhodoluna. The sequence goes on along the minus strand of JBEGUG010000065.1, from coordinate 2,608 downwards.
CCGGTTACGCGGTCATCGAAGCGCGCACCAAGAGTAATTAGTAGATCTGCTTTTTGCAGTGCGGTAACTGCAGGAACGGTTCCGTGCATACCTGGCATGCCAAGGTTTTGCTTGTGCGAATCTGGGAATGCACCGCGTGCCATAAGTGTGGTTACAACTGGAGCGCCAACAATTTCTGCAAGCTTCAAAAGTTCTTTGTGTGCACCGGATCGGATTACACCGCCACCAACGTAAAGCACAGGCTTCTTTGATTCGGCAATCATTTGAGCCGCAGCTTGAATCTGCTTTCCGTGCGGCTTAGTGACAGGCTTGTATCCAGCAAGGTCAACCTTTGGTGGCCAAACAAACTCGGCCTTACCCTGCTGCGCGTCTTTTGTAACATCAACCAAAACCGGACCCGGACGACCAGTTGTTGCAATCATCACCGCAGCCGCAATTGTTTCTGGAATGTCTTCTGCCTTAGTTACCAAGAATGAGTGCTTGGTAATTGGCATGGTGATACCAACGATGTCTGCCTCTTGGAATGCATCGGTACCAATTAGCTTTGAGCCAACCTGACCGGTGATTGCAAGCAGCGGAACTGAGTCCATGTAGGCATCGGCAATTGCAGTTACCAAGTTGGTTGCACCAGGACCTGATGTTGCAATGCAAACACCAAGACGACCCGATGCGGATGCGTAACCTTCAGCAGCGTGACCAGCACCCTGCTCGTGGCGTACCAAAATGTGACGGATCTTTTTTGAGTCCATCAATGGGTCGTAGGTCGGCAAGATTGCGCCGCCAGGCAAACCAAAGATGTCCTCAATGCCGAGCAACTCTAGGCTGCGAATAATCGCAGCGGCGCCGGTAAGAACTTCGTTAGGCATTAAATTCATTCCTCGTTATCAGAGCGTTTGTTAAGTAGCGGAATGCGAATTAGCCGCAATACGCGCCCTCTGCTGCAGAGTGCACGAGCTTTGAATATTTCGCGAGAACGCCTCGGGTATAGCGCGGTGGAAGAGACTGCCAATTTTGCTTGCGGGCAGCCAACTCTTCAGGCTCAACGAGTAGTTCGAGCGATCGAGAAGCGATGTTGACTCGAATCAAGTCTCCATCGCGAACCAGAGCAATTGGCCCACCTTCGGTGGCCTCTGGTGCAATGTGTCCGATGCAAAGGCCGGTTGTGCCGCCTGAGAATCGTCCGTCTGTTAATAGTAAGACATCCTTGCCCAAACCTGCACCCTTGATTGCCGCAGTGATTGCCAGCATCTCGCGCATGCCCGGACCACCCTTAGGTCCTTCGTAGCGAATTACCACTACATCTCCGGCAGAAATCTTGCCTTCGGTAAGTGCATCCATAGCCGCACGCTCGCGCTCAAATACGCGAGCTGGTCCGGTGAATTCTTCAAGGTCAAAGCCAGCGGTCTTAACCACAGCGCCTTCAGGAGCCATTGATCCCTTGAGGATCGAGATGCCACCGGTCTTGTGGATTGGATTGTTCAAAGCACGGATGATTTTGCCGTCTGGGTCTGGCGGGTTAATGCCAGCCAGGTTTTCAGCCATGGTCTTGCCGGTTACGGTCATCACGTCTCCGTGCAACAGACCAGCATCAAGCAGCGCCTTCATAACTACAGGAACGCCACCAACTCGGTCAACGTCGTTCATTACGTAGCGTCCAAATGGCTTTAGATCGCCAAGGTGAGGAACCTTGTCAGCAATCTTGTTGAAGTCATCGATGCTTAGGTCAACTTCTGCTTCGCGTGCGATAGCCAAAAGGTGCAGCACAGCATTGGTTGAACCGCCAAATGCCATTAGAACGGCAATTGCGTTTTCAAAAGCTTTTTTAGTCATGATGTCGCGAGCGGTGATTCCGTGACGCAGAAGTTTAACCACTGCCTCACCGGATCGGTGTGCCCAGTTATCGCGACGGCGATCTGCAGCCGGTGGCGCTGCTGAACCTGGAAGGCTCATACCCAGTGCTTCGGCAATTGAGGCCATAGTGTTCGCGGTGTACATTCCGCCACAGGCACCTTCGCCCGGGCAAATTGCGCGCTCGATGCGGCCAAGGTCTTCTTCAGACATCTTTCCGGCCTTGCAAGCACCAACTGCTTCGAAGGCGTCGATGATAGTTACTTCTTTTTCTGTACCATCTTCTAGTTTTACCCAGCCAGGCATGATTGATCCGGCGTATAGGAACACCGATGAAAGGTTTAGTCGAGCAGCTGCCATCAACATGCCAGGTAGTGACTTGTCACAACCGGCGAGCAATACTGATCCGTCAAGACGTTCTGCCTGCATCACAGTTTCCACTGAGTCGGCAATTACCTCGCGTGACACCAACGAGAAGTGCATTCCCTCGTGGCCCATTGAAATTCCGTCAGAAACAGAGATTGTTCCAAACTCAAGTGGGTATCCACCGGCTGCGTGAACGCCAGATTTTGCGGCATCGGCCAAGCGATCCAGCGAAAGGTTGCAAGGAGTCACTTCTGACCAAGAACTTGCCACACCGATTTGAGGCTTTACCCAGTCCTCATCCCCCATGCCGACGGCACGAAGCATGCCTCGAGCAGCGGTTTTTTCAATTCCATCGGTTACGTCGCGTGAACGTGGCTTGATATCTACAGACATA
>JBEGUG010000064.1:0-2764 GCA_041179005.1 Actinomycetota bacterium | reverse complement strand
GACACCACCGATGAAGGCCTGAAGGTTTCTTATCAAGCACAGCGTGATGCCTACGAGCGCATCTTCACTCGCCTAGGTGTTGACTACGTTGTTGTAAAGGCTGATGCCGGCGCAATGGGCGGATCAGCATCGGAAGAATTCCTATCACCTTCACCAATTGGTGAAGATACCTTCGTTCGTTCGCCAGGCGGATACGCGGCAAACGTGGAAGCAGTGGCAACGGTAGTGCCTCCAAAGATTGCAATTGACGGTCAGCCTGCGGCTGAAATTGTTGTGACTCCGGAGTGCTCAAACATTAAGCGCATCGTGGCGTTCTCTAACGAAAACAAAAAGCGAACCGATGGCACTGAGTGGACTGCAGCGCACACGTTGAAGAACAACGTTATGGCTTTGGTTTCACCAGAGGGCAAGCGTGAGTTGGTAATCGTAGGTCTTCCTGGTGATCGCGAAGTAGATGTAAAGCGCGCAGAGGCTGCATTCTCACCAAACGAAATTGAACAGGCCAACGAAGAAGATTTTGCAAAGCACCCAGAGCTAATTAAGGGCTACATCGGTCCGGTCAAAGATGGCTCTGCAGTCCTTGGACTAAAGGGTGCAACCAAAATTCGCTACCTGCTTGATCCAAGAGTGGTTGAGGGTAGCGCATGGTTGACCGGTGCTAACGAAAAAGAAAAGCACGTTTACGGTTTGGTTGCCGGTCGTGATTTCACAGCAGATGGTGTTGTTGACATCGCCGAGGTTCGCGCGGGGGATCAGGCTCCAGATGGTTCTGGTGCGTTAGAGCTTGCCCGCGGCATCGAAATCGGTCACGTCTTCCAGCTTGGCCGTAAGTATGCAGAGGCACTTGGCCTTCAGGTACTTGATGAAAACGGCAAGCTAATCACCGTGACCATGGGTTCATATGGAATTGGTGTTACTCGTTTGGTGGCGGTTCTTGCCGAGGCCAACCACGATGACAACGGCTTGATCTGGCCAGAGGCTGTTGCCCCAGCTGATGTTTACGTTGTCGCCGCTGGCAAAGATGACGTGGTTTACGAAACCGCTGAAAAGTTGGCGAACGAACTTGAGTCAAAGGGCAAGAGCGTAATTCTCGATGACCGCCTAAAGGTGAGCCCTGGCGTGAAGTTCGGCGACGCAGAACTTATCGGTGTTCCAAACATTGTGATTGTGGGTAAGGGTCTTGAGAGCGGAGAGGTAGACCTTTGGGACCGCCGCTCTGGAGAGCGCCGTGCCGTGCGACTAGAATCGGCTGTAGCAGAAATTCTAAAAGGCTAATAACTTAAGACCCGCCAAGGAGGCAACTAATGGACATCGATCTAAGTGTTCTGAAAGTCCTCGAGCGTGAAGCTGAAATTCCTTTCAACGAACTCGTTAGCGTTATTGAGGATGCAATTCTTGCCGCGTATCACAAGATGATTGCCAAGGCAGAGCCGGCTGCAAAAGAATCGGTTTCAAAAACAGATTCTGCAAAACCATACGTTCGCGCTGTTGAGAAAACTCCAGAGGGCCGCGCTGAGCTAAACAAATCAACCGGCCACGTCACCATCTACGTTCCAACTTTTGACGAAGAAGGAAACAAGACCGGTGAGGTTGAGGCAACTCCAGAAAACTTTGGTCGCGTTGCAGCTGGTGCAGCTAAGCAGGTTATTGCGCAGCGTCTTCGTTCAATCAACGATGCATCTCTAATGGGAGAGTTCAAAGGTAAAGAGGGCGACATCGTTGCCGGAGTTATTCAGCAGGGACAGAAGCCATACATGGTTTACGTTGACCTTGGCACAATCGAGGCAATCATGCCTCCTGAAGAGCAGGTTCCTGGTGAGGATTACTCACACGGTAAGCGCATTCGTGTTTATGTGACTGCAGTGAATCAGGGCACAAAGGGTGGCCCAATGGTTACTGTGTCTCGCACCCACCCAACGTTGGTTCGCAAATTGTTTGCGATGGAAGTTCCAGAAATCGCAAGCGGAGTAGTAGAGATTGTTTCGTTGGCTCGCGAGGCTGGCCACCGCACAAAGATTGCAGTTCGAGCGCACGAGCCTGGCGTCAACGCCAAAGGCTCATGCATTGGCGAACTTGGTCAGCGAGTTCGTGCGGTTCAGAATGAATTGAACGACGAAAAGATTGACATCGTGGACTACTCCGATGACCTTCCGGCCTTCGTGGCACAGGCGCTTTCCCCAGCCAAAGTCTCAAGCTCATACATGTTGGATGCGGCCACCAAGTCGGTCCGCGTATTGGTGCCTGACTTCCAGCTCTCGCTGGCCATTGGTAAAGAGGGGCAAAATGCCCGTTTGGCAGCCAAATTGACCGGCGCCAAGATCGATATCCAGCCGGACAGCATCCTCGAGGACGACTAGCCCCTATCTAAGTGGGCTATTCAGGGGTTAGAATGAATCGAACCTGCGTTGGTTGTCGCCATCGCTCTTCTCGTGCAGAACTCTTGCGAATAGTCGCAGAATCCAATGTTTTGGTTTTTGATACTTACAAGAAATTGCCCGGCCGAGGAGCTTGGATTCACCCAGGTCAGGATTGTTTGGACATAGCAATACAAAGAAATGCCCTCGGTAGAGCTTTGAAGCTAAACAAACAGCCCGATTTATCAGGAATTACTAAAGAACAGGCAGAAACGATGTTGGCAAAAAATGAGTAACTCGAAATGAGTACCCAACAGCTTTAACGGCCTGCCCTGTCTTGGGGAAGGCCCCAGACAGGAGAAATAAGTGGCGCTTCCACGCGTATACGACATTGCTAAAGAACTTGGAAT
>JBEGUG010000063.1:0-22649 GCA_041179005.1 Actinomycetota bacterium | reverse complement strand
AAAGCTCGTGTCGAAGAAGAGTTGCGCGAAAAGATTCAAGAGGGATTGGCTCCTGAGGATTCACTATCAATCGTTGACGCTCTTGATTTGATTCTTGATGAGCGCGAGCCCGAAAAGATTGGTTTCAGTGAATTGGGGCTGCCAAGACTTAAAGATGCCGCTCAATTGTTCAGAGCAATGCGACAGCAAACTGGAATGGGCTTAGTTGAGTTTGTTCGCTCGGTTGAACAAGAACTTTGGCTTGATGTTGAGGTTAGGGCTAACCCAAGGCGCAAGAATCCAATGGCGCACCTGAACGCATTTGCAGCGATTGTGTCTGGCTACGCGGGGAGCAACAGCCAGCCTTACCTAGGTGGCTTTTTGAACTGGCTGGAGTTCGCCGATGAGCGAGAAAGATTTGAAGTACCAAGCACAAACCCTGAGCGCGGTGTCGTTCAAGTTCTAACGGTGCACGCAGCAAAAGGGCTGGAATGGGATCACGTTGCCGTAGCTAACTTAGTTGATGGAGATTTTCCAAGCACGGGTCGAGGTTCATCGGGGTGGTTATCTACCGGCCAGCTTCCTTTCCCGCTTCGTGGAGATGCTGAATCGTTGCCGGTTTGGAATTACAAAAATCACAACGCTCAACCAGAAGTAAAAAAGAGTATAGATGACTTCAAAGAGGAGATGCGCGCACACCTTTTGAATGAAGAACTCAGATTGATGTACGTTGCGGTTACCCGACCAAAAACTAGTTTGCTGCTGACTGGCTCGTATTGGAAGCCGGCCAACAAGAACCCGAGAAAACCTTCAAGTTTTCTAATCGCTGCAGCTGAAAAGTTTGACGTTCGCTTGCCGGAACAAGGTTCGGCGACGAATCCAATTGAGGCCGTTGAATCGATAGAGGTGTGGCCACTTGATCCGCTTGGTCAAAAGCACAGACTTCAACTTGAGCAATCAGCACTCGCCACCCTGGACGCTCAACGAAATCTTAGGGAAAAGATTCAGGGAATTCTTGATGGCGATCAAATTCACAGTGACCTTGATTTACTTTTGGCTGAGAAAGATAAGGCTTTGCTGCAGTTAGATCAGGCGATTTTGCCCGTTCGAATTCCGGCGTCGAGTTTCAAGGATTACGTTTCAGATTTTGCTGAGGTGACCTCAAGACTGAAGCGGCCAATGCCGCAACCGCCCTATAAGCAGACCCGAACCGGCACGCTGTTTCACTCTTGGGTGGAGGGTCAATTCGGCGCGGGTTCGCACGCAGGCCAACTCCTGGACCAAAAGCAATCTGCGGATGCGAGTGCCTTCCAAGACGTGAACTCCACGGAGGATGGCATTGAGACTCTAAAGCAGAATTTCTTGTCTTCGAGATTCGCCAAATTAACTCCGATCGAAATCGAGCGCGAAATTCAATTGACTGTTGCTGGCAACACATTCATTTGCAAGTTAGATGCTGTTTTTGAAACCGAAAATGGCGTGGAGATAGTTGACTGGAAAACCGGCAAGGCACCAAAGGACGCCGCCGACCAAGAGCTCAAAACTCTTCAGTTAGCGCTGTATCGGTTGGCGTACTCCAGATTCACTGGGATGCCGCAAGAGAACATAGATGTCTGTTTTTATTTTGTTTCGGAAAACAAAGAAGTACGCCCGCAACATGTTCCAGATGAAAAAGAACTTTTGGACCTGTGGTCCAAGATCGCAGTCAGCTAGAACAGCTCGTTGTCCGCGTCACGCGGCAATTCGATTGGGCGAGTGGCAACATCTTCCGGTGCGGGTGCCGGTGCTGATTGTGCAATCGTAGGCTTGGCAACTAGTCGGCCATCTGCTCCGCTGCTGACGTCTTCGGCTAGGCCTTCAAGCATCAGCACCGCTTCGTTGACAATCGCGGCATCGTTTTTGCTGATTCCAAACATTAGCCATCTGGCAAATTCAAATTCACTGTAGAGGGTGGCTCTAAGTCTTAGCGAGTCATCGGTGTTGAAATGTGATTGACGGTAAACATCAATAATGCTTTCGGAGAGCTCATGAATTCCGGCACCAAGAATCCAAGCAAAGTCTTCCGCCGGATCTGAAACCCTTAAGGTGCTCCAGCTAAGAATTCCCGAAACCTCTTCGTCAAGGCTCAGCACGGTCTCACTGTTTAGTCCACCGTGAACAACGGTTGGCTTGAATCTAAAAAGGCTGGTGTCTTCAAGTGCCTGTTCCCAGCGCGAAAGCAAAACAGCTGGCACTTTGCCTGTCGAAGCAAAGCGATCAAGTTCCGCAACTCTAGATTTCATTATTTCTGCTGAATCGAATGAGGCCAGGTGCTCATTTTCAACCAGGGAGGTGTCGAGGCTGTGAATCGCCGAAATCGCTTTGGCGATACTGCTTGATAGTCCTGAGTCCGCAGCCACGGTCGAAATGTCCGTTGGGTTGCCGTAGAGGAATTCAAAAACCAGGGCGCGAGAGCCTTTTTCATCTTTGGTCTCGCCAACCAAATTTGTAATTTTGAAGGGTAAACGCAAGCGGTCAACTTTGCCCAGAACTTTCAGAGACCTGAGCTCAACTTCTTGCTCCGCTCCAGCGGTTTGGTTGTTGGCGACTCGAATTATGTAGTGTTCGCCAGAGGTGGCGGTAAGCAGACCGGTGTCAAAAGCCCCGGTTGAATTGGTGGTCAGGGCCTTTACCTCGTGGAAGTTAAGGTGAGGAACTGCGGCTTTCGCTAGCGCCGCTAAAATCAAGGGAGATCTGGCCATGAAATTTAGGTTAGACAAGAACTTGGGAATCCCCATGTACCGCCACGCGAACAGAGAGCATCATGACAGAAGCGCTAGACCTGCCATTAGCTCGCTCTGCGGTTAATCGCGACTACCTATCTAGAACTAAGGCCGATCTTTTTGAAGAGTTGGCTAAGAACGCTAGCACCAAGTACCTGCCAATCTTCGATGGCAAGGTGCTACTAAACGGTGCGGCTGATCACCCAACTCCAGAGTTAAAACTCTTTTCACCGGCAGAACTGCCCGCTCCTCTTTATAGCGTCTATTTGGGTGCCGCTGAGGGTGCTCATCATTTAGAAGATGGCAGTGCCATTGTTTTGAATGTTTATGAAAAAGATCAGGCTGAGCAAATTCAAAGCAATTCCGATGCTTGGCAAGTTCTTCGTCGTACCGGTGGCGGCTTGAGCCCATTTGATGCTGGAATTTATGCGCAGGCGTTGGCCCTTTTCAACTGGCACACGACACATGGTTTTTGCCCTAAGTGTGGTGCGGCAACAGAAATTACTCAGGCTGGATGGGTTCGCATTTGTCCGAACGATGCACACGAAATTTATCCGCGAACTGATCCAGCGATCATCGTTAGCGTGATTGATCAACAGGATCGCATTTTGCTTGGCTCGCAAGGGGTCTGGGAAGACAATCGCTGGTCCGTTCTGGCCGGATTCGTTGAACCTGGTGAATCACTTAATGCCGCTGTGGTTCGAGAAATTTATGAAGAAGCTGGCGTAAAGGTCATTGACCCTGTTTATCTAGCAAGTCAATCTTGGCCATTTCCCTATTCGCTAATGCTGGGGTTCACCGCCAAGGTTGATCCTAAGCATGCCAAAAACGAATTGGTGCCAGACGGTGAAGAAATAGAAAAACTCCGATGGTTCAGCAAAGCCGAGATTTTGGCTGAAGCGAAGGACTTACTTCTTCCAGGTCGAATGACAATTTCTCGAGCGCTAATTGAAAACTGGTTGGGTCAAAAAATAGAATCCGCCACCGAATTGAATTCGAAGTAGTTTGCAAGCCGAAGCTCTACTTGAAAACCTAGACCCCGAACAGCGACTTGCAGCGGAGTCTCTGGTTGGGCCAACCTGTATTCTTGCCGGTGCCGGAACTGGAAAGACAAGAACAGTAACGCATCGAATTGCCTATGGAATTTCAAAAGGTTATTACTCGGCAAACCGGGTACTTGCGCTCACCTATACCAATCGAGCTGCCGGTGAATTGCGCGCGCGTTTACGCCAGCTTGGCGTTGGCGCTGTTTCGGTAAAGACTTTTCACGCAGCCGCACTGGCTCAATTGGAATTTTTCTGGCCACAGTTCTCCGGAGTTCCCGCTCCAGCGGTTTTGCAATCAAAGGCCAGGTTAATTGCCGAGGTTGCCGATTCGGTCAAGATTCGACTTGATGCCGGCGCACTTAGAGATTTTGCAGCAGAGATTGAATGGCGCAAGTACTCCATGCTCAGCATGAGTGAGTATGCGGCACTGGTTAAGTCGCGACCAAAGGTTGCCGGCCTCAGTCCAGCAAAGAATCTTGAACTTCAGCAGGCTTACGAAGATGCAAAAGTCAAGGCCCAGAAAGTTGACTGGGAAGATGTGCTTGTACTTACCCTGGGCATGCTGCGTGCGGAACCAAGAGCGCTTGCTCACGTTCAGCAGCAGTATCGATTCTTCACGGTGGATGAGTACCAAGACATCTCGCCTCTGCAGCACGCGCTATTGGATGTTTGGTTGGGCAACCACTCAGATCTTTGCGTGGTTGGTGACCCAAACCAGACCATCTATTCATTCACCGGAGCTACTAGCGAGTACTTGCAAAACTTTGGTTCAAGATATCAAGATGCCAATGTCATTCAATTGACCCGCAACTATCGCTCCACTCAGCAAATTGTTTCCTTTGCCAACCGCCTGACCATTGATTCCTCAGCGGTGGAACCGCTCAGGTCAGAGGGGGAGATTGGCCTTGCGCCAAGATCGCTTTCCTTTGCAACCGTCGCCGATGAATGTGCTGCACTAGCAGTCGGAATCCGAACGAAGCTTGATCAGGGAGTTAAGCCAAGTGACATCGCAGTTTTGTACCGCGTAAATGGTCAATCTGAATCAATTGAAAATGCCCTCTCGAACGCGGGTATTGATTACCAGGTGCGTGGCGGCGAAAGATTCTTCAATCGCCCGGAAATTCAAAACGCAATTCGCGCCGTTAGGGCGGAATCCATTTCACCAACCGATAAACCGCTGTATCAAACAGTCACCGATATCTGTAGGTCGCTAGGCTGGCAAACTCAGCAGCCACAGGAAAAGGGTTCTGCTCGGGAAAAGTGGGAATCCCTAAATTCTTTCTTAGCAATTACCGAAGAGCTTGCCGAGGGCGCTACCATCTTGGATTTTGCTAAAGAACTCGATGAGCGCCAGCGCTCTCAGCACGAACCGATTAAGGCCGCCGTCACGCTTTCCACAATTCACGCCGCCAAGGGCTTGGAATGGGACTTTGTTTTCATCATTGGTCTCACCGAGGGGTATCTGCCGATCTCATACGCGCAAACAGAAGCTGAGATTCGCGAAGAACAAAGACTGCTCTACGTAGGTCTTACCCGTGCGAGGAAAGAGCTAACCCTTTCGTGGGCGAGACGCGATGCAAACTCAACCAGAGATCGGGAATCCTCTAGATTCCTATCGTTGCTGGCTCCACGCGTCTAAGAACATTGACAGCCACTCTGCTGTGACCACTTGAATTCAATTACCTCTCCGCTTTTTAAGTTCAATCGATAACCCGTTTGATTTTCACTGGCAACTTCAAAACCTGAGACCTTGTCTAGTCGGCTGAGAATTTTTTGAATCACAATTCCTGCTGCAAAAAGTTGACTGGCGGAATCATCAAACTTCTTGTTGCTAGAAATCAACTGGCTGGCAATTACCGGCCACTGCGCGTTTTCTTGGGTTCGCTGAATTTCTAAACAGAAAAGACATGCGGTCTGACCCGGCAATATCATTGGGCTGATTGAAACCTCTTGTGCATCAAAGGTGACCACAATGTGAGGTACATCACGATTCAGCCAAGTTGAGTAGCGCTTGGGTTCGATTACCTGCTGCACAATCAAAACCGCGCAATCAATCTTTTGCAATTGCTTCTCAGTCGTTTTCTTGCCGGTTGTAATCTGACAGTTATTGGGCGAAGCGGCGAGCACTGAGCGCAGAGCATCGATTCGGGGGTGGCCCTGCAATTGAGTTGGATACCCGGTTGGCCCAAGGCTTGCACCATCTACTTTTTGCTCGTCATGACTAATCAGGTTGCCGACACCGGCGGCTGCTAGCCCCTGGGCAATCAACAGCCCGGTTCTCGAAAGTTCCTCGAGGTGCACTGTCCGCTCGCCGCGACTCAACAGCACCGTCTCACCGTCTGCCCCAATCAGCAAACTAGCTCTAATTATTTCGGCGAAGGCACCGGCAACGAATTCCGGACTCAGCGTTGTTTTTGATTTGGAGCTGGAAGGCTTTTTTGGTTCAGCCAACAGCAGTGGACCTACCTGATCAATCACTTCATTGGTGTCTTGCTTTGACAGTCCAAGCTGCTGACTCACAACATCAAGCTGCTGATCTGCAATACCCCGATACAGCGCGGCAATCAAACGTTCCTGCGCAGCGGACAGTTTGCCGAGCACCACGGAGTCGGCACCGGTACCCAACTGCATCTCAAAGGGGTTGCGCCACAGCGGTTGTTGATTTGGATTAATGCGAAAGACCATTTGGTCAGCAAAGCATTCGATACATTCCGCCGCCGAAGTTATTCACATCGATAGCAGCGGCCTGTCTGAAAGAGGCATTGATTAATCGGTTAGGAAATCTCTCAGCGCTTGGTCAAATGCATCCGGCAGTGTTCCACCCTCGCGCAATTTAGAAATTAGCGCTGCCGGGTTTTCGATATCCGCTGCGGTCGGCAGAACATCGGGGTGATCCCAGAGTCCGTCGCGCTTTTCAATACCAACCGATGAGCCAATCTCACGCCACATAGCTGCAGCCTCACGCAACCTGCGTGGGCGAAGCTCCAGTCCAACCAGTGCGCCAAAGGTAAGTTCCGCTGGGCCCCCGGTTGCGCGCCTTCTTCTTACCGCCTCGGCAACCGCAGCCGCTTTTGGTAAGCGCTTGGTTGCTTCTTCGGTAACCACATCAACCCAACCCTCGATCAGCGCCAAGAGAGTTTCAATTGATGCCAGCGCAGCATTTTGGTCATCGGTTCGATTAGCAATGAAAGCGCCAGATTCAAGTGCCACGCGAAGTTCATCGGGGTGCTCTGGATCAAACTCTTCGGCAATCTGCGTGATCTTGCTGTTGTCGATAGAAATTTCTGACGCATACTTTGAGATTTGCGAAACGATTGAATCGCGTAGCCACTTGCTGTGCTTGAACAAACGCACGTGCGCCATCTCGCGAATCACAAGATAGATGTAGGCCTGATCTTTTTCAATCTGTAGGCCGTTTATAAATGCCTCAAGATTCTGCGGCACGAATGCGGCTCGCTGGTCCTTGAAGAGCGGCAGGCCAATGTCACCGCCGGTCAAAACTTCTTGGGATAACTTTCCTAGCGCTTGACCAAGCTGCATCGCAAACAACGTGCCACCGGCTGACTTCATTACTCCGCTGGCGTTGCCCAAAATGTCCTGTAATTCTTCTGGTGCGTTCTGAGCGATGTTTTCACTAAGTGCAATACTCATCTGGTTTGCTACCGGCTCGGAAAGCGCGGTGAAAAGCGGCATGGCATCGATAACCCAAAGTTCGCGCGAAAGTAGTTTTGGTTCGGCAATCAATTCTGAAATTGCAGTTGCTTCGTTCAACCAAAGCGAACCGATGGTCACCGCTTCACCAATTTGTTTTCTGGCCTCTGCCGAGATTGCGAAAGCGCCAGTTTTAGCAATCGCTTTTGCCTGGTTGGTGGCCAAATCCCAATTGACTCCAGCGACATTTCCCTCCGCTTGTAGCGAACTCATGGCACGCTTCAGTTGGCTGAGCATTTCCTGCATGGCAGCTGAGTCCAATGGGATACCTGCCGCGGATGCCAGTTTTTCCGCGTCAAATGGCTCGTTGCCTGAGGTAAAGCGGCGCAGAAAGGCTTCGAAGTCATCGGGGTTCATGCCTTCGGGAGTGCCTGGATTCTGGTTGTCGTTCATCTGCGTCCTTACTTACTAAGACTAATCACGCTTAGGCTTAAGACATTCCAAGAAATTGAATGTGAGCAGACTTGAGCAGTAGCCCCGACTTTGAATACCGCGCGTATTCCAAGCCGCGCAAATCAGCCGGTTTTGTTTTTCTTTCTATAGCAGCGGTTGCCCTGCTTGGCATTTTAGTTTTTCCAACCCCTTATGTAATTGAACAGCCAGGTCCGGCATACAACGTGCTCGGAAAAGACGATGGCAAATCCATCATCTCTATTTCTGATGCGAAAACTTATCAGACCTCTGGAAATCTGGACTTGCTGACCGTTCAGGTTGTCGGCAATCGTGAGCAGTCACCAAACTGGATTGAGATTTTTCTAGCCTGGATGGATCCCGCAAGAAGTGTTCTACTGATCGATCAGGTATTTCCGGCGAATCAAACTGCAGAGCAGTCAACGGCTGAGAGCTCGGCAATGATGGAGCAATCTCAGCAGGAAGCAATTGCGGTTGCGCTAAAGAAGCTTGGCTACGAAACTCCGGTTGAGCTATACGTCAGTGAAGTTTCTAAGCAGTCACCTTCGAGTGGTCTTCTTGTCGCAACCGATTACGTGCGAAGCGTCAACGGAGTAGCGGTCGCCAAGATTGAAGAGCTTCGCGCAGAAGTAAATAAGTACGACGGAATGAACCCGCTCAAGGTTGCCATCGTTAGAGCTGGCGTTGAAAAGGTTTTTGAAATCACGCCAATCAAGGATGAGACCGATGCGTACCGAATCGGAATTCTGGTCGGCTATAAATACGAATTCCCGGTGAGCGTTTCACTTCAGCTAGCCGACGTTGGCGGCCCATCGGGCGGAATGATGTTTGCCCTTGGTATTTACGACCAATTAACCCCTGGTGAGCTAACCGGTGGAAATCACATAGCCGGCACCGGAACTATCGATAGTTCTGGAACAGTCGGCCCAATCGGTGGAATCCGTCAAAAACTTTATGGCGCTCAACAGGCTGGTGCAAAGTTCTTCCTAGCCCCGGAAAAGAATTGCCCAGAAGTTAGCGGGAACATTCCAGCTGGCATGAAAGTTTTTAAAGTTGCAGATTTTGATGACGCTTTACTAGCGGTTGAAAGAATCGGCAAGCAGCAAGATTTATCGTCCCTTCCGACATGTAACACCAACTAAGTCACAGGAGAAACATGACTAACAACATCGCGCCACAGCGCAACAGCTCCCCGGCTGCCATCGCAACAATAATTGTGATCATTGCGGGTGTCGCAGCGCTCGGTTTGCTGAGCGTCTACACAGACCTTCTTTGGTTTGGGCAGCTTGGCTTTGATACGGTCTTCACCACTCAAATCGTTGCGCAAGGAGCAGTGTTTGCTCTTGGTGCGATCGTGATGAGCCTGTTCACCTGGCTTGGCTTTTTCATCGCCTACAAGAATCGCCCAATCTATTTGAAGTTCACCGATGAGCGCGATCCGTTCGCTGGCTACCGCATGCTGCTCGACCAGCTGCGCAAGGTGATCATGATTGGTCTACCAACAATTCTTGGTGTGCTTGGTGGAGTTGCCGCTGCATCACAGTGGAAGCTTGTGCTCACTTGGTTGAACAGAACTGAAACCGGTGAGGTTGACCCGCAGTTTGGTCTTGACGTTTCGTTTTACCTGTTTGATCTACCTTTCTTCACGGCAGCGATCGGCTACCTTTCGGCAGCCGTATTGCTATCGGGGTTAATCGCAGCAGCAGTTCACATGATTTACGGTGGCATCCGATTCAACGGACGTGAAACCAAAGTTGGTAAGGCCGCCCGCGTTCAAATTGCAATTACCGCTGCGCTTTACCTGGTAATTCAGGGACTTAGCCTTTGGTTGGATCAGTACGTCACCATGACTTCTTCTGCCGGCCTTTACACCGGAGCAACCTATGCGGATGTCAACGCAGTGATTCCAGGTTTCCAAATTTTGGCTTTGATTTCTGTTGTGGTTGCGGCACTCTTCCTAATCACAGCGGTGATGGGGCAGTGGCGAATCTCAATCATGGGTACCGCACTGATGGTGGTTAGCTCGCTCGTGCTCGGTGGCCTTTACCCATGGATCGTGCAGACCTTCCAGGTTGTGCCAAACGAGCGAACCCTTGAAGCTGAATACATCAAGCGAAACATTGCGGCAACTCGCACCGCTTACGGTCTAGACAATGTTGAATCAACTGAGTACAAGGCAACAACCGATGCCACTGCTGGCGCACTTCGTAAAGACGCGGAGACAACTGCAAACATTCGCATCATTGACCCTGCATTGGTTAGCGCTTCGTTTAGACAGCTTGAGCAGTACAAGCAGTACTACAGCTTCGCTTCGCACCTTGACGTTGACCGCTACACAATCGACGGCAAGACCCAAGACACTGTGCTTGCGGTTCGTGAATTGCAGCAGTCCGGTTTGGGAGATTCACAATCTTGGTACAACAATGTGATTGTCTACACCCACGGATACGGTGTTGTTGCTGCATACGGTAACCAGCGCTCAACCGAAGGTCAGCCAGTGTTCCTGCAAAAGGGTATTCCTTCTAACGGTCTACTGGGTGAGTACGAACCACGTATTTACTTTGGTGAAAACTCTCCAGCGTATTCAATTGTTGGAGCTAAAGCTGGTTCAGAGCCACGCGAACTGGACTACCCAGCCGGCGATGGTGAAGCCGATCAGACCTACACAACCTTTAACGGAAACGGTGGCCCAAAGCTAGACAACATCGCCGCGCGACTTGCCTACGCAATTAAGTTCCAGAGCGAGCAGATTCTGCTCTCTGATGCAATCAGCAATGATTCTCAGATTCTCTACAACCGTGACCCACGCACTCGCGTTGCCGCGGTTGCTCCTTACCTAACTCTCGACAGCGATAGCTACCCAGCAATCGTTGATGGTCGAGTGGTTTGGATCGTTGACGGTTACACAACCTCAAATAATTACCCATACTCTCGTTCTGAAAACTTGAGCAATGCAATCGCCGACAGTGGCACCACCGATACTTTTTCTCGTGGTTCAGTGAACTACATTCGAAACTCGGTAAAGGCAACGGTTGACGCGTACGACGGAAGCGTCAAGTTGTATGCGTGGGATGAAAAAGACCCAATCTTGAAGACTTGGTCGAAGATTTTCCCAAACACACTTAAGCCAATTTCAGAAATGTCAGGCGACTTGATGAGTCACGTTCGCTACCCGACTGATCTGTTCAAGGTGCAGCGTGCAATTCTTGGTTCGTACCACGTGAGCGACCCAGGTTCGTTCTACTCTCAGGAAGACGCTTGGATGACTCCAAACGATCCTGTTTCAGGAACCAGCGTGACCAGCGGTTCACTGCAGCCTCCGTACTACTTGACCATGCAGGTCCCGGGTACCAAGGCTCCAGCGTTCTCGCTGTACACAACCTTTATTCCTAAGTCCACTGGTGAAGCCAGCCGAAACGTCTTGAAGGGTTACCTGGTTGCTGATTCCGATGCGGGTTCAGTAGCTGGCAAGGTTTCGCCGGAGTACGGAAAGTTGCGACTGCTGAATCTTCCGGCAAGCACTATCGTGCCGGGCCCTGGTCAAGTGCAAAATGCATTTAGCACCGATGCCGAGGTCAGCCGATTGCTGAACATTTTGCGTCAGGGTTCAACCCAGGTGCTGAATGGAAACCTACTAACGCTTCCGGTTGGTGGCGGCTTGCTTTACGTTCAGCCGGTCTACATCAAATCAACTGGAGAAACCAGCTTCCCGCTTTTGAAAAAGGTGCTGGTTGCATTCGGAGACAAGATTGCGTTCGAGGACACCCTTGATGTTGCGCTTGACGTTCTGTTTGGTGGAAACTCTGGCGCCGATGCCGGCGACGGAGGACCAATCGTGATTCCAGTGGATCCATCGGTGCCGGTAGATCCAAATGCACCAGTAACCACTGTGAGCGCAGCACTTCAGCGTGCGCTGCAGGATGCAAGAAATGCAATCATTGCTAAAGAAAAAGCAATGGCAGATGGTGACTGGACAGCATATGGAAAAGCTGATGCCGCTTTGAAGAACGCATTGGACGCAGCAATTTCGGCATCCAAATAGTCAACTGAAGGTTGGGGCTTTCGGCTCTCAATCTCGCGTGCTACAATTTAGTTACCGACGCGGGGTGGAGCAGTTCGGTAGCTCGCCGGGCTCATAACCCGGAGGTCGTAGGTTCAAATCCTGCCTCCGCAACCAATTAGAACCCGGTCTCAAATAGAAATATTTGGGACCGGGTTTTTCCATGTGCATAACTTTGATGGTCAATCCCCTGCGCGGCTAATTTGCTCTCATGAAACCCCAATTGAAAATCAACTCATTCGTTGGCTTTGGGCTGATGATTTCACTTTTGGTCTTCGCTCCAGAGCCATCGTTCGCAGCTTGCAGGAACTCCGGTGGGTCCAGCGGCAATAATTCAGTTGGCTCTCAGGTAAATGGCTCAAGCGTGACAATCTGCGCTTCGGCACTCGCGGTCGTCCCAGCTCGCACTTCAGTGGTCAAAAGCAAAGTAGTTGTAAAGGCCAAGCCAACCCCTGCAAAAGCACCGGCGGTTTTTCGTCGCACTCAGGCGCCATTGCAGCCCAAAGTTATGGCACCGATTTCCAAACCAAAACCCAAGGTACTGATTGCACCAGCGGCCAAACCAAAAGTTGCAGCTCAAACAAAGGTGGTTAGCAATCTGGTCACTGCTCCTGGTTCAGCGTCCAAGTCATCCGCTACTGCGGACTTCTCTCCGGCTGCGGTCTCAGCAAATGTCTACCCATCGGACCAGTTAGTTGTTGGGCAGACCGCATCATTTAGCTCATCCGCGCTACAGCATTTCAAATCGGGCACCCTACTGAATCTGCCAACAGAAGTCAGGTTCACGCCAATTTCGGTGGATTGGGATTTTCAAGGGGAGGGAGAAACTCAGGCCAGCGCTGGCCGAGGTTCTTATGTGAATCACGTCTTCAGCAGCGCGGGGTTATTCCAAGTTCAGGTGATGGCGACGTACGCGGTCAGCTACCGCCTTAGAGGAAGTCTCGATTGGATCGCAGAGCCAGAAACCATATCTATGGTCGACGAACTACTGATATACGTCTCTGGCGACGGGGAAGAACAAACCGATGTACCTGCAATCACAGCTCCCGAAAGGCAGGTCCGCCTCGTGTCGGGAGACTGCCTGAAGCGCCCTGGTTCATTCGGCTGTCACTGATTTCCAGAAAACATTCAGGAAGGTTTCATAAACTAATCAGACTTGCTTGTAATCCTGAGTAAGCAATTACTCCAATGAAATTACAGAGGGGCACCAATGTCTGATTACAACCGTCAATTTCTCTTCTCAGAGGCGAACGTCAGCGTAGTCAAACCAAAGCGCTCACTGCGTCAGCGACTAGCCGCCAAGACAACATTTCTAACCGGCACTGCTGCCGTCGCCCTTGGCGCACTGGTTGGCGCCGGGGTTGGCGCGGGTGTGGGCGTTGTCGTTTACAACTCTTGGACCAGGCCACCCGCCGTTGTAGTGAATGATGCAAAGTCAGTTACTTGGATTACTGGTGCTGCAGCAACAGCAGCTCCATCGGTAGTCACGATTAGCGTTTCTGGTTCGTCAGGGAGCGGAAATGGTTCAGGAGTCTTCTTGACCAGTGACGGTTTTGTAATTACTAATGCACACGTGGTC
Organism: Actinomycetota bacterium; assembly: GCA_041179005.1. Classification (GTDB taxonomy): domain Bacteria; phylum Actinomycetota; class Actinomycetes; order Actinomycetales; family Microbacteriaceae; genus Rhodoluna. The sequence continues at coordinate 9,101 of JBEGUG010000063.1, read as the reverse complement.
ACTCTTGACGGTTCAACATCAAACGTGAAACTTCAGGTAAAAACTTCGGACGGGCACGTCTACACCGCCAAGGTTGTTGGCACCGATCCAATCAACGACCTTGCTGTCATCAAGGTGGATGCTCCAATTAGTTTCACTCCGGTGCAGTTCGCAGATTCCAGCAAGATCAACGTCGGTGACCGAGTTGTTGCTATTGGCGCCCCGCTTGGCTTAGCCAACACCGTTACCGAAGGAATTGTTTCTGCTCTAAACAGAACTATTGCGGTGGCTTCGGCAGAGGTTCCAGAAAGCCAAGGTTTGGGTGGCTTGCAATTCTTTAGCGGTAGCGGCACGGCAGTAAACCTTCGTGTGATTCAAACCGATGCGGCCATTAATCCTGGGAACTCGGGAGGTGCATTGGTTGATGAGGAAGGTCGACTAATTGGCATCAACGTTGCGATCGCCTCGGCTGGGTCTGGAGCACAGGCTGGAAACATCGGTGTTGGTTTTGCAATTCCTTCCAATGTTGCACAGCGCATCGCATCTGAAATTATGGCTACCGGAACTGCCTCGCACGCTCTGCTTGGAGCTGGCGTTGCGGATTCAACCGGCACCAGCGATAGGTCTGGTTTCAGTGTGGGTGCAGAAATTAAGGAGCTCACCAAAGGTGGGGCTGCTGAAAAAGCGGGACTTGCCGTGGGCGACATCGTGGTGAAATTCAATGGCCAGGCAATTACTACCGCTGGAGAACTTACCGCGGCGGTAAGGCAAGAACCTGCTGGCGCAGAAGCTGTCATCGAATTGATTAGAAATAAAGAGACCTTGACTCTGAATGTAGTCTTGGGTGACGCAGCAGATTTGAAGTAGAGGAAAAGTTCATTGAGTGATTTGGGACGCGAAGACATTGGTGGTCAGACCGCTGGGTCAACGCTGCTCGAGGAGCACATTGAAAACATCGAGCCGGGTGATCACGAGCGCAATTCTCACTACGTGCGCAAAGAGAAGATTGTTGAATCGGCTGTTCTAGGAACTCCGGTTATCGCTCTCTGCGGCAAGGTTTGGGTACCTGGCAGAGATCCAGAAAAGTTTCCGATCTGCCCAACTTGTAAAGACATCTATGAAGGTCTGCGCCCAGAAGACCCAAAAAGCAAGAATCCAGATAAATAAAGCCGCATCGATAGACTTTGAGCGTGAATGATGCGCCAATTGGAATTTTTGACTCGGGTGTGGGTGGACTGACCGTAGCCCGTGCAGTAATCGATCAACTCCCTAACGAATCAATAATTTACGTTGGCGATACTGCCAATTCCCCTTACGGCCCAAAATCAATTCAAGAAGTTCGCGAGCTTGCTTTAGCCGTTATGGATCGGCTGGTTGATGAAGGCGTGAAGATGCTTGTCATCGCCTGCAACTCGGCTTCCGCGGCTGTTCTTCGTGACGCACGCGAACGCTACACAGTTGGACGCGGAATCCCGGTTGTAGAAGTTATCCAGCCCGCCGTTCGCCGTGCGGTTGCCTCCACCCGCAATTCAAAGGTTGGTGTGATTGGAACAAACGCAACAATTACCTCTAAGGCCTACGACGATGCCTTTGCCGCTGCCTTGGATATTCAAATAACCAGCGTCGCTTGCCCAAGGTTTGTTGAATTTGTTGAGAGCGGTGTCACATCGGGCGCGGAGTTGTTGGCTGTTGCAGAGGAGTATCTGGGCCCAATTCGTGATTCAGGAATTGACACGTTAGTTCTTGGTTGCACGCACTATCCGCTGCTTACCGGCGCGATTTCCTACGTCATGGGTGATGAAGTCACTTTAGTTTCCAGCGCCGAGGAAACAGCTAAAGATGTTTATCGAACTCTGGTTGAGCACAAACTGCAACGCACCAGCACATCAAAGCCAACCCTGGCATTCAAATCAACAGGCAACGCGGTTGAATTTGAAAAGCTTGCTCACAGATTCCTTGGGCCAGAAGTCACGAAAGTAGAAGAGATTAAATGACCGTTCGCGCCGATTCACGCACCCCAGACCAGCTTCGCAAGATTACAGTCGAGCGCGGCTGGAGCGATCACGCCGAGGGCTCAGCGCTGATTGCTTTTGGCGGAACTAAAGTTCTCTGCACCGCATCGTTTACCGCTGGAGTTCCTCGCTGGAAAGTCGGCAAGGGCGAGGGTTGGGTTACCGCGGAATACGCAATGCTGCCGCGTGCTACTCATGATCGCAACGATCGTGAAGCGGTCAAGGGAAAAATCGGTGGTCGCACCCACGAGATTTCTAGACTTATCGGTAGAAGCCTCAGAGCCATCGTTGATGTTCGCGAACTTGGTGAAAACACAATCGTGATTGACTGTGACGTTTTGCAAGCTGATGGTGGAACAAGAACCGCTGCAATCACCGGTGCCTACATAGCTTTGGCAGATTCAATCGCGTGGGCTCGGGAGCACAAATTGATTCCAGCTAAATCTCAACCACTTACCGACAGCGTTGCCGCGGTATCGGTTGGCATTATTGATGGCGAACCATTCTTAGATTTGGCGTACACAGAAGATGTGCGAGCACACACCGATATGAATGTGGTCGTCACCGGTTCGGGAAAATTCGTTGAAGTTCAGGGTACTGCCGAGGGCGTGCCTTTTGATCGCGACGAACTAAATCTTTTGTTAGATCTTGCACTCAAGGGAACTCGTGAACTCACAGATATTCAGGTTGCTGCGCTTGCACATCCGCTAACCAAAGGTTCAGCAAACTAATGAAGTTGGTTTTGGCAACGCACAATCAACACAAGGTTGAAGAAGTGGGCGCCATTCTGAAGGCCACTGTTGCTGACCTAGAACTGCTTGGCTACGACGGACCAGAGCCGATTGAAGATGGCACGAGCTTTCTTGAAAACGCAATGATCAAAGCGCGCGCCGCATTTGCCCATACGGGTTTGCCTTCGATTGCTGACGACTCTGGAATCGCCGTGGAAATCTTGGGTGGTTCACCAGGAATATTCTCGGCGGGTTGGTCAGGAACTAGAGATAACGCAACCAACAGAAACCTGTTGCTGGCGCAGTTGAAAGAAGTTCGTGACGAAGATCGCTCGGCATCTTTTGTCTGCACGATTGCGATGGTTAGCGCCGATGGTGAAATTTCGTTTACCGGCATCTGGCCCGGTCGCGTGGCTCATCAAGAACAGGGCGAACACGGATTCGGCTACGACCCAATCTTTATTCCAGAAGGTTTTGAAATCACCGCAGCTGAACTTGAGCCTGAGGTCAAAAACTCGATCAGCCACAGATCCCTTGCGTTGGAGCAACTAGCTAGTTACCTAACTAGGTAAAAAGCCCCAAACAAAAGAGCTAGCGAATAATCGCTTCAGCTTTGTGCTGGCGACGACTCTTGACAATCTCCATCACGATTGGAATCGTCGAAACAAGAATGAATGCAATCGTGAAGTATTCAACGTGTGCAGCTACAAATGGGATTTTTCCTAGGTAGTAGCCCAACAGGGTCACCATGGTTCCCCAGCCAATTACGCCGTAGATGTTGTACTTCAAGAATCTTCTGTAATTCATTTGCCCAATTCCAGCGGCCACCGGAACAAAGGTTCGCATTACAGGAACGAAGTGGGCCAGAATGATTGCCTTGGCTCCATACTTCTCAAAGAATGAGTTGGTGCGGTCAACATTTTTCTGGGTAAAGAATTTTGAATCGGTTTTATTGAAAATAGCCGGGCCGGATTTGCGGCCAATCCAATATCCGGTTTGATCGCCGAGCCATGCTGAAGCGGTGATTGCCGCGCAGGCGATCCAAATTGGAACCGGAACGTTTTCGTCGCCAATTGGCCAAACCACATCACCGGTGGAAATCATTAGACCCGTTACAAAGAGGAGTGAGTCACCAGGTAGGAAAAAGCCAATCAGCAGTCCGGTTTCAATGAAGACGATTGCGCAAACGCCGATAAGTGCGTAAATGCCGAATGATGAGATTAGGGCCTCGGGTTCTAGCCAATCAAGTCCGAACATTTTCTCCTGTTTTCAATAGCCTTCGTGCCCCTAGCAGGAATCGAACCTGCGCACCCGCCTCCGGAGGGCGGTGCTCTATCCCCTGAGCTATAGGGGCAAAGGGATGACTTAAGACTAACAGCGCAATTTTTTCTGGCTCGTAGACCTGAAGTAAACAAAGGGCTAAATAATCTGTCCGTCGGCTGAGCAAGCCCTTCTCGTATGATTAGAGGTAAATCTTGACCAACGGAGGCCTATTGGGCCTCCTTTTCAATAAGGATCAACCTTGACTCCAGCAGATCTATCTGCGGCAATCGTTCGAGCCATCAAAGCCCTCGTGGCCGATGGCCGATTCGCCTTTGCCGGGAGTGAAGCAGAGTTGCCTACCGAGGTAGTCATTGAAAGACCAAAGAACCGTGAGCACGGTGATTGGGCCACCAATGTCGCCATGCAGCTAGCTAGCAAATTTGGTTTGAATCCGCGCGCTTTTGCCGATGTCTTGGCTGCCGAATTGAAATTGGAAGCTGCCATCGAAAAAGTAGATGTTGCTGGCCCAGGTTTCATCAACATCACCTTGAGTGCGGCAGCGGCCGGTGAACTTGCCAAGGCAATCGTCGCAACCGGAGAAAAATACGGTAGCGGGTCAGACCTTGCGGGCGTAAAGCTAAATCTTGAATTTGTTTCAGCCAACCCAACCGGCCCCATTCATATGGGTGGAACCCGATGGGCTGCTGTTGGCGACTCGCTAGCTCGTGTTTTTGAGGCGCAGGGTGCTGAGGTTACTCGCGAGTACTACTTCAACGATCACGGTGCACAGATTGATCGCTTTGCAAGATCACTGCTAGCACGAGCCAAGGGGCTTCCGGCACCCGAAGATGGCTACGGTGGCGAGTACATCCAGGAAATTGCTGACCGAGTGCTGGCAGAAACTGCGGAAGATATTCTCGCGATGCCTGAAGCGGAAGCGCAAGAAGCATTCCGTGCTGCAGGTGTAGATCTGATGTTCGGTGAAATTAGAGAATCACTGCACGATTTTGGCGTTGACTTTGATGTTTACTTCCACGAAAACTCTTTGTACGAATCGGGCGCGGTAGAAAAGGCAATCTCAAGGCTTCGCGAACTCGGGCACATCTTTGAAGAAGACGGCGCAATCTGGTTGCGTTCAAGCACCTTTGGCGACGATCGCGATCGAGTTGTCATAAAGAGTGACGGGGAAGCGGCTTACATTGCCGGTGACTTGGCCTACTACCTAGATAAGCGCGAGCGTGGTTTTGATCAGTGCATTTATATGTTGGGAGCTGACCACCACGGTTATGTTCCACGAATGATGGCACTCTGCGCTGCCTTTGGTGATGAGCCGGGCAAGAATCTTGAAATCCTGATCGGACAAATGGTTAATCTAGTTCGCGATGGCGAGCCGGTACGCATGTCAAAGCGTGCGGGAACAGTTGTCACAATGGAAGACCTTGTAGAAGTTGTTGGCGTTGACGCTGCTCGCTACGCTCTGGCGCGATCATCAATCAATTCACAACTTGATATTGATCTAGAGCAACTTCAGAAAAAGACCAATGACAACCCTGTCTTCTATGTTCAATACGCGCATGCCCGAACAGCACAGGTCGCCAACAATGCGGCCAGTCTCAGCGTTGACATGAGCGATTTTGATCCTGCGCTGCTTTCGCACGCCACCGAATCAGAGTTGCTTGCAAAGCTAAGTGAACTGCCTCGAGTAGTCGCCCAGGCCGCTGAATTCCGCGAACCGCATCGAGTTGCTCGCTACATAGAAGAGGTAGCCGGTTCATACCACCGCTGGTATGACGCTTGCCGAGTGACTCCTATCTCTGGTGGCGAGGTTGAAGCAGTTCACCGCACCCGCCTTTGGCTAAACAACGCAGCAGGAATCGTGCTGCGCAACGGACTTCAAATGCTGGGCGTTTCTGCTCCTGAGAGAATGTAGGTAAATATGTCTAATCCACTTGCACCTACCTGGCTTCAGGCCCCGACTGACCTAAACAAGATTCAAGAATCCGTTTGGCCGCGTCATACCAAGCGCCGCGCTACCGGCGAGGTTGAAATTTCGGGCGTGGCCCTTGCCGATATCGCAAATCAATACGGCACTCCTATTTATGTAATCGACGAAGATGATTTTCGCGCTCGCGCTACCTCAGCCAAGTCTGCCCTCGAAGCTGCCGCTAAAAAGATTGGCTCTTCGGCAAAGATCTACTACGCGAGCAAGGCATTCCTGAGTACAGAAATTGTTGGCTGGATTGATGAGCTTGGATTGAACATCGATGTTTCCTCCGGCGGTGAACTTGCAGCGGCACTTGCAGCAGGAATTTCGCCAGAGCGAATTGGCCTGCACGGCAACAACAAGTCGCTCCGCGAAATTGGCCGCGCGGTAACCGCGGGCGTTGGCGCAATCGTGATTGACTCTGAAATCGAAATCGAACGAATCGCTTCCGCCGCTGGTGCACAAGACAAGGTTCAGCCTGTTCGCCTACGAGTCAACACCGGCGTGCATGCAAACACTCACGACTTCCTTGCCACAGCACGCGAGGATCAGAAATTTGGAATTGCACTTGCTGATGCTGCTGCACTGGTTGCAAAAATTCGTTCGCACTCGCACCTGAAGTTCCTAGGCTTCCACCAGCACGTTGGATCTCAGATATTCAACGCTGAAGGTTTTGTTGAGTCAACTAAGCGATTGATTGCACTGCACGCGCAAATGCTCGACGGCGGCGAAATTGCAGAGATCAACCTGGGTGGCGGATTTGGTGTGAATTACAAACCGGCAGACAAGGCACCGAGCATCGAATATTTCGCAGACGCGATTGCAGCCGTTGTGGCAGAGCAGTGCGCTGAACTAGGCATTGCCGTGCCAAAACTTGCCTTTGAGCCTGGCCGCTACATCGCCGGTCCTGCTGGCATCACCGTTTATAACGTGGGCACCATAAAGGATGTCACCGTAACTGAGGGGAACGCCCCAGCAGTGCGTAAGTACGTATCGGTTGATGGTGGTATGAGCGACAACCTTAGGACCGCTCTATACGAGGCGGAGTACCACGCAGTCATTGCTTCGCGATCAAGCGATGCCGAACCTGCGCTTGCCCGAGTTGTAGGAAAGCACTGCGAAAGCGGTGACATCGTGGTTCGCCATGACTATCTACCTGCTGACATTCACCCAAATGACTTGCTGGCGGTAGCCACCACCGGCGCCTACTGCCACTCCATGTCTAACAACTACAACTTCATGACCAGACCTGGGGTAGTAGCTGTGCGAAACGGTGAGGCTCGATTGATTATTCGTGCCGAAGTAGAGGCAGACTTATTTAGCCGGGACATTAAGTATCAAGCAATCGCACAAAAGAACGAGAAGAGTTAATCGTGCAGGAATATCGCCCATTAAGAATTGCGCTTCTTGGCGCCGGATCAGTTGGATCTCAAGTAGCTCGTCTACTGATTGAGAACAAGGTTGAACTCGCCGCTCGCGTTGGTGCCGAGCTTGAACTTATCGGTGTTGTAGTTCGAGACATCGACAAGGCAGTCAAGGCTGGCGTGCCAAAGAATCTATTGACCACCAATGCTGAAGAAGTAATTCTCAGCGCTGACATTGTGGTTGAAGTTATGGGTGGAATTGAACCTGCTCGTACATACATATTGCAGGCATTGAATTCTGGCTCAGATGTGATCACCGCCAACAAGGCTTTGCTTGCAACTCACGGCACTGAACTATTTGACACCGCTGAGCAGGTTGGCGCGCAACTTTACTTTGAAGCTGCTGTTGCGGCTGCGATTCCAATTATTCGTCCGCTACGTGAGTCACTAGCCGGCGACAAGGTTAATCGCATCATGGGAATCGTGAACGGTTCAACAAACTACATTCTTGACCGAATGGATTCTGAAGGAATCAGTCTTGAAACCGCAATGGAAGCGGCGACCGCACTTGGCTACCTAGAGGCAGACCCAACTCTTGATGTTGAAGGATTCGATGCTGCCCAGAAGGCCGCGATCTTGGCTTCGCTTGCATTCCACACCGAGGTGCCGCTGGAAAAGGTTTACCGCGAGGGAATTACAAATATTACTGCAACCCAAATGGAAGCCGCTAAGCGCGATGGCTACGTAATTAAGTTGCTGGCCATCGCCGAGCGTGTTCCAGCAAATGGTGGCGAGGCCGGCGTTGCCGTTCGTGTTCACCCGGTACTGATTGATAGAAACCACCCGCTTGGTTCTGTTCGCGGTGCATTTAACGCTGTATTCGTTGAGGCAGAAGCTGCTGGCGAATTGATGTTCTACGGTGCTGGAGCCGGAGGAGTTCAGACCGCATCTGCTATTTTGGGTGACCTAGTTTCAGCGGCAAAGCGTCACGTAGCCGGTGGACCTGGATTGGCTGATTCGGTTCACGCCAATCTTCCAGTGCTACCGATTGATCGCGTGCACACCCGTTACCAAATAACACTTGAGGCAACCGACCAACCGGGCGTACTTGCAAAGATTGCCAATACTTTCTCTGCCGGAAACGTATCGATTGAAACTGTTGAACAGTCAGTGCGTGTAATCGATGGCAAGAGAAGCAAAACCGCTACCCTCGAGGTAGGAACCCATTCAGCCACCGATGCGGAACTCAGCGCAGTAGTCAAGGCTTTGGCCTCGAGTGAGTCGGTTGAATCAATCACTTCAGTAATCCGAGTAGAAGGAATCTAATGGCACATCAGTGGCGCGGAGTTATTCGCGAATACATGGATCGCCTAGACATTTCAAGCGATAACCCAATCATCACTTTGGGTGAGGGCGGCACCCCGCTGGTTGAAGCGCCTGCGCTTGCAAAACTAGTTGGCGCTGAGCGCGTTCTACTAAAAGTCGAAGGCATGAACCCAACCGGTTCTTTCAAGGACCGCGGTATGACCATGGCTGTTTCAAAAGCTGTTGGTCACGGAGCGCAGGCTGTAATTGCCGCTTCAACCGGAAACACTTCTGCCTCTGCAGCAGCATATGCAGCAGCTGCCGGAATTAAGTCGGTTGTGCTTGTGCCAAAGGGAAAGATTTCACTCGGCAAACTTTCACAGGCTGTTGCGCACAAATCACAAATTTTGCAAGTCAAGGGAAACTTCGATGACTGTCTAGATCTTGCTCGTGACTTGAGTGC
>JBEGUG010000062.1:0-3654 GCA_041179005.1 Actinomycetota bacterium | reverse complement strand
TTGACCACCTACTGCCTGATGACTGGCGAGCAGAAGAGGAGGTGCGCTAAATGGCAAAGATGAAGATTCGTTTGGATCGCCCGATCAGCAAGCGCGCCCGCCTTGTTCCGAAGATCACCATTGATCAGGAGCGTTTTGGCCGTGCATCTGAGGCATTTGCCCGCGCGATGGGCACCGGGGCATTCCTAATTGCCATGACCATCGTGGTTGCGGTTTGGCTTACCTGGAACACCCTGGCTCCTGAAGCTGCGCAGTTTGACCCGCGTGCAACCAACTTCACGCTGTTGACCCTGATTCTTTCGATGCAGGCCTCTTATGCTGCACCACTTATTTTGTTGGCTCAGAACCGACAGGATGACCGTGACCGCGTGAAGTTTGAGCAGGACCGTCAGCGTGCCGAGCGCAATCTTGCCGACACCGAATACCTTGCTCGCGAGGTTGTGGCTCTGCGCATTGCAATTGAGGAATTGGCAACCAAGGACTTCGTCCGTGATGAACTTCGTGATCTATTGAAAGAAATTGTTGATGAGCGAAAGCGCGATTAAGCGTGCGCTCGACAAAGTCATAGACCCAGAGCTACGCCTTCCGATTACTGAGCTCGACATGGTTGACATCCAGCTGATCGAGAATCAAACTGCAAACATCACTGTAAAACTAACCGTCGCCGGTTGCCCAGCGGCACAAAAAATTGAAGCCGATGTAAAGGCTGCGGTTGCCGGGTTTGATGCGACCGTCACTATGTCAGTGATGAACCAAACTGAACGCGATGCTCTAAAGGCAAAGTTGAGAAACGGAAAAGCTCCGCGTCAAAACCCTTTTGATGCAGACACACTTACCCGTGTGTACTTAATTGGTTCGGGTAAGGGTGGAGTAGGTAAATCTTCGCTAACCGCAAACTTGGCAGTCACTCTTGCCGAGCAGGGGTTCCGCGTTGGCTTGGTAGACGCAGATATTTTTGGCTTCTCGATTCCCGGGCAACTCGGCATCACCGATAAACCAACTCGCGTTGACGAAATGATTTTGCCGCCGGTTGCTTTTGGCGTGAAGGTAATTTCAATAGGCATGTTCCTTGACGACAATAAGCCGGTTGCCTGGCGCGGACCAATGCTGCACCGCGCCATCGAGCAGTTCCTATGCGACGTTTACTGGGGCGATCTAGATTTCCTACTTATCGATATGCCACCGGGTACCGGTGATGTTGCCATCAGCCTTGGCCAATTACTGCCAACTGCAAAAACCATCGTCGTGACTACCCCACAGCTTGCGGCTGCCGAGGTTGCCGAACGCTCAGGTGCGGTTGGCCTGCAGACCGGTCAGAGCATCTTTGGCGTGATTGAAAATATGAGCTGGCTCGAGCAGACCGACGGCAGCAGGCTTGAAATCTTTGGTTCCGGTGGCGGTGCCGATGTGGCCCAAAGACTGAGTGCGCTCTCGGGTACATCGGTCGTTCTATTGGGGCAGATTCCAATGAGCGTGCCACTGCGCGAGGGTTCAGATCAGGGTCAGCCAGTGGTTTTGAGCCACCCGAATGACCCAGCCGTTTCAGCTATCGGTGAAATTGCCCAAAAGATTACCCAAGACAAGATTGGACTGGCCGGCAAAAAGCTTAGAGTTAGCCTGTGAGTGAAACCAGCATCCAGGCCCTAGTTGCCCATCTTCCTGCCAACACCGATACCGTTCCGGTGCTAAATCCGGCCAACGGTAAAAAGATCTATGACCTGCCGCAGATGACTGTCGCGCAGATTGAAGCCGCGGTTGATGCAGCACGAGACGCTCAAGTTGATTGGGCAAAGACTCCGGTCTCAGAGCGTGCAGATATTTTGCTTGAACTCAGCAAGCTCATGGTTACCGATGAGGCAAAGTTTTTGGATTTGTTACAGCTAGAGACCGCAAAATCTCGAGCGCATGCGTTTGAAGAAACCATCGGCGCAATGAACTCTGCCAAGTACTACGCAAAGATTTCAGCTAAAACTTTGGCGCGCAAGAAAACCGATTCCGGTATTCCGTTCCTCACCAAGACCTATGTTGATCAGGTTCCGGTGGGAGTCGTTGGAGTAGTTACGCCTTGGAATTATCCGCTGGCACTAACCATGCTTGATGTTTTGCCAGCACTGGCCGCCGGCAACGCAGTCGTGCAAAAAGCTGATAACCAAACTGCGCTGACTGTTTTGTTCGCGAGACACCTGGCAGTTGAAGCGGGCATTCCCGCTGAACTCTGGACCGTTGTAGTTGGCGATGGTGAGCTGGTTGGCAATGCCATAACAGACCATGTTGATTACGTGGCCTTTACCGGTTCGACTGCAACAGGCAGAAAAGTTGCCGAGCGAGCCGCAAAACGTTTGATTGGTTGCTCTCTTGAACTAGGTGGCAAGAATCCGCTAATCGTGCTCGAGGGTGCCAACATCAAGCGAGCAGCAGAAATTGCATTAGCGGGAGCGTTCGGTTCGGCTGGCCAACTCTGTGTATCTATCGAACGCGCATACGTGCCAAATCGAATCAAAGATGAATTCATCAAAGAACTAGCTAAGCGCACAGACTCTCTAACGGTTGGTCGCTCAAATGATTTCTCAATGGACATTGGTTCACTTACCGGTTACAACCAACTTCAGCGAGTAAGGGGATACGTCGATGACGCCGTGAGCACCGGGGCAACTGTGGTTGCCGGTGGCACGTCAGTTCCTGAAACCGGCCCGTACTTCTTCAGACCAACCGTAGTCACCAACGTCAACCAAAACGCTCGCATGTACCGTCAAGAAGTTTTTGGGCCGATTATCGCTGTTGAAGGCTACGAAGATCTAGACGAAGCTATTCGTTTAGCCAACGACACAGATCAAGGACTAAACGCCTCAGTGGTTGGACCAGAGCGTGAAGCCATGGCAGTTGCCAAGAGACTAAATGCCGGCAGCGTAAACATCAACGAGGGTTTCCGCGCCACTTTCGCATCCATGGAAACACCGATGGGTGGTTTCAAAGCATCGGGTCAGGGACGCCGAAACGGACCGGGTGGAATGTTGCGCTTCACCGAGGCCAAGGCAATTGGAATTTCAAGAGGGCCGATTAAGTTGCCTTCGCGTGCAAAGGATTACAACAAGATGGCGCCGCTGATGCGCCTACTAATCAAATGGATTAAGTAGCTTCGACAGTGCCTAGGTCCGAAGCACTGTGCCAATTAGAAACTAGGTAGCTTCGGAATCAAACGGGGGCTGCTCCCCTGCTGCCAACTTAGGTTGGGCTTGAGTCTTTGGTTTGTTCAGAGCTGTTGCATTTGGTGCAACGGTAACTTCATCAGATAGTGCCTCACGAATAATTCTGCGCGGGTCATACTGACGCGGATCCAGCTTCTTCCAGTCCAGCTCTTCGCCGATTTCGTTGGATAACTGATCCTTGGCACCATCGGCCATGCGACGAATTGATTTGACCAGTTTGGCCAGCTGTTGGGCATAGTGCGGAAGCCTGTCCGGCCCCAAGATGAATACGGCAATAAGCCCCAAGATCAGGAGCTTTTCGCCGCTTAGTCCAAACACCCTCTTAGGTTACCCTCTTGCTGTCATCATCAGGTCCCCGCCCGCTTTATGCTGTAAGCCAAGGAGTCCCAATGGTAGACAAGATCAGTAGCTGGAAGTTCGCAGAAGAATTCGCGACCGAATCAGAGGT
>JBEGUG010000061.1:0-4017 GCA_041179005.1 Actinomycetota bacterium | reverse complement strand
GCTATTCCAATTGCCGCGTCGATAATTTTGATCATTCGCCAGGTATTGGTCCCCTACCAAGACCAACGCTAGCTAGCAGCTAAGAGTCCGCAGTCCAGGTTTCAGGCAGCGGATATGCTGCCGGATTCACCAGCTTGGTTATTTCGTTTAGCACTCGAGCTGTGGCATCCTCGCCGACCCATAGATGTTTTGCACCCGCTACTGCAATTAATTCGATGTGTGGGATCATGGCGAAGCGTGCCTGTGCTTCATCGGGTTTTAAATAGTCATCGTGCTCTGGAATGAGCGCAGAAAGTTTTCTTGGATTGCCGATCCAGTTTTCAAGATCCTGAGTGGTGGCACGGTGCAACGGCGGTGACAAAAGAATTGCCCCGCTGATTTCTTTATCAAAACCATATTTGAGCGCCAGTTCAGTCCCAAAAGACCAACCGACTAACCAAATATTTGGCAGTCCACGGGCAACTGCAAATTGAACTGCGGCCTGAACATCGTGAATTTCTGTGACGCCTTCACCGAATACTCCGTCACTGGTTCCGTGTGGTGATGATGTTCCGCGAGTGTTGAACCTCAGTACTGCGACATCGGCCATAGCCGGAAGTCGATTGGCAGCCTTTCGCAAAATGTGGGAATCCATAAAACCTCCGTGTGTCGGCAGTGGATGCAGGGTTACCAAAGTTGCGACTGGAGCGTTACTCACCGGAAGCGCCAATTCCCCAACCAGATTCAAGCCATCTGCGGTGAGAAGATTAATTCTCTCTCGAGTAGCTGGCAGTTCAACGCTGGATCTAATTTGAATTGAGTCGCTCATAGCAACGGCCCCTGAAATGACTTCCAGCAGGCATTATGAAAATGACGCCTGGTTTCAACGCCGCGAATTGAATCCCATGCAACGAGGTGACTTAACCCCTTGCTGATTTGAAGATGGCAGTGTGGGCAAACCCAAGATTTGTCTTCTTCGGCATTTGCACCGATGCTGGTTTGGGTTGTGTATTCCACTCCCCGCTTTAGTTCTGTTCGGCGAATACCCATTCGCACTACAGACATATCAAGCTCTTCGTGTTCCCCACTTCGCTTTGTTCGACGCGAGCGACCGTGGCGAGGCACTAGTACCAGCCAAGTTTGTCTGAGTGAGCCAGAGCTCCACAAGGAGACCCGTATCGGCCCTTGATGTATTTCACGCCCCAGCGGATTTGAGTTTCTGGGTTGGTTAGGTAATCCGGTCCCTCTGTAGCCATCTTGGTGGCTGGAAGCGACTGCGGAATTCCATAGGCACCAGAGGAACGGTTTTTTGCAGTGTGTCTCCAGTTGGATTCACGTTCCCAAAGCTTCACAAGACAGGAGTATTGGTCATCGCCATAGTTCATGCTGATTAGCATCTCTAACGCATAGGCCTTGGCAGTTCCAGGGTCTGGAGCTCCTGCTGCCTCAACGAACATGGCCGCTGCATCATCACCGGTGACAATGTTGAAACCGCCACGAGAATAAGAGATCTTCTGAGTGCTGGCGTAACCATAGGTCTGCTCAACCGTGCCGTCTTGGTAGTCGTAAACCTGAATGGTGCTGGCGCTTGCCATGGTCCCAGAATAAGGATCAACGATAGTTACGAGCACGAAACCAACGGAAAACAGGAAGCCCCAGCCAGATCTAAGCGCGTTCTTCTTGATCTTGGGTAATTTTGGCCGCTTGAACGGGGTGCTAGCCAAAGCACCATCCACCGAATTGGCTAAACGGTGTGAAAACGTAGGCCGGTCAGCCTCGTATCTTCCCATTTAGAGCCCTTCATTTGCTGTCAGCGGAGATATTCCGCAAAACTCCAGTTTACCTTGAGCAGATTCTTTAAGCCATAGCTCAAGAAATAGGCAGTTTTTGTGTTGGGCAACTCTGCAGAACCCTTTGCATTGCTGCTTTTTCAGCCTGGATTACCCAAATTTTGTACTTAAGCTTCACCGCGATTTGGCGAGCCACATAAGCACACCGATAAGACTTATTCGGCGGCAACCAAGCAGATGCATCGCTGTCCGACTTCGAAGAGTTGGTGGGCCCATCTACCGCCAATAGATTAAGCGGATCGTTGTAAAAGGCGTACCTTTTGTCCGCTCCAATTTTCTGTGCTCCTTTTTGCCACGCATCGCTTAAGGCCACGACATGGTCAATCTGCACCGCGCTTGACGTCCCAACGCCGTACTTGAACCGGATGGTCTTTCCGGTGTACGGGTCGAGCAAGATCCCAGTATCTACTTTGCAATCGTCCCGATAGGTTTTGCTCTTTAGGTCTCTGGTGAGAATGATGTTGCGCAGGTCACAACCGTTTAACTGACCCCAGCCATCACTAAAGGCTGACCGCTCGTACCCCGTTTTCGGAGCCTTACCCTTGACGGCCAAAAGAGCGAGGCCAGCCACTGCGGTTTTTGGTGAGGCCGCGTGGGATTCGATTGATAGTCCTGCCGCCGGAACAGTGGCTGCTATTGCCACTAAGGAGCTGATGGCTAGGCGGCTAAGAGTTTTTTTCAATTTGAAGAATTTCTGCAACTCTGTCTAGAAATGCGTCCACCTGGGCCTCTACGTATCCCCCGCGCTTGGCCTTAAAAATTGATCGGCGCACTACATTCAATTGGAGCTTGTCTCCAGCATCAAGATGTTTTTGAATTTGCGCACAAAGCTGGTCTACCTGGCTTCGGCTATACCCACGAAGCAACCAGCCAACGCTGGAGAATTTCTTGCGCTTGGGGCGAATCAGTCGACCACGGACGATTTCTGTGATTCTCTCGAGGCGATCAAGGACCGCGCTTTGACCCCTAAGGGTTCTCTGCCGTTCTATTTCACGCTTGGCAAAAGTATCTTCTAGGCGATCCATTGCCGTATCTACCGCTGAGATCTCAAAGCCACCCTTAACCAAATCAAATTCGGTATTTCTGAGCAAATTTGCAGTGACCAATTCAGAATTTGGGTTGGCGTACTGAACTCTTGCCTGTTCGATGAAAGCGTCAACCTGTTGGGTTTGATAGCCCCAATCATCTGGAGACGCGATAGGAAAAGAGTAGCTCACTGAACCAGTCTAAAGCGGTAAAAAGATTTGAGCGAAGAGATAGGTAATCAAGGCCGAAGGCAAGATGGAATCAAGCCTGTCCATGATTCCTCCGTGACCTGGCAGTAGGCTGCTCATGTCTTTTACGCCAAGATCTCGCTTTATAAGAGATTCAGCCAGATCACCAAAGACAGCTGCCAGTAGCAGCACGGCTGCCAGAATTAGGCCAACCCACCAGTCGAGGCCTAAGAAAATAACTGTGAAAGAAACTGCCGTAATTGTGCCGGCAGAAATCGAGGCCACTAAGCCTTCCCAAGTTTTCTTTGGGCTGACTCCAGGCGCAAGCTTGTGCCGTCCTAGTTTTCTTCCAACTAAATAACCAGCCGTATCTATTAGAGCAACGGTTGCGACAAATCCGATGACCCAAGCGGCGCCGTCTTCTCTTCGCAATAGAAGCATCGTGAAACTTGTCATCAGAGGTAGGTAGATGACCACGAAAGCAGAGGCGGCGTAATCACGGAATGTGTGAGCAATTGCCTGCATTGGCGCTTCGCGGCGCTCCCAAAACAAATGCACCGTGCGCCACAAAATTAGCGCGGCAACAATCACCAATGCGCCGAGCCATTGAAGTTCTGCGCCGCCGTAGTAAGTTGCAGGCATAATCAAGACAGAACCTACGACCGCAGGCACTCGAGGCACGTACCAACCTTTGAGCCTTAGCGCCGAGGACAGCTCCCAAGCTCCTGCGCCAGCTGCAGCTGCCGCAAGCAGAACAAAAAGCTCCTTATAGATAAGAAGCGAGAGTAGAAATAATCCACCTAGAAAAAGCCCAACGGCCACAGACTTTGAAAGACTGCGGCCACCGGCTACTGGCGTTGACATTAAACCTCGAGAAGTTCTGCTTCTTTACGCTTTAGTGCGTCGTCGATTGCATCGACGTGAGTTTTGGTTAGGGCATCTAGTTCTTTTTCAGCACGTGCGATTTCGTCGTC
>JBEGUG010000060.1:0-31880 GCA_041179005.1 Actinomycetota bacterium | reverse complement strand
CTAGAATTGGTAAAAGTGCCCTCCCTCAGCTAGGACCCTCGATGACTCAAAATGACCCGTTTGGCTTTGTTGGCCTGACCTACGACGATGTCCTGCTACTGCCTGGGGAGTCCAACATCGTTCCATCTGGGGTAAACACCAAAACCCGCATCACCAAGCGCATCGAGATCAACGTTCCTCTACTTTCATCGGCTATGGATACCGTGACCGAGGCCCGCATGGCGATTGCTATGGCCCGCCAGGGCGGTATCGGTGTTTTGCACCGCAATCTGTCACTAGACCGCCAGGCCAGCGAAGTTGACCTAGTCAAGCGCTCTGAGGCCGGAATGATCACCCACCCGGTGACCACCACCCCTTTTGCCACCATTCAAGAGGTCGACGACCTATGCGGCCGCTACCGCGTATCGGGCCTGCCAGTTGTGGACGAGGATGACCGCCTGGTTGGCATCGTGACCAACCGCGATATGCGCTTCGTGCTTGATGTACAGCGCACCACGACCTTGGTCAAAGACGTAATGACCCCTATGCCTCTAATTACCGCACCCCACGACATCAACCCCGATGATGCCATCGGTATCTTCGCCCAGCACCGCATCGAAAAGTTACCTCTTATTGATGGCAACGGAAAGCTGCGCGGTTTGATTACCGTGAAGGACTTCGACAAGTCTGAAAAGTATCCTTTGGCTTCGAAAGATTCGAACGGTCGCCTGTTGGTTGCCGCCGCAGTTGGTGTTGGTCAGGATGCTTGGGAGCGTTCAATGGCTCTAATCGATGCAGGCGTTGACATTCTTGTTGTTGACACCGCGCACGGGCACAACAATTCGGTTCTTGAAATGATTGCCAAGTTGAAGTCTGAGCCGTTTGCAAAAAATGTAGACATCATCGGTGGAAACGTTGCAACTCGCGAAGGAGCACAGGCTCTTGTTGATGCCGGTGCCGATGGTGTGAAGGTTGGCGTTGGGCCAGGTTCAATTTGCACCACTCGCGTTGTTGCCGGAGTTGGTGTACCGCAGGTCACCGCGGTTTACCAAGCGTCGCTTGCATGTAAGCCAGCGGGTGTTCCGGTAATCGCCGACGGTGGATTGCAGTACTCGGGAGATATTCCAAAGGCACTTGTTGCAGGAGCGAACGCAGTGATGCTTGGTTCGCTTCTTGCCGGAACCGATGAAGCGCCAGGTGAAATTACTTTTGTTGGTGGCAAGCAATTCAAGACTTACCGCGGCATGGGTTCACTCGGCGCAATGCAGTCACGCGGCGAAGCAAAATCATATTCAAAAGACCGCTACTTCCAGGATGATGTTCTTCGCGAAGACAAGCTCGTGCCAGAAGGTATTGAAGGACGTGTTCCTTACCGTGGCACAGTTGCATCGGTCGTTCACCAACTCGTTGGTGGTTTACGTGCGTCAATGGGATACGTTGGCGGCGAAACAATTCCAGAACTTCAAGAGCGCGGCAAGTTTGTCAGAATCACAGCTGCGGGACTTAAGGAATCACACCCGCACGATATTCAAATGACTATCGAAGCGCCAAACTACGGAACTCGCTAAAAAGCGAATAGGAAAAAATGACCGAAATTGAAATCGGCCGCGGCAAGCGCGCCGCTCGTGCCTGGGCTTTTGACGACATCGCGATCGTGCCAAACCGCCGCACCCGCGACCCACAGGATGTTTCAACCAGCTGGAAGATTGACGCCTACGAGTTTGGCCTGCCAGTGCTGGGTGCCCCGATGGATTCAGTAGTTTCACCTGAGACTGCAGTGGCCATCGGCAAGCTGGGCGGCCTTGGAGTGCTTGATCTAGAAGGCCTCTGGACCCGATACGAAGACCCAAGCCAGCAGCTCAACGAGATTGCTAAGTTGCCGGTCGAGCAGGCCACCCGACGCATGCAAGAGATTTACTCAGAGCCAATTAAGCCTGAACTGATTCGCGATCGCATCGCGCAGATTCGTGCTGCTGGAGTAACCGTTGCCGGCGCACTTTCACCACAGCGGGCAGCGGAATTTTCAGAGACAGTCATTAAAGCTGGCGTTGATCTTTTTGTTATTCGTGGAACAACCGTTTCGGCAGAGCACGTTTCAAAGAACGTTGAACCGCTAAACCTTAAAGAGTTCATCTACAAACTTGATGTTCCAGTAATCGTTGGTGGTGCTGCAACCTACACCTCGGCACTTCACCTAATGCGTACCGGTGCTGCCGGTGTGCTCGTTGGTTTTGGTGGCGGTGCTGCATCAACTACTCGTCGCGTTCTTGGAATTCACGCACCAATGGCAACCGCGGTTGCAGATGTTGCCGGTGCACGTCGTGACTACATGGATGAGTCCGGTGGTCGCTACGTTCAGGTAATCGCCGACGGTGGTCTTGGAACATCGGGTGACATCGTGAAGGCAATTGCAGTTGGTGCTGACGCAGTAATGCTTGGTTCTGTTCTTGCACGTGCCGAAGAAGCTCCGGGTCAGGGTTGGCACTGGGGTCAAGAAGCTTTCAATAAAGATCTTCCACGCGGAAACAAAGTTCAGGTTGGTACTTCAGGAACACTTGAAGAGATTTTGCTTGGCCCATCCTCTTCTGCATCTGGAACAACAAATCTGATGGGCGCGCTTCGTCGTTCAATGGCAACCACCGGTTACTCAGATGTCAAAGAGTTCCAGCGCGTTGATGTTGTTGTTGCTCCGTACCATGCTTAATCACTGGGCCTAAATAATTCATGAGTAAAGCCCCAAACTTCTTTGCTGTCGCGAGACAGCCAAAGTGGATTGGCGCTTTGTTTTTGTCACTTGCAGTGGCCGCAGTTTTTGCAGCTCTTGGGCAGTGGCAGCTCGAGAGAACCTTCACCAAAGACAGTGACGGACCAGTCGCGGTAAACATGGAAACCGTCTCGGTGGCACTCGACACCAAGAATGTTTACATCGTTGCCAACCGCTTGAATGGCGATGAACCCGGCTATTGGCTAATTACAAATTCTGTTGATTCCGCGAAACAGAACCTAACCATTGCACTTGGCTGGTCGGCAGACCTGGCTGAGGTCGAGGGGGAGCGCGAGGCTCTCATGGAATCCGGTTTAGAGAAATTCGAGACCAAGCTTCAGGGCGTGATGATTCCTTCCGAGGCCCCAAAGCCTCGCAACAATGCCAAGAACTATATTTTTGAATCGCTGTCAGTTGCGCAGTTGGTGAATGTTTATTCGCCTGACAAGGGCATCGATGTTGCTCCGATGATTTTGGCCCTGAATGGTCAAAGTCAGGCCTCGGCTTGGCCACCGCTCAAGCCAATCGATGTTACCTACGACCCAGTGCAGCGGATCAATTGGCTGAGTGCTTTTTATTTTGCCGAATGGGTGCTATTTGCCGGCTTTGCGATCTTCCTTTGGTGGCGCCTGGTCAAGGATGAGCAGACACTTTTGGCCAATGGCACAAAGGTAAACTAGAGACATGAATCCCAAAGAATCCGCCCAAAAGGGTGCGTTGAAGTACTTTAGGGTGACCTCTTATATCACCGGTGTCTTCTTGATTCTGATCATGATCCTTTGGGGCATTCGCCTCAGCATTCAGGCAGACCTGTGGCTTGCTGGACCAGACGGATTCCTTTACCTTGCCTACTACTCGGTGGATACCAATGACGTAAAGGTTGGGCTGCCAAGTTCAGGTCTAGACCTCACCGTAATCTCGCTAATCGTGCACGGCTGGCTCTACGTTGCCTACCTGTTTGGCGATTTCAGAATGTGGACCCTATACCGATGGAAGTTCACCAGCTTCTTGTTGATTGCACTCGGTGGAATCATTCCGTTGCTTTCATTCTTCACCGAACGTCACTACAGCAAGGTTGCGGAAGGACAGTTGGCCAATGACCGCTAATCGCCCAGTACTAGTTGTAGATTTTGGTGCCCAGTACGCACAGTTGATTGCTCGTCGCGTTCGCGAGGCGAATGTGTATTCCGAAATCGTGCACCACAACGTAACCGCTGCTGAAGTCAAGGCTAAAAACCCTCTGGCAATTATTCTTTCCGGCGGACCATCAAGTGTTTACGAAGATGGTTCACCACAACTTGATAAAGCAATTTTGGAACTAGGCATTCCAGTTCTTGGAATCTGTTACGGCTTCCAGACTTTGGCAAACGCACTCGGTGGCCGAGTAGATAGAAGCGGTAAGCGTGAATACGGAGCTACAGACCTGAAGGTAAAGGCCGGCGGCGAAATCTTGAACGGCCAGCCAGCTGAGCAGATTTGCTGGATGAGCCACGGAGACCAGGTGATGGAAGCCCCAGCAGGCTTTGAAGTTTTGGCATCTACGGACATCACCCCGGTCGCTGCATTCGCAAACAGTGAAAAGAAGATTTACGGCGTGCAGTGGCACCCAGAGGTCAAGCATTCAGAGTTTGGTCAAAACGTTTTGACTAACTTCTTGCACAATGCAGCGGGTATTCCAGCAACCTGGAATTCAGGAAACGTAATTGCCGAGCAGGTTGAAAAGATTCGCGCACAGGTTGGTGATGCTCGCGTTATCTGTGGTTTGTCGGGTGGTGTTGATTCAGCCGTTGCTGCGGCACTCGTCCACAAAGCAGTTGGCGATCAATTGGTTTGTGTTTTCGTAAATCACGGTTTGCTTCGTCAAGATGAGGCCGAGCAGGTTGAACGCGACTACGTTGCAGCAACCGGAATTCGTTTGGTAACCGTAAACGTTGAAGATAAATTCTTGGGCGCACTTGCCGGCGTAAGTGATCCTGAAACCAAGCGCAAGATTATCGGTCGTGAATTCATTCGCACATTCGAAGAAGCTCAGGCAGCACTTTACGAAGAATCAAAGGCCGATAACCGTCCAATCAAGTTCTTGGTTCAGGGAACCCTTTACCCAGACGTGGTTGAATCCGGCGGTGGCGTAACCGCTGGCATCAAGAGTCACCATAACGTTGGTGGATTGCCTGACGACATTGAGTTTGAACTGGTTGAGCCGCTACGTGCACTTTTCAAAGACGAGGTTCGCGCTATCGGTGCTGAACTTGGTTTGCCGGCAGAAATTGTTCAACGTCAGCCCTTCCCAGGTCCTGGACTCGGCATTCGCATCGTTGGTGAAGTTACCAAGGAGCGTCTAGATCTGCTTCGCAAAGCCGATGCAATCGTTCGCGCCGAGCTTTCTGCTGCTGGACTAGATGGTGAAATTTGGCAGTGCCCAGTTGTGTTGCTTGCCGATGTTCGGTCAGTTGGCGTGCAGGGAGATGGCCGCACCTACGGTCACCCAATTGTGCTTCGTCCGGTTTCATCTGAAGATGCGATGACCGCTGACTGGACTCGCTTGCCATACGACCTGCTGGCCAAGATTTCTAACCGCATCACCAATGAGGTTGAAGGCGTAAACCGCGTTGTGCTTGATGTGACCTCTAAGCCACCAGGCACGATCGAGTGGGAGTAACTCGCAAGCGAGTTACCAATCAAATGGGCATACAGGTATTTGGACATCGCGGTGCATCAGCGTATCGTCCAGAAAACACCCTCGAAGCTTTTGAGTTAGCTTTTGCTCAGGGTGCCGACGCAATCGAATGCGATCTGGTGCCAACTAAAGATGGCGAACTGATCATTCGTCATGACAACTATCTTTCAACCACAACCGATGTAGCTACTCGCCCGGAGTTCGCGCACCTGCAGCGTGAGGGAGTGGTTGGTTGGCAAGAAACTCGCGCCGATTGGTTTTGCGAAGACTTCACCCTCGCCGAATTAAAGCAGTTACGTGCCACCGAGCGTCTTCCCGAGGAACGCCCAGGGAGTGCAAAGTTTGACGGACAATTTGAGTTGGCAACTCTAGACGAACTATTGACCGCAGAATTTACTGCCGGCAAGCACTTGATTCTAGAAGTGAAGCATGGCGCATATTTTGCCGAGCGCGGATTTCCGGTATCCGCAATTCTTGGACGCAAACTTCGCGAAAACAACTGGCGCGAACGTGGCATCTCACTAACCCTGGAAAGTTTTGATTTCAAAGTGCTCGAGCAAATGAAAAAGGTTTGCGGCGACATTGGCGACTACGTATTCCTGGTTGACACCTGGGGTCAGCCAATGTTCGATGAGACCGCAAAAATCTTTGATGGCATTAGCTTCAACTCCGTTTTGGTTTTTGGCTCAGATTGGCTTGAGCAGGCAAAGGCTCGGGGACTGAAAGTTTTCATCTGGACTGCGCGTGCGGAAGATGCTGAAGACAGCACTGATGAGTACTTCGCCAAGTTTGCACTCTCCGGTGCGGACGGCGTCTTTTCCGATAACCCAGACCTACTTCGCGAAGTAGCTGACGGCATTAGTCACTAAATGAGTAAGTCAGTAACCAAGTCAGTGCCTGCGCCTAAGATTGCCTAGTTATGAATGATGTGTTTAGGGCCGATGCAACGGCACACCTAGTTGAGGGCCTAAACCCGCAGCAGCGTGAGGCAGTGGAGTATCGGGGTCAGGCCCTATTGATTGTGGCCGGTGCCGGTTCAGGAAAAACCCGCGTTCTAACTCACCGCATTGCGCACCTGTTAGCCACCAAGGATTCTTGGCCGTCACAAATTCTTGCCATTACCTTTACCAACAAGGCTGCGGCTGAAATGCGCGAGCGAGTTCGCCAACTATTGGGTGAAGCCGCCTACGGCATGTGGATAAAGACTTTCCACTCGGCTTGCGTTCTGATTTTGCGTCGCGAGAGCGAGCGCCTTGGTCACGATTCAAACTTCACCATCTACGACTCTGGCGATACCCGCGCAATTCTCAAGCGGCTCATCAAGGAACTTGGCGCAGATATTCACAAGCTGACTCCAGCCGGCGTTGGCGCTGCAATTTCAAATGCCAAGAATGAATTGGCCGATGCAGAATCGTATGCCCGCAACGTAGATCAAAACGATCCGGTTGCTCGCATGATTTCTGAAATCTTCACTCGCTACCAATACGAGCTTCGCAAGAACAATGCCTTTGACTTCGATGACCTAATCGGAGAGACCGTTCACCTTTTCAGAGCCTTCCCAGATGTGTTGGCCCAGTACCAGCACAAATTTAAGCACATTTTGGTTGACGAATATCAAGACACCAACCACGCTCAGTACGCATTGATTCGCGAGTTAGCCAAGACCGCATCACTTACCGTGGTGGGTGACTCGGACCAGTCGATCTATGCCTTCCGTGGTGCGGACATTCGCAACATCACTGAATTCGAAAAAGACTTCCCAGGTGCAAAGACTGTCTTGCTCGAGCAGAACTATCGCTCAACCCAAAACATTCTGTCTGCGGCCAACGCGGTTATTTCAAATAACTTTGATCGACCATCCAAAAACCTTTGGACCGCTGCCGGCGACGGCGAAAAGATTGTTGGCTACACCGGTTACTCGGCGCACGATGAGGCCCAGTTCATCGCCGATGAAATCAACAAGATTCACAGCAAGTCCCGTGTTGATTCAAACGGAGGCGATGACGCAATTGCCTACCGAGACATCGCAGTGTTCTACCGCACCAACTCGCAGACCCGAGCACTTGAAGATATATTCATTCGCTCGGCTATTCCTTACCGGGTTGTCGGCGGCACTAAATTTTACGAGCGTCAAGAAATCAAAGACGCCATGGCCTATTTGGTTGCCATCGCTAATACTCGCGATGACCTAGCCACCCGCCGCATCTTGAATGTGCCGAAGCGCGGTATCGGTGATGCCAGCGAAACGCAGATTGCTAGCTACGCCGAGAAGAACAACCTTTCGGTTCGTCAGGTGCTGTCACACGTTAGCGAGCTAGGTTTTGGTCCCAAGATTACGGGTGCAATAAATCAGCTTGCCGAATTGATGGACAACCTCGAGGCCATGATTCCAAACGAAACGGTTGATGTAATTTTGCGCGCCGTGCTTGATCGCACCGGTTTGCTTGAGTCGCTGCGTAATAGCAAAGACCCGCAAGACGAAGCGCGCGTTGAGAACCTTGAGGAACTTGTTTCGGTGGCCCGAGAATTCCAGCGCAATAATCCTGAGGGTCGCCTACCTGACTTCTTAAATGAAGTTGCGCTGGTTGCCGCCGCCGATGACCTCGATGACGAATCGGGAACCGTATCTCTGATGACCTTGCACACCGCAAAGGGTCTTGAGTATGAAGCAGTGTTCCTAACCGGAATTGAAGAGGGTCTGCTCCCGCACAGAATGAGTTTCGTCACTCCGGGCGGCATGGCCGAAGAGCGCAGACTCTTCTACGTGGGAATTACTCGCGCGCGAAAGAAACTTCACATCTCACTTGCAATGACTCGCACAACCTTTGGCGAATCCGAGTCGGCTACGCCATCGCGCTACCTGCAGGAAATTCCAGACGGTTTGATTGACTGGCGCGAATCAGGTTCTGGTCGCGGGTTACCAAGCAACCGATACCGCGAATCAATTGCCGATACTCAGGGCTACGGCGGAACGCCAAGTCCTAAGGAGAAGAAGGTCTGGTCGGGGGCTATTTCATCGGTTCGCAATAATGAAGGTCTTCAGCTTGAGGTCGGCGACATGATTGATCACTCTGATTTCGGTAAGGGCAAGGTTGTCGCCACCGCTGGCGAAGGGGCTCGTCAGACGGCCGAAATCCACTTTGGCAGCGTGGGCACAAAGCGCCTGCTGGTCAAGGTGGCACCCATTACCAAGCTCTAGTTCCAAGGACTTCGGCCCCCTCTAGAGCCCGTAAACTTAGAGGGTTGTCCGATAGATGAATGGAACCAAAGTGGATTTATTTGAGTACCAGGCCCGCGATATGTTTGAGGCCCACGGTGTACCAGTTCTGCAGGGAATCACTGCAGACACCCCAGAAGAGGTCGAGGCAGCAGCTGCCAAGATCGGCGGAGTCGTTGTTGTAAAGGCCCAGGTTAAAGCCGGTGGCCGCGGAAAGGCAGGCGGCGTTAAAGTCGCTAAGACTCCTGAGGAAGCAAAAGAACTTTCTAAGAACATCTTTGGTCTAGACATCAAGGGTCACATCGTGAAGCGCGTAATGGTTGCTCAGGGTGCGGCGATTGATAAGGAGTACTACTTTTCAGTTTTGCTAGACAGATCAAACCGCACCTTCCTTTCGCTTTGCAGCGTTGAGGGCGGTATGGAAATTGAGCAGCTCGCAGAAGAGCGTCCAGAAGCTTTGGCCAAGGTGCCGGTAGACGCAACTAAGGGAATTGACCTTGCGACTGCACTGAGCATTGCAAAGCAGGGTGGCTTCGATGACGAAATCGCTGCCAAGGTTGCACCGGTGTTCGTAAAGCTTTACGAAGTATTCGTAAAAGAAGACGCAACTCTAGTTGAGGTCAACCCACTTATCTTGAGTGAAGCCGGCGAGATCATCGCACTTGATGGAAAGGTGTCACTAGATGACAACGCTGAATTCCGTCACGAGCGCGAATCAATGGAGCGCGACGAGCTAGACCCGCTAGAGGCCAAGGCAAAAGCTATGGACTTGAACTACGTGAAGCTTGACGGAGAAGTTGGAATCATCGGAAACGGTGCTGGACTTGTTATGTCAACACTTGACGTTGTTGCCTACGCTGGTGAAAAGCACGGCAAGGTTCGCCCAGCGAACTTCCTAGACATTGGTGGCGGTGCTTCAGCTGAAGTTATGGCCGCTGGTCTTGACGTTATTTTGAACGACCCACAGGTGAAGAGCGTTTTCGTAAACGTCTTCGGTGGAATCACCGCTTGTGACGCAGTTGCAAACGGAATCGTTGGCGCACTAAAGACTTTGGGCGACAAGGCAACCAAGCCTCTTGTTGTTCGTCTTGATGGAAACAACGTTCTAGAAGGTCGCAAGATTCTTGCCGACGCTGCCCACCCACTTGTAACCGTCGTTGAGACTATGGACGAAGCTGCCGACAAGGCTGCTGAATTCGCGAACCGCTAAGCGCTAGAAGGAAATAAAGAAATGGCTATTTTTCTAAACGAAAACTCGCGAATTATTGTTCAGGGTATGACCGGTTCAGAGGGCATGAAGCACACTCGCCGCATGCTGCTTGGTGGATCAAACATTGTTGGTGGAGTTAACCCGCGTAAGGCTGGCGAGACCGTTGACGTAGAAGGCAAGCAGCTTCCTGTTTTTGGAACCGTTGCCGATGCAATGAAAGAGACCGGCGCAAACGTGACCGTAATCTTCGTTCCACCTGCCTTTGCAAAGGCCGCAATGATCGAGGCTATCGACGCCGAGATTGAACTTGCAGTTGCAATCACCGAAGGCATCCCTGTTCACGACTCTGCTGAGGCATGGGCATACAACGTTTCAAAGGGTAAGAAGACTCGTCTAATCGGCCCTAACTGCCCGGGCATCATCTCTCCAGGAAAATCAAACGCAGGAATTACTCCGGCTGACATCACAGGTGCAGGCCCTATCG
Organism: Actinomycetota bacterium; assembly: GCA_041179005.1. Classification (GTDB taxonomy): domain Bacteria; phylum Actinomycetota; class Actinomycetes; order Actinomycetales; family Microbacteriaceae; genus Rhodoluna. The sequence goes on along the minus strand of JBEGUG010000060.1, from coordinate 21,549 downwards.
GTTTGGTTTCAAAGTCAGGAACCCTGACCTACCAAATGATGTTTGAGCTTCGCGACATTGGTATGTCTACCGCAATCGGTATTGGTGGAGACCCAGTTATTGGAACCACTCACATCGATGCACTTGAGGCATTCCAAGCTGACCCAGAGACTAAGGCAATCGTTTTGATTGGTGAAATCGGTGGTGACTCGGAAGAGAAGGCTGCTGCTTACATCAAGGCAAACGTGACCAAGCCGGTTGTTGCTTACGTTGCAGGTTTCACCGCTCCAGAGGGTAAGACCATGGGTCACGCTGGTGCGATCGTTTCTGGTTCTGCCGGTACCGCGCAGGCTAAGAAAGAAGCTTTCGAAGCGGCTGGCGTAAAGGTTGGCAAGACTCCTTCTGAGACCGCTGCGCTAATGCGCGAAGTTTTCAAGAACCTGTAAATCTCTATAGGGATTAGATAAATCTAAAGGGGGAGGTGCTTCGTCTTGAATCGTCGTCTCACTTTCCTCGTCGCAGCCTTTGAGGCACTGGTTGTCGCTGGCATTGGACTTGGATTACTGCTTGCACCTTTAACTTTGGTGTGGCTGTTTGAAAATGATCCAACCATCGATTGGCTAGTGCCTTTTCGCGCATCTGCAGACGTTTGGTTGATGGCGCATGGAACCCGATTGGTTGTTCCTGCCGGATTATTTGGTTCAGCTGAGGTTCCGCTATTTGTAGTCAGCATGATTCCACTGGGTCTCACCATTTTGATTGCCTACCTTGCAATTCGAATGGGGCGAAGACTAACCACAGCGGTTGAGCTGTGGCCGGCTTGGTTGGCATCAGTGTTGGTTTACGGCGCAATTTCATTTGTGCTCAGCACGGTCGCCTATCACTCGGCTGCTTACCCGGTTACTTGGCAGGGCACATTCCTGCCACCGGCATTCCTGATCTTTTTTGTAGTTTTGGGCTCGCTGATCGGAAAGCCGATGGCGTTTGGTGAAGCAGCCACGTTGCCAGAATCAGCCGAACGAGTTTGGGCGCGAAAGTTCCTTGAGCAGCGCTATAACAATTTGCACTGGGCGCTTCGCGCGGTAAGTGTTCCAGCTCTGCGTGCCGGTACTGGAATTGTAATTATTCTGCTGGGTGTTTCAGCCGTGTTCATTGCAGCAATGACCGCCGTGAACTGGATTCAGGTGATTCGCCTTTACGAGGGATTGCAAGTTAGTTTCTTGGGCGGCGTCATGGTGACCGCAGGCCAGTTGGCAATTCTGCCAAACCTAATTGTTTTTGGTGCAGCCTGGCTCACCGGTGTTGGTTTTCAGATTGGTGCCGGTTCGCTAATTTCACCGGTGGCAACCGTGGTGGGTCCATTGCCTGCTCTACCAATCACATCTGCGCTACCGATTGGTGAATTAAGTTTTGGAATGATTGCAATATTGGTTCCACTGGTTGGTGCCTTTGCCGCCACAATACTGATTCGTAAGCATGCCGATGAAATTCGTTTTGAATTCGCATCAGCCTGGAGCGCGGCAATAACCTTGGGTCTGGCAATTGCCACAGTTGCAGCGGTTGAGTTTGGCTTGTTGGTGTTGCTTGCTTCTGGCGGAGTCGGCCCGGGTCGCCTGCAGGTGATTGGCACCAATCCTTTCCTGGCTGCGGGAGTCTTGTTCGTCGAGGTCGCATCGGTGTCAATCTTGGCGGCATTCTTTAGCGCAAGACCTGACAAGCCAGACCACCCGCTCGCGCATGGCTCGCTGAAGTCTGACCGGTAGGGCAAAGGTAAACTGGTCAAATGTTGTCGGTCGTTGTTCTCATTTCAGGGTCAGGTTCAAACCTAAGAGCCCTACTAGAGGCAACTGAGAACCCGCTTTTTGGGGCAAGAATCGTTGCCGTGGGTTCTGATAATCCAGCCGATGGACTAGCTCACGCAGAACACTTTGGTGTGCCAACTTTTGTTGTCTCGCCTGGTTCGTTTGATACCCGTGAAAATTGGGCGACAGTTCTGTTGGCGAACATTAATCACTTCAAACCAGACCTGGTTGTGCTTGCAGGATTCATGAAAATTTTGCCCGCCAACTTTGTTAGCGCACTTTCTCCAAACCTTATTAACACTCACCCCTCACTGCTACCGGCCTTCCCTGGTGCGCACGCTGTTCGCGACGCTCTCGAAGCAAAGGCCGCGGTAACCGGAGTGACCATTCACGTTGTCGACGAAGGTGTTGACACCGGACCGCACATTGCTCAGGCAAGTGTTGAGGTCAGGGCAGATGACAGCGAGTACGACCTGCATGAACGCATCAAGGCCGTAGAGCGAGAGTTGCTGATTGCAACCGTCAAACAAATTGCCAACAAGAAAATCCACCTTCCATCTCTAGCTAAGTAAAAGGGGCTTCAAACATGGCCGCACACAACGACCACAAGCCGGCGGATTACCGTCATCGCGATCGCGTTCCAATTAAGCGTGCGCTGCTTTCTGTGTCAGATAAGACTGGGCTACTTGAACTTGCCAAAGCTTTGGCTACCAACGGAGTCGACATTGTTTCAACCGGCGGCACATTCGCCGCGCTGCAGGCCGCTGGAATTCCGGTGACCGAGGTTTCGCAAATCACCGGTTTCCCAGAATCGCTAGATGGCCGCGTAAAGACTCTTCACCCAAAGGTTCATGGCGGTCTACTTGCTGACATGCGATTGATTGCGCATGAGCAGCAGCTGGCGGAGCTTGGCATCGAGGCATTCCAGCTAGTAGTTGTAAACCTGTATCCATTTGTACAGACCGTGCAGTCTGGCGCCAAAGGAGACGAGGTTGTAGAACAAATCGATATTGGTGGCCCGGCAATGGTTCGCGCATCTGCAAAGAACCATGCAAACGTTGCCATCGTGGTTGACCCGGCAAAATATTCAGAAATCATCACCGCAGTAAAAGATGGTGGAACCACTCTTGCGCAGCGTCGTGAACTTGCCTACGCAGCCTTCTCGCACACTGCACGCTATGACTCAGCCGTAGCAAACTGGTTCGCTGCAGAACTTGAGGGAGACTGGAAGCGTGCAGCTGGACAAAAGGGCGAAATTGAGAATGCCAACCCTGGTTTTGAATCTGCCTTCAAACTTGATGCGCAACTAGCAAATGTGCTTCGCTACGGCGAGAACTCGCACCAAGCTGCGGCCCTGTATCGCAACTCTGGAGTCAACTCTGTTGCCGGTATTGCACAAGCCCGCCAATTTGGTGGCAAAGAAATGTCTTATAACAACTTCGTTGATGCAGACGCAGCGCTTCGTGCCGCCTACGACTTCAATGAACCTGCAGTTGCAATCATCAAGCATGCTAACCCTTGTGGAATTGCTATCGGAGATTCAAGTACCCCGGATGTAATCGCCGATGCTCACGCAAAGGCGCACATGTGCGATCCGGTATCAGCATTCGGTGGAGTTATTGCCACCAACCGCCCGGTGACTGTCACGATGGCCAAGCAGATTGCCAGCATCTTCACCGAGGTAATCATCGCCCCTTCTTACGAGATTGAAGCGCTTTCGATCTTGCTGGAGAAAAAGAATCTTCGCGTTCTTGAATTGCCAGCAAACTATTCACGCGAGGCATTCGAATACAAGCAGATCTCTGGCGGTGTTCTAGTTCAGGAAACCGATGAGTTCTCTCAGTTCAACTCAAGCGGCTGGAAACTTGTCACCGGCAAGAAGGCTGACTCTGAAACCATGAAGGAACTTGAGTTCGCTTGGCGTGCTAGTCGTGCGGTGAAGTCAAACGGAATCCTGTTGGCTCGCGAGGGCGCATCTGTTGGTGTTGGTATGGGTCAGGTAAACCGCGTTGATTCCTGCAAGCTTGCCGTTGAGCGTGCGGAGTCACGTGCCAAGGGAGCAGTTGCCGCGTCTGACGCATTCTTCCCGTTTGCCGACGGCCTGCAGATCTTGATTGATGCTGGTGTTCGCGCAGTGGTACAACCTGGTGGCTCAGTGCGCGACGAAGAGGTCATCGCTGCCGCTGAAGCGGGCGGAATAACCATGTACTTCACTGGCGAGAGACACTTCTTCCACTAGGGGCCCTGTCCGGACAATTTAGTTTCACGTCTAATTATTGAGATTCATCCTCGAGTAGTTTTATCCCAATAGGTTTGTTCTGGGGGGGAATAGAAATGCTGAAAAGAAGTTTGGCGATTGCCGCAACCGTCGCATTGGTATTAACAGGAGCGATTGCAAATGCCGCTCCAAAGCCAAAGCCCTACACACCATCGCAAACCATTGCTGATCGTTGCGGCTATGACTCAAGTTTGAAGGGCCAAGCGTCTGCAGCACAAATTTATTTGAACTCGGCAAGAAACTGCACCGGTGCTGGAAAAATTGTTGCATCAAAAATGTCTAATTTGAAACCAAAAACAGTTTTGTCGACACAAGTTGAATATTCAGATTTAGAAAAGTGTAAGTTACCTCAACCAAGTGGAGCAAAAGAGTTTCGTGGATTCCCGAGTGGTAACACTGACTATTACGCCAAGAAAAAACACCCAGCGGCTGGCTCCGTCATTCAAGTGATTGGTGTTTCGGCGAAGGACGCACCAGCGGGTAAGAATCTACCTTCACAGGATTACAAGTTGTACTTTGATGCCCTGAAATCTTGGCTGAACAATGTGAACAACTCGGGCAATCCAGTCACACTTCGTATTGCCGATAAATGGTATGACCTTGGAGAAGAAATAGGGCCATACAAGTTGACTCACAAGCCAGATCCTCCAAGAAAAAATGAGATTTCTCAAAAAGTCATTTCTCTGGCGGACAGTGACATTGACTTCACCGGTGTTGGCTACGTTCTGGTGGTAGTGCCCGCAGCGACGCCTTTCTCTGTCGCTGAGCAAGCTGGTCTTTCTGGCCCAAAATCATCGGAAGGTCAGATTTTCAACATGAGCTTGGCAATGCCTGCCAATTTTAAATCTGGGCAGCAGTCAATGTGGTCTGGATTCTTGGGGATCAATATGTTCATTCATGAGCTGTATCACCCTGGATTCAACATGGGTGACCAGGTTGGTGACGGTAACTGGACTTACGAAAATCGAGGCATGGGGCAGTGGGGAATGTTTTCAGGTGGAAACACCGACATGCTCCACTGGCATAAGTGGCTTTTGGGATTCACCACCGACTCTCAAGTTAAGTGTGCACCTCTAGATGCAACAACTACGAGTTGGATCGCACCCGGAAGCACAAAAACCAATAAACCTAAGATGGTTGTGATTCCATTTAGCTCAACTGAAGCAATCGTTGTTGAATCCGTTCGCGCAACTGGAATGAACCACAAATTGGCCAGAGAAGAGCAAGGCGCTTTGGTCTACACGTTGGACATGACAGACCTGAGATACGACTTTGGCTATGAAGTCCAGTTTCCTGATTCCAGAAAGTGGTCTTGGACTCGTTATGCAATGAGTCACGCACCTCTCAAGAAGGGTGAATCATTCACCTACAAGGGCGTGAAAATCACCAACGTTGAGTGGGGCGAATTCGGCGACGTGATTAAGGTTGAGCCGGTCAAATAGGGGCATTTGCCTTTATTTGACTGGGATTGGGGCCTCATCGGGGTTGTTGGTCTGCGCGTAGAATAGAGGTTTGGGCGCAGTCGCCCAGATTCTTAGAAATACAGGAGCGCCAAATGGCAAAAATCAAGGTAGTTGGCAAGGTCGTTGAACTAGACGGCGACGAAATGACCAGAATCATCTGGCAGAACATCAAAGACAATTTGATCAACCCTTTCCTAGATGTAGACCTTGAGTACTACGACCTTTCAGTTGAGAATCGCGATGCAACCGATGACCAGGTGACCATTGATGCGGCACACGCAATCCGTAAGCACGGCGTTGGCGTGAAGTGCGCAACCATCACTCCTGATGAAGCTCGTGTTGAAGAGTTCAAGCTAAAGAAAATGTGGAAGTCTCCGAACGGAACTATCCGAAACATCCTTGACGGTGTTGTATTCCGTGAGCCAATCATCATCTCAAACGTTCCGCGTTTGGTTCCAGGTTGGACCAAGCCAATCATCATCGGTCGTCACGCACACGGTGACCAGTACAAGGCAACTGACTTCAAGGTGCCGGGCAAGGGTCAGGTAACGATTACCTGGACTCCAGAAAACGGCGATCCGGTAACTCAGGTTGTAGCTGATTACCCAGAGGGTGGCGGCGTTGCGATGGGTATGTACAACTACATGGATTCAATCCGTGATTTTGCACGTGCGTCATTCAACTACGGTCTAATGCGCAACTACCCGGTTTACCTGTCAACCAAGAACACAATCTTGAAGGCCTACGACGGCGCGTTCAAGGATGCGTTCCAGGAAGTATTTGACGCTGAGTATGCAGACAAGTTCAAAGCTGCAGGAATCACTTACGAACACCGATTGATCGACGACATGGTTGCCGCTGCTCTTAAGTGGGAGGGTGGCTACGTTTGGGCCTGTAAGAACTACGACGGTGACGTTCAGTCAGACACCGTTGCACAGGGCTTTGGTTCACTTGGTCTAATGACTTCGGTGCTAACCACTCCTGACGGTAAGACAACCCTTGCAGAAGCTGCACACGGTACCGTGACTCGTCACTACCGCGACTGGCAGGCAGGCAAGAAGACTTCAACCAACCCAATCGCATCTATCTTCGCTTGGACTCGCGCGCTGATTGCACGTGCAGACATCGATGGAACTCCTGAGGTTCGCAAGTTTGCCGAGACTCTTGAAGATGTGATCATCAAGACCGTTGAGTCAGGGAAAATGACCAAGGACCTAGCTGCACTTGTCGGAAAGGAACAGGCTTACCAAACCACCGACGAGTTCCTAGCGTCACTAGCAGAGAACCTTCAGGCTCGCATGGCCTAAGCACAATCTGTGCATAACTTATAGCCTCATGGCTTTGTGGATAACTCCGACAATTTATTTGTCGGAGTTATTTGCTTTTTGTTATGCATAAGAAGAAGACCAACCGCTCGCGAATCGCGGCAACACTGTCAGTCATTCTTGCTGTGCTGTTCGGGGGATTGTTTGCTCAGTCGGTCCGTGCGGTGATCAGCAATCCAACACCGATATGTGTTGGCTCCTCCTGCACCGTTACCTTCGATGCCACCGGTGATTACTATCTTTGGGCACCACCAGCGGGTGCTCGAAACATCAGTTTTGATTTGATGGGAGCACAAGGCGGTCGATCCGGAGGATTGGGTGGCCGCGTGACCGGCAGCCTCAACTCCGTTCCTTCAACTCTCTACATTTACGTTGGTGGTGCCGGCAACATAGGCTCAGGAGTCGCTGGCGGATTCAATGGCGGCGGCACTGCCGGTGGCGGTCGCGGGGACGAAGGCTCAGGCGGTGGCGCAACAGACATGCGCTCCACAACTGCGATTGGTGATCGCTTAGTTGTTGCAGCAGGTGGTGGCGGATCTGGCGGTTTCGGCGGTGGCACAGGTGGTGCAGCCGGAGGCAGCACCGGCAGCGCTGGTACTAGCGGGCAAGGCCAAGGTGGTTCAGGTGCATCGCAGGGAGCCGGCGGAAACGGTGGCTCACCAAATGGCGGAACCTGGGGAACCGGCGGAAGCCTTGGTCTTGGTGGCCAGGGCGGATCAAGCTCAACATCCGGCGGCGGCGGAGGTGGCGGTGGTTATTACGGTGGCGGTGGCGGTGGAGCCGACATCGATGGTTGCTGCACCAACGGAGGCGGCGGCGGTGGTGGATCATCTTGGAACAATGCTTCTCTAACGACTGCCGTTGTGCACACCGGCGGGTACCGAGCTGGCGCGGGAGTGGCGATCATCAGCTATGTAATACCCCCATCGGTGCTCACCTTTGCGCCTTCAGCCTCACTAACTAATGCAACTTCACTGACTTACAACTTGGTCTTTAGCGAATCCGTCACAGGGCTTACCAGCGCGGATTTTGTCACCACCAATTCAACAGCAACCTGCAGTTCCATCGCAGTAACGGGCAGTGGCTCAAGTTACGTAGTGACAGCAAGTGGTTGCTCCGTTGGAACTTACAAACTTGCATTGAGTGCAAACACTGTATCCGGAGTTGCAACCGGTCCAATAGCTGAAAGAAACGCGACCGATGTTTTTATTGAGAGAACACCACCGATGGCAACGGTAGCCGCACCGGCGTCACCAACAAATGCGGCAATACTGGATTTCATAGTTTCATTTTCTGAACCAATCACTGGGCTTGCAGCAACTGACTTTGTATTATCTGGGGCGTCCTGCCAAATTGGATTAATCACCGGGTCAGGGCAGAGTTATGTCGTTCCGGTTTCTGCCTGTGCTGATGGCTCCGAAGTCAGCCTGTCTCTGCAAGCTAATTCGGTTGCCGATGCAGCGCAGAATTTTGGGCCAGTCGGCAACTTGATTAGCACGACAGTTCAGGTAGACAGGAGTGCGGCCAATCCAGTTTGGTCAAGCCCAGCAAGCACAAGCTTTGTAAGTCCAAGTTTCGAAATCAACTTTTCGGAAGCGATCACAGGATTTACATCCGCTGACTTAACTTATTCAGGGACCGCTACCGGTTGTTCAATTGCGCTGGCCTCGCAAACTGTCACACGCTATGCAGTTACGACCAGTGGATGCTCTTTGGGCACGGTAGTGCTGTCGGTTACGCAAAACTCTTACACCGATGCCCTCGGCAACTTAGGTCCAACAACAGTTTCAGTTGCCAGATTGGTAACTGTGATTGCGCAGCCTGCGCAAACTCCAACTGCTTCACCAACCCCAACGGCTTCACCCACACCAATGGCTACAGAATCCCCGTCAAACCAAGGCAGTAGCTCAGCTGCACCAATAGTCACTGGGAGATCCGATGATGGGCCAGGTGCTAGTTCTGGGCAGGGATCAGAATCGGGAACAGCGGCACAAATATTCAGCAACTACGATATCGTCCCGGCGCAGCCGTTGAGGAAAACCTATGCTCTCGCTCCACTATTCGAACAGCAAACTCAACCACAGTCACCGGGACCACAAATAACCGTCGATAACCCAACCGATGACGTGCCGGTTATCAATCAAGAAAATCCGGTGTCGTGGTTTGGCTGGCAAACGATGGTGAGTTGGGGAGTGGGAATTACTTCAATCACGCTGGCAGGTATCGGTGTTTATAAAGCAGCGCGGCAGCTTAGAACCAGAAGGCTGGTGAAAAAGTTTGCCTAAAAATTACTAGCTGAAAATGATTGTGCGTTCACCGTCAAGCAAAACGCGACGCTCGGCGAACCAGCGCACGGCCTGGGTGAGGGTTCTTGACTCAACATCCTGACCAATTGAAACCAAGCGCTTCTTTGAGTCAGAGTGCTCAACTCGAACTACGTTCTGTTCGATGATCGGACCCTCATCCAGGTCAGCGGTAACAAAGTGTGCGGTGGCACCAATCAATTTCACACCACGTGCGTGTGCCTGAGCATAAGGATTTGCGCCCTTGAATCCAGGTAGGAACGAGTGGTGAATGTTGATGATCTTGCCTTCGAACTCTTTACAGAATTCTTCGCTCAAGATCTGCATGTAGCGAGCCAAAACAATTAGCTCAATACCAGCGGTCTTGATGTAGTCACGAAGCATTGCCTCGAATGCGCGTTTGTCGGCCTCGCCGGTAACCGGGTGCACTTCAAATGGCACACCGTAAAATTCTGCAAGGCCCTGGAGGTCATCGTGGTTTCCAAAAACCACTGGCAACTCAATCGGAAGCTGACCCGCACGCTGACGGAACAGCATGTCATTTAGACAGTGGGCGCTCTTTGAAACCAAGACCAGGGTCTTCATTGGGCGACCAACTTCATCGAGTTCCCACACCATGTCGTAACGCTCAGCAACTGGCGTAATCTGCTTGACGAAGTGATCGCGCGGCACAGCCGACTCAATCTGCAGGCGCATGAAAAAGCGGCCGGTGTCGTCAGAGGTGAACTGCGAAGATTCGGTGATGTTTCCGTTGGCAGCCACGATAGCCCCCGAGATGGCATGGACAATTCCAGGCTGATCTTTACAAACGAGGGTAAGTACCCAGTGGGTATTGGCTGAAGTCATAGGTTCAAGTTTAGGTCAAAGGTTGAAGCAAGGCCCCGGCAGGGCCAGCAGAGAAGGACCAGAAACTAGTCCAGTAGGTCGTTGCCGCGACGGTTACGGGATATGGCTTTGACAGCGACATAAATGCCTAAAACAATGCCAACCAGGATCATGCTGGTGCCGATTAAGACAGGCAGCGGCAGTTCATTCATGTTCGTAAATCCCCTAAATAATCGACCCCAAATTCGGGCCTTGTTCAGTTTACGTAACAAAATTCGCTGATTCGGCACATTTCGTCAAAATGACCTGCCAGTTTCAAGCGCTAAATGCCAATAACCCCGATGTTAGAATTGCCCTATCGCAACTGGCGCTAAAGATGGGTTTCCATCGTGGAGCGAAGACATTTTGGTCGTGCGCCTGGGCCAAGACTCACACCTTAATCAGGAGTTTCCGCATGTCAAAGCTTCCATCAACTTTCAATCAGCCGCTCAGCGAGACTGACCCAGAAATCGCAGCGGTTCTAACCGCCGAGCTAGATCGCCAGCGTCACACCCTAGAGATGATCGCATCCGAGAACTTTGTTTCTCGCGGCATTCTTGAAGCTCAGGGTTCGGTTCTTACTAACAAGTACGCAGAGGGTTACCCTGGCAAGCGTTACTACGGCGGTTGTGAAGCTGTCGACATCGCCGAGAACCTAGCTCGCGATCGCGCGAAGGAATTGTTTGGTGCAGAGCACGCAAACGTTCAACCGCACTCAGGTGCATCGGCAAACGCAGCGGTGCTAATGGCTCTGGCAAACCCTGGCGACAGAATTCTTGGTCTTGAACTTGCACACGGTGGTCACCTGACTCACGGTATGCGTTTGAACTTCTCGGGAAAAATGTACGAGGCGCACGCCTACGAACTAAACATGGAAACTTTCTTGATAGACATGGACATCGTGCGCAAGCGTGCTCACGAAGTTAAGCCTCAGGTTTTGATTGCCGGTTGGTCTGCTTACACACGTCACCTTGATTTCGCAGAGTTCCGCAAGATTGCCGACGAGGTTGGCGCAAAGCTTTGGGTTGACATGGCTCACTTCGCTGGTCTAGTTGCAACTGGTCTCTACCCAAATCCGGTTCCATACGCAGACGTAGTTTCTACAACCGTGCACAAGACACTTGCTGGTCCTCGCTCTGGTTTGATTCTCTGCAAAGCGGAATACGCAAAGAAGATTGACTCGGCTGTTTTCCCTGGTCAGCAAGGTGGCCCGCTAATGCACGTGATTGCCGGTAAGGCAGTTGCGTTCAAGGCTGCAATGACCGACGAATTCAAAGATCGCCAGAAGCGCACACTTGAAGGTGCCGCAATCATTGCTAACCGCTTGACCCAGGCTGACGTTGTTGCAAATGGCGTTCAGGTTCTTACCGGTGGAACACAGGTTCACATGGTTTTGGTTGACCTTCGCAACGCACCAATCAACGGCCAAGAAACCGAAGACCTGTTGCACGATGTCGGCATCACCGTGAACCGCAACTCGGTTCCGAATGACCCACGTCCGCCAATGGTTACATCAGGTGTTCGCATTGGTACTCCAGCTCTGGCAACCCGCGGCTTTGGTGCCGAGGAGTTTGCAGAAGTTGCAGAGATCATTGCCGGTGTCTTGGTGCCAAACCCGGACATCGCGGCGCTTCGAGCTCGCACGCGCAAGTTGACCGAGGCATTCCCGCTATACAGCGGTCTTGAAAACTGGTAATCGCGAAAGCGATTAGGGAACACCGATGAACGCAATTCGCCTAGACGGCCTTGCCACTTCAAAAGCAATCAAGGCTGAACTTACCGAACGCGTAGTGCAGCTTAAGCAAAAGGGAGTTACTCCAGGTCTTGGCACTCTGCTGGTTGGCGATGACCCCGGATCACATTCTTATGTTGGCAGCAAGCACCGCGATGCAGCCGAAATGGGCATGCATTCAATCCGCGTTGACTTACCCGCAAATGCCAGCGCCGCAGATGTTCGCGCTGCAATAAAAGACTTGAACGATGCCAAAGATGTAACGGGATTCATCGTTCAGCTTCCTTTGCCATTCGGATTGAACACCAACGAGATGCTTGAGCTAATTGACCCAAGCAAAGATGCCGACGGCCTGCACCCAATTAACCTAGGCAAGTTAGTGCTCGGCGTTTCAGGCGATCTAAATTCACCGGTCCCTTGCACACCAGCTGGAATCATCGAGTTGCTGAAGCGCTACGAGGTTCCAACCGTTGGTGCTGAGGTTGCAATCATTGGCCGTGGTATTACAGTTGGTCGTCCGCTCGGATTGCTGATGACTCGCAAGGGTATCGACAGCACCGTCACCATGTTGCACTCGGAATCTCGCGATCTTGAGCACGCAGTTAAGCGCGCTGACATCGTGATTGCTGCGCTTGGTGTTGCTCACTTTGTGCAGCCGGCTTGGATCAAGCCGGGAGCTGCGGTTCTAGATGTTGGAATTACCCGCGTTGACGGTAAAGACGGCAAGGCTGTTTTGGCAGGCGATGTGCATCCCGATGTAGCCAGCGTGGCCGGCTACCTATCGCCTAATCCAGGTGGTGTTGGGCCAATGACCCGCGCGATGTTAGCTAAAAACGTGGTGGACGCTGCAGCGCGATCACTTTAATTCGTGCACTTTAGAAGCGAGAACGTATTGCCCAAAGGTCTGCAAAGACCGGGCGGAACAACGTGCTCGAAAGATATCCAACTCCGGAAGATCCACCGCTACCCATCTTGTGACCGATGGTTCGTTCAACCATCTTGACGTGACGGTAGCGCCATTCCTGTAGACCCTCATCAATGTCAACCAGCGCTTCGCAAATCATGGCCGCTTCGGCATCGCTGCGGTGAACATTAAGCAGCACTTCTTGCACGCCTTCGTGATCGGTGTAGCCAACTGTCACATCGCGATTCATGACATCAGCAGGCATCTTGTGGCCACGTGACTCTAGATAAATCAGTGCGCTGTCCCAAAGTGATCGGCGCTGCATTGCGTCTTCAACTCGAGTGCGAGCAGGGGAGCCTGGAATCAGGTGCTCAGCCATTCCCATGCCACTCTTTTTGTCTGCACCGGCTCCGGCCTGATCGCGACGACCAAGCACCGCTTCGAACTCACGGAACTGAGCTGATTGAAATCCACTCGATGATTGCAAACGGCCACGGAAGGTATTGAACTGCAGCGGAGTCATCGTCTCAAGAATGTCTAGCTGACCCACGCAGGTTTTCATGATGGTGCGCACGCGACCAAGAATTGCCAACGACCGATGTGACTTGCCGGCCTCTAGAGTCTTCTGCACCTCGGCAATTTCGTGCAGCATTTGCTTGAACCAAAGTTCGTAGGTCTGGTGAATAACAATGAACAACATTTCATCGTGCTCACCATCGGATTCTGGTTGCTGCAGCGAAAGCAGTTCATCAACCTTTAGGTAGCTGATGTAGGTAATGGCTTTTTTGTCTTGCTCGCCCATATTTAGGTAACTCTGCTTCCGCTGTCTTGAATCTCTAGGTACTTCTTGCTATGCACCAAATCGCGCATGCGCTCTAGTCCGTCAAACACCTCGGTGTAGCTGGTTGGTAGCGGAGCAATCGCCAAGCGAATCGAATCTGGCGTGCGGTAATCAGGAATGGTGTTGGTCATCGAACGCATTGCTGCAGCTATTTTCTTTGCATCGGGGTGACCAACGGTGATGTGTCCACCGCGCTTATTGTGATCGCGCGGAGTCAAAAGCGTAAAGCCAAGTGGCGCAAGCCAAGCGTCGTAGAGAGCCAAGATCAGGTCTGTGCCCAATGCGGCCTTCTCGCTAATCGTCTTCATGCCCGCTTCTTCAATCATTGAGTAGCTTGCCTGAACGGCGCGAATACCCATGATCGATGGGCTGGCAATCTGGAAACGACGAATGTGATCTGCCGGTTCAAAGAATGGGCCCATCTCAAATTGCTTGTCGTTGGCAAACCAACCCTGAATGGTTGGCAGCATCTGCGCCTGCATCGACTTTCTGATGTAGAGCCAAGCCGGTGAACCAGGACCTGAATTGCCGTACTTATAGGTACAACCAACCGCCAGGTCTACGCCCCAGTCATCGAATTGCAAATCAATTGCGCCGCCGGCGTGAGAGGCATCCCAAACCACGAGTCCACCGTGCTTGCGAACTAGATCGGTGATTGCCTTCACATCTGGGCGCGAACCCGAGCGGTAGTGAATAACCTGTAGGGTAACCAGCGCCACGTCGTCGTTTAGGAACGGCTCAAGAATCTCCGGTGTGATTAGTTCGCAGTCTGCGTCAACATCAACCTGACCTGGTCCACCCATGCCGTCGTTGTTCAGAGTAATCAAATTCAAGCCAAGCGAATCTGCGATGCCAGAAAGAATGTAGCGATCAGTCGGAAAGTTCGAAGAATCAATAATTACTGTATTGCGACCAGGACGTGCCTTGATAGCCGCGTGACAAAGTTGGTAGAAATTAACCGATGTGGTGTCTTGCACCAATGTCTGACCCTCGGCCGCACCAAGGGTTGCTCGACCCAAAAGATTTCCAGCTACCTGAGCCTCATCAATCCAGTGCGCCCAACCGTCAACCAATTCCTTGCCCCACTCCTGAGTGAGAAAATCATTTACCGCCTTGACCGATGCAATAGGCATGCGACCGAGCGAGTTGCCATCGAGGTAGCAAAGATCTGGATCGGTGATTTGAAAAGCTTGCTTGTACTTGGCCAGCGGATCTGCTGCATCTATTGCAAGTGCTGTGGAACGGTTGGTTGGGTCGCCATACTCGGCGAGCGACTTCATTGGGCTCATAAACCCAATCTAAGCCAACTTTTGACCTAAGCCAACATCTGACTTTGGGCCAATTCCCTATAGAGAGGTACGGTTTTGACCAGCTGCTTGTGGGTGCCAACGCCAATTACCTTGCCCTTTTCGAGCACAATAATCTGATCACTGTCGATCACGGTCGATAGGCGGTGAGCAATCACAATCAGGGTGCGGTTCTTGGCAACCGAATCAATTGCCTCGCGCATCAACTGCTCGTTAATTCCATCAAGGCTGGAGGTTGATTCATCAAGCAGCAGAATTGGGGGAGCCGCCAGCAAAGTTCTTGCAATCGCAAGTCGCTGACGCTCACCACCGGAAAGCATGATTCCCTGCTCGCCAACCTCGGCATCCAAGCCGCGCTTATCGCGCTTTAGGACATCGGTAAGGTTAACTTCTTTGAGCACAGCCTTTAGTTGCTTATCGGTTGCATCTGGAGCACCAATTAAGAGGTTCTCGCGAATGCTTCCCGCCAACACCGGAGCATCCTGCTCAACGTAGCCAATCTGAGATCTCAGCGCACCGCGGGTAATGCTGTGCACCGGTTGACCATCAAGCAGAATCTCTCCGCTGGTTGGCTCGTAGAATCTTTCGATCAGCGAGAAGGTAGTTGATTTACCTGACCCCGATGGCCCAACAATCGCAACTCTAGATCCTCGTTCAATCGAGAAGCTAACTTTCTCAAGCACATCGCGCTTCTCGCCGAAGCTGCCGTCTTCGTTTGGCTGACCCGCGTAACCAAAGGTGACCTTCTTGAATTCAATCGCGGTTGTGTTAACGGCTTTGCGTTTTGGAGTTTCTTTGCGTTCCGCATCGGTGTCTTCAAGTGGCAGATCCAAAACTTCTTGAATGCGAGCAAGCGCGCCAAGACCGGTCTGCACGGAACTGTAGGCGCCGAAGGCCTGACCAACCGGACGAATCATCAGGAACATTAGCAAGATAAAAGTCACCAGGCTGGCAACTGGAGTTTCACCACTGGCTACTCGATAACCACCAAAACCAAGCACCGCAATGAATGCACCGTTGGCAGCGAGACCACCGATAGGAGTGACTCCGGCATTGATCTTTGCAATCTTGACGCCCTGAATGTAGGCCTCGCGCGCATCATCGGCAATTTGCTGACTCTCGCGAGTTTCAGCACTGGCTGCACGAATGGTACGAACCGCAGAAAGTGCACGCTCAACAGATGAGGACATATCACCAACGCGCTCCTGTGCCTTAGTGGTTGCCGAGCGAATCTTGCGAGCAGAAAAACCAATTGATGCAACCGCAATGGAAATCATCAGCAGGGTCAGACCCAGTAGAACCGGGTCAATAATTGCCATCGCAATTACGGAGCCCACAAAAATCAGCACGCCACCGGCGGCATCAACCAAACCCTGGGTGAGAACCGCGCGAAGCAACGTGGTGTCAGATGAAACGCGTGACACTAGGTCACCGGTGCGGCGAAGATCGTATTCCGGAATCGGCAAACGCAAGAGCCTGGTAGCCAATTGGCCACGGGCAGAAAGCACAACGCCCTCACCGGCTTTAGCCAGCACGTAGTAGAGGGCACCGCTGGCCACAGCACTGCCCAGCACAACCGCAATCAGAATTACAACAAGGTAGCCAAGGTCTTTGCCCTCTTGAACGGCGGTAATTACCTGACCAACAACCAGTGGCTGAGCCAAGCTAACCGCAGCACCAATCAGTGAAAGCACAACCGCAATGACCAGCGCACCCTTGTGCTCGGTAAGGTATGGCCACAGCTGGCTGAACTTAGCCTTTGGTGCGTTCTTATCAAACTTTGGTCTACCTGCTGCTCCGCGATTGCGGCCACCCATCATGCTCATTCTGATTTAAACCATTTCTTCTAGGTGCGGATTCCCATAAATCGACTCATTAAGTAGGTAGTTGATTTCTGGAAGAGACAGAGCCTGGGTGTAGGCGGTGTTCTTGTAAAACTTTGAAAAATCTACGGTCTGCAGAGCCTTCAGTGCCTGCGGATGATGCAGCTTCAAAAACATTTTCGTGGAGTTTGGCTTGCGCTCAAATTCGGTCATCACTTTGCCGCAGCTGAACCCAAATATGGTGAGTGCCACATCGGCGTTCTGTGAATCTGTCTTTTCGATGATGCCTCGGTCACTCACCGAGTAGAGCGGCCTCAAAGTGTCTTTTCGTTGCCAAATTTGGAAGCAGGTGGCCAAGCCATTTTTGACCGATAATTTCTCGCCGGCATCATCCTCGTAATCGATTTGTATATCGTGATCTGCTACCAAGTGAAATCTGCGGTCAAGACGATTAATAACCGACCACTTTCGCCAAGAGCGCGGCACGATAAAGCAAATGAATTCGCTGTGATTAGCAGCCTTATTAAAGAAAGGTATAGAAAGTGAATTATTGCGGCCAAACGGAGGGTTAGAAATGGTCACCGCGTTGTCACCAGTGAGCGTTGCATCTAAGAAATTAGCCTTGGTTACATTTGCATGCTTTGGTTCAATGTCGAATGACAAGAAATCTGTGGCGCCAGCTTTTGCGGCTGCCTTTAGAAATGAACCGGTGCCGCCAGCTGGTTCCATAATCTGGCGCTTGGCAAGATCGGGCACCATGACCATGACCTCGGCAATTAGCTTTTCAGCCAGATCGGTGGGGGTGTAGTACTGCTCTTTACCCGTGATGCGCTTATTTCCAAGCTTTGGCTTTGCGCTGACGGTGGGCATATCTAAAGGATATCAACTATCTGTCGGTCAAACGAAAAGGCCCCCGATTTCTCGAGGGCCTTCGCGAAACATTTTTACCAGAACACTGCCAGAATCACGTTTAGCAAGGTTAGCCCAGCGATTAGGGCCAATGTACTTGATTTGACGCGTTCTTTCTTGCGATTGATCATTACAAATACAACTACCAATGTGACCACAATTGATTTCACGGCAATTTTGATGTTGTCTAGTTCCTCGGCTGATGGGTCAAGTGCTGACATCCATTCGCGCAGACCTACTAGAAGTAGACCGGTAATTAGCATGGTCCAAGCGCCGTGGATCATCGCTGGGATGATTCTTGCGGTACCTGGCTTTAGTGCCTTCATCTGAACGAGGAAGCCACCAAGCAGTGAAGCAAGTCCCACAAAGTGTAGAACGAGCATTGAATCTTTAAGAAGAGTTGCGGTAGTAATCATGTTTTACAGTCTAGCCATCAGCACCGCAGCCTCTACGGCTTCGGCGCCCTTGTCTTCCTTAGAGTTTTCGAGTCCAGCGCGCTCAAGAGCTTGCTGCGCAGAGTCAACGGTAAGTAGTCCAAAACCAACCGGCACACCGGTGTCTAGCTGCACTCGGGTAAGGCCATCGGTTGCTGAAGCACAGACGTATTCAAAGTGAGGAGTCTCACCCTGAATCACAACGCCCAGTGCAACAACTACCTCGGCGCCAGCATCAATAGCTTTCTGTGCACCTAGTGGAAGCTCAAAAGCACCTGGCACACGCCAGACTTCGTAGGTGTCATTGCCAGCTTTTTGTAGTGCGCGTTCAGCACCGGCCAAAAGACCATCGGTGATTTCCGGGTGCCAGCTGGTGACAATGATGGCAACCTGAAGTCCGGTTGCATCAATCTCAATCTTTGGTGCGCCTGCTCCACTCATTTAGTTTCCCTCCGGAATCATGTGACCCATGCGGGCACGTTTGGTTTCTAGATACTGCTCGTTCTGCTGAGCCGCACCAACAATCACTGGCACGAAGGAATTCACCTTGATGCCAGCCTCGTTTAGGAACGAACTCTTGGCTGGGTTGTTAGTCATCAGTCGCACGCTCTCGACGCCAAGGTCGCGAAGGATCGATACTGCAGCACCGTATTCGCGAGCTTCGCTTGGCAGGCCAAGTGCCAGGTTGGCATCAACGGTGTCATAACCCTGGTCCTGCAGCGCGTAAGCCTTGAGCTTGTTTAGCAAGCCAATGCCGCGGCCTTCTTGACCGCGAAGGTAAATAACAATGCCACCCTTTGGGTCGTTGGCAATTTTGTCGAGCGCGAAATCCAATTGCGGACCACACTCACACTTCAGCGAACCAAAAGCCTCTCCGGTGATGCACTCAGAGTGCATACGAATCAACACGTCATCACCGGTTGGATTACCGGCAATGATTGCCACGTGGTCGGCGGTGGTGCGAATGTCGTAGTAGCCACGAACTCTAAAGTCACCGTGGGTGGTTGGCAGCTTGGCTTCAGCTTCAAAACGAATTCGGTCATTAACTGTCTCTGATGCAAATTCAACCGAGTCAAGTCTCATTTTGATGATTTGATCAATGGTCACAACTGGCAGATTGAACTTCTCGCCAATCTCATAGGCCTGCTCAAGACGTGTCATTGAACCGTCTTCGTTAGTCATCTCACCAATAACACCAACCGGCGCCAGGCCAGCAAGCTTCATTAGGTCAACAGTTGCCTCGGTGTGGCCGCGGCGATCAAGCACACCGTTTAGGTGAGCACGCAATGGCAGAACGTGTCCTGGGCGAATAATTGAATCCTTGGTGCTTTCTCCATGGGCCAATGCTCGGAAAGTTTTGGCGCGATCTTCGGCAGAAATTCCAGTCGTCACACCTTCGGCAGCGTCAACGCTGATGGTGTACTGAGTGCGGAAAGGATCCTGGTTGGTGGTTGCCATCAGGTTTAGGTCCAGGTGGTTAGCGCGTTGCTCTGTCATTGGAGCACAGAGGTAACCAGAGGTGTAGCGGATCATCCAGGCAACCCATTCGGTGCTGGCGTATTGCGCCGCCATGATGGCATCTACTTCGTTTTCACGATTCTCATCGTCGGCAACCAGAACCGGTCTTCCCTCGCGAAGCGCGGTTAGCGCATCTTCGATTGTTGAAAGTGGCATTAGTTGTTCCTCGTTTCCATTAGGCGCTCAATGTGTTTGGCCATCACATCAACCTCAACATTGACCTTTGCACCAGGCTGCTTTGAGCCCAGAGTTGTTACAGTTAGGGTTTCTGGAATTAAGCTCAGCCCAACCCAGTCGTCACCCAGCTCGTTTACAGTTAGTGAAATTCCATCGAGTGTGATGGAGCCCTTCAGCACAACGTATTTCATCAATTCTTTAGGCACAGAGATGCGAACCCATTCCCAGTTGTCGCTTGGTTCGCGAGAAATTACCTGGCCAACGCCATCCACGTGACCAAGCACTACGTGTCCGCCAAAGCGAGTGGCCGCGGTCATCGCGCGCTCAAGGTTTACCGGGTCGCCAACCTTAATGCCATCAAGGCTGGTCAGCTTCAGGGTTTCCTGCATCACATCAGCAGTGAAAGAGGTCCCGTCGTGCTCCACCGCAGTTAGGCAGGCACCACTCACAGAGATGGAGTCTCCGCGGTTCACATCTGAGACCACAAGCGGGCCTTCGATGGTCAACCTGATTGCATCCGGCAATGTTTCGATTGCCTTTACTGAACCTAATTCTTCAATGATTCCGGTAAACATTAGTTCTCCTTATTAATGGCACGAATCAAAATATCCGCACCAAGCTTTTTTATTTCAATAAATTCCAGATCAACGGCCTGATCCATGCTGCTAACTTCAATGTCACGAATTGCTGTTGCTGGACCACCGAGAAGTTTCGGAGCCACGTAAATCAAAAACTCATCTGCAAAACCCGCGCTGATTAGAGCCGACTCAAGTTGTGCGCCGCCCTCAACAAAAACTTGACTAATGCCGCGGTCAAAAAGTTGCTGCATCACAGAGCCCAGGTCATGGGTTTCAAAGCGAATGGTTTCAGAATGCGAATTGAACACTCGGGAAGTCGAATTCAATTCGCGCTCACCAACAATTACGCGCAACGGCTGGTTTTCGTAAAGTGATCCATCTGGCTTACGTGCGGTCAATTCTGGGTCATCGAGTTCAACGGTGTTGGTGCCAACCATGATTGCCTGCGATGCAGCGCGACGGGCGTGAACATCTTCACGAGCCTCGGCTCCGGTGATCCATTTGCTCGTGCCATCGGCTGCGGCAGTTCTGCCATCAACGCTGGCCGCCCACTTGATCACTACGTAAGGGCGCTGCTCAAACTTGTTGGTGAACCAAGGTGCAATCAACTGAACGCATTCATCGCGAAGAATGTCGCTCACAACTTCAATTCCAGCCTCTTCAAGAGTGAAGCGGCCGCCGCCCTCGTTCTTGCCTGGGTCGTAGGTGCCAAAGACAACTTTCTTCACGCCAGATTCAATCAGCGCCTGTGAACAAGGGCCGGTCTTACCGGTGTGATTGCAAGGCTCAAGAGTTACAACGGCAGTCAGCCCCGCACCTGAAATACCTTTGGCAGCAAGATTCTTGAGCGCATCAATTTCTGCGTGTGGAGTGCCAGCACCTTTGTGCCAACCCTCGGCAACTATCTCACCAGCATCATTAATTAGAACGGCACCAACCTGAGGGTTTTCACCATATGAAGGGGATAGGGCAGCTAGCTCGAGTGCGCGAAGCATGGCTGCAGTTAGCACTGCCTGCTCTTGCACTGAGTTGTTCATCCGCTGCCTTCGTTCTAATCAGAACGTTCGAAGGGGCGAGGAGCGAGCGGTTTGCGAGCGAGCTGGCAAGTTATGCCAGCAAGCGCAAAGCGCTATCCGAAGCCACGCCAGTCGCAGATTAACTAATCCACGCGCGTTAGCTCCAGTTCTTCTCCCATCCGGACTTTAACCGTCGGCATCTGAATTTCACAGATTCAACCGGCCAGAAAACTACCTGGACGGGTCGCGGGCTGTAACCGCCGGCTCAGATTTTCACTGACCCCGAAGAACGTATT
>JBEGUG010000059.1:0-2525 GCA_041179005.1 Actinomycetota bacterium | reverse complement strand
AGCTGCGCATCGGTGATTGGAATTCTAAGTTCGTCGCGGAATCCCTTTAGGTTTTCCAGACTTAGCTTCTTCATCTGGTGGGTTGCGTTGCGACCTTCAAATGATTTTCCAAGAGTGAAGCCCTTGATGGTCTTTGCCAAAATAACTGTTGGCTGACCCTCGTGCTCCATTGCTGACTTGTAAGCTGCATAGACCTTGCGGTAATCGTGGCCACCGCGCTTGAGTCCCCAGATCTGGTCATCAGACATGTGTTCAACAAGTTTTAGAGTTCTAGGATCGCGACCAAAGAAGTTTTCGCGAACGAATGCGCCGTCTTCGGTTTTGTAAGTCTGATAATCACCATCAGGTGTCTTGTTCATCAAATCAACGAGTGCACCATCGGTGTCGTTGGCAAGAAGTGAATCCCATTCACGACCCCACACGACTTTGATAACGTTCCAACCGGCACCGCGGAAGAACGATTCGAGTTCCTGAATAATTTTTCCGTTACCGCGAACCGGTCCGTCAAGACGCTGCAGGTTTGCATTCACTACGAAAGTTAGGTTGTCCAAGTTGTCGTTTGCGGCTAGCTGCAATGCTCCGCGTGATTCAACTTCATCCATTTCACCATCGCCAAGGAAAGCCCACACGTGTTGCTGTGAAGTGTCCTTCAGGCCGCGATTGTGCATGTAGCGATTGAACTGAGCTTGGTAAATTGCGTTGATTGGACCAATACCCATTGACACAGTTGGAAATTGCCAGAAATCTGGCATCAAACGCGGGTGAGGGTATGAAGATAGTGAACCACCAGCGTGTGATTTCTCTTGACGGAAACCATCCAGCTGGTCGGCGCTTAGGCGGCCTTCAAGGAAAGC
Source organism: Actinomycetota bacterium (assembly GCA_041179005.1). Lineage (GTDB taxonomy): Bacteria > Actinomycetota > Actinomycetes > Actinomycetales > Microbacteriaceae > Rhodoluna. Next base: position 1,671 of record JBEGUG010000059.1, on the reverse strand, counting down.
GCGCGCATATGGTCCAGGTGACGCGTGTCCCTGGATGAAGATCTGGTCGCCACCGGAAGGGTGATCTTGTCCTTTGAAGAAGTGGTTGAACCCAACTTCATAAAGCGAAGCAGAAGAAGCGAAAGTAGAAATGTGACCACCGACGCCAACACCTGGTCGCTGTGCGCGGTGAACCAGCATTGCTGCGTTCCAGCGCATCCAAGCGCGGTATGTGCGTTCGATCTTCTCATCGCCAGGGAACTCAGCCTCGTTTTCAGGCGCGATGGTGTTCAGATAGTCGGTGGTTGGAACAATCGGCACGTTTAGCTGCAGCTCGTGTGAGCGTCTCAGCAGGTTCAACATGATTTCGCGGGCTCGACCGCGTCCGTGAACTCTTGCTACAGCATCAAGAGATTCCAGCCATTCGCTAGTCTCTTGTGGGTCCTGGTCTGGGGTGTTGACCGCATACGCGTCGTTGTTGTTAATCGACAACTGGCATCCTTATTCGTGGGGGATGGACAAAGAAATCTCAAAGGCTTTGTAAAGCCTCTAAGAGTTTATGACGACAAAGGGAAGTAAAAGTGTGTTTTGCTGGTTGTCCAAGCGAAACCTTCGAATTTTTAACCTAGGAGAAACAAATGAGCCTTCTTATCGGCGATCCAGCCCCTGATTTTTCATTGGCAAACCAGTTTGGCGAGACCGTAAGTTTGGCCGATTTCAAGGGCAAGAAGCCTGTAGTGCTGGTTTTCTACCCACTGTCTTTCTCAGGCGTTTGCACCGGAGAACTTTGTGAAATCCGCGACAACTTCGACAAATTCGATAAAGAAAACGTTGAGCTTTTGGCCATCTCTGTGGATTCTAAGTACGTGCAGAAGCAGTTTGCGGAGCACGAGGGCTACAAGTTCTCGGTTTTGGCTGATTTCTGGCCTCACGGAGCCGTAGCCAAGCAATATGGAGTATTTCTAGAGGAAAATGGCTTCGCTAACCGTGCCACCTTCGTAATCAACACCGATGGCGACCTGGTTGCCAAATTTGTCACCGCTCCGGGGCAGGCTCGTAGCCTCGATGAATACGATAAGGCTCTGGCTTCGCTCTAATTTGGCGTAAGTCACTCAAAATAAGATAGGCTCTTCAGGTTGCAGTTTGCTGCAAACCTCGAAAGAGGGGCCTTTAGCTCAGCTGGTAGAGCGCCACGCTTACACCGTGGATGTCATCGGTTCGATCCCGGTAGGGCCCACCAAATCACCTAAACCCCGGTCAATGACCGGGGTTTAGTGCTTTTTGGCCACATAAAAGGGGACTCCACGGGGTCGGCATTAGTATTTGGGTATGGATTCCACTAATTTCACCCCTCCACAGCGCCGCTCAATGACCGATCAGGCTATTCAGGAGGCTCTTGGCAATGCCAAGGCCGATGAGTCCGGAATTTCAGCCGCGATGGAACTTCTCGAAACGCAGGCGCAATTGCGCGACATCGAGAAAATGGAGTTCTCCGCCTGGGTTCTAGAAATGGAGCAAAATGGCTCGCCGGAAGCTCGTCTTGCCGTCGAAAATGCGCACCGAGCACAAAAGGGCCTTGAGCCACTAACTTCGCTAGATCCAGAGCCGGCGCCACTTCCTCCAATCGAAGATGTGGTTTCGCACCTAAATAATCTTTATGCAAGTCAAGCACCGGTTCAGCCAGCAGAGCCA
>JBEGUG010000058.1:0-4778 GCA_041179005.1 Actinomycetota bacterium | reverse complement strand
AGGAGTAGGCTGTTGGATGGCTCTGGAAGGGGTTCAAAATGTCTAGCCGCAAGGGCTTACATCCAACACAGGTAGTAGCAGGTGCGTTTACCGCAATCATCCTGCTGGGTACCTTCCTACTCACCCTTCCCATCGCAACCAATTCGGGAAAAGCCACTCCGTTCTTAGACGCGCTTTTCACGGCAACTTCAGCGACAACGGTTACCGGCCTCTCAACTCTCGATGTCGAGCTTCACTGGAACCTGTTTGGTCACGTTGTTATCGCTCTCCTCATCCAGGTCGGTGGTTTTGGAATCGTTGGTTTCGCAACCCTCGTTGCAATTTTGCTAGACGGCAAAGTGTCACTCAAGAACCGGATGCTAACCACATCCGAATCTGGCACCGCAGCTTCAAATGTTCGAGGATTGCTTCTCAATGTTTTGAAAATCATGCTTAGTTTTCAAGCAATTTTGTTTGTCTTTCTCTACATTCGATTCATCGCGGAATACGACTATGAATGGAATAAGGCTCTTGGGCACGCAGCTTTTCACGCTATGTCCGCATTCAACAACGCTGGCTTTGCGCTCTATTCAGACAACATGATGGGCTTTGCTCGCGACCCTTGGATGCTGGTGCCTATTTTCGTGACAGTATTTATCGCCAGCCTAGGGTTTCCGACCATTGTTGAATTCAAAGACAGAGCAAAGCTCAAGATTGCAGATCTCTTTGGTCGAACACTTAACTACACAATGCCTGAGCGTTGGTCGTTGAACAGTCGAATCGTACTCTGGGGAAGCTTGGTTCTTTTTCTCAGTGGAACCTTAGCAATCGGCTTATTAGAGTGGGACAACCCAAACACCTTTGGCCCACTACCTTGGTGGGACAAGGTTGTCGACAGTATGTTTGCGTCGGTTATGCCGAGAACCGCGGGATTTAATTCAGTTGATGTCCTTGCAATGCAACCGAGCACCTGGCTGGTCACAGACGTCTTGATGTTCATCGGTGGCGCCAGCGTTTCAACTTCGGGTGGTATCAAGATCGGTACCGCGGTTGTTTTGTTCTTCATCATTTACACAGAAATTCGTGGCGAGACCGCGGTGAATATCGGGAATCGTCGCCTTCCTCGTTCAATGCAGCGTCAGGCATTGACGATTGTTGCCATCACCTACGCAGTTGTTGTTGGAGCCACATTGGTTCTGCGACTAACCACTCCTTATACATTGGATCAAATCTTCTTCTTGGTCTTCTCTGCTGTCGGAACGGTGGGCCTTGATAGCGGCATGACCGCAACCATGAATGATGGTGCCAAGTTCTTAGTTTCACTCCTCATGCTCTTTGGGCGTCTGGGACCTATCGTTGTGGCTACATCCATTGCCCTTCGCAGGACTCGTCGTCATTTTGAGTATCCAAAGGAACGTCCACTAATCGGTTAATCGAGCTACTGTTTATAGGTAGCAAATGAAAGGGTAAGTACCTTGACTAACAAACCAACTCGCAAGCGCGGTTTCCATTCAGCCAATGTGGCTGTAATTGGACTGGGTCGCTTTGGTTCTGCATTGGCTCTAGAGCTAGTTAGCAGTGGGCACCAGGTGCTTGGAATTGACTTCGATGAAAAAGTCGTGCAGTCGCTATCTGGTGATCTGACCCACGTGGTTTCTGCTGACACCACCGATGAAGAAACTCTTAAAGAACTTGGCCTTGCCGACATGGACAGCGCAGTCGTTGCCATCGGTGCTGATCTAGAATCAAGCATCCTGACAGCGTCTCTTTTGTTGCAACTGGGTATCAAGCAGGTTTGGGCGAAAGCCAACTCAACCGCGCACGGAAAGATTCTGCGCCAGCTTGGTGTGCACCACGTGATCTTCCCAGAGTACGAAATGGGGCGTCGCGTTGCGCACCAGGTATCGGGTGAGTCACTTGACTACGTACACATTGATGAAGACTTCGTGATGGTTAAGGTTCAGTGCCCACCATCATTTGATGGCCGCGATCTTGCTGATCTAAAGATTCGCAGCACCTACGGTGTGACAGTCGTTGCATTTAGCCATGGTGATTCAAACTACACGCCGGCATTCCCGGAGACTGTTTTGCACGAGGGCGATCACCTAGTGGTTGCCGGTCGCAAGAAGCCGCTCGACGAATTCTGTCAGCTAGATTAACTTTTTGGCTTTAGTGGCAACGGGTACCAAAGCCCAAAGTATTGCAGCAACGTCAATAAATTCTTGACTTACTGCTGCACCGGTCGCATCAATGTACCCAAGCGACGCTGCCAACATTGCCACGATGGCCAAGGTCATGCCTACACCTGCAGCTTGCAGCGCACGTGATCGAGTCCCTTGGGCAATTTGCATCGCAGTTGCCAGGTGCTTAATTGAATCTTCCACGATTACAACATCGGCTGCTTCGCTTGCTGCCGTTGCTCCGCGAGCTCCCATAGCAACACCAACTGTGGCTGCAGCCAGCGCTGGAGCATCATTGATGCCGTCACCAACTGCAACAACCGTGCCCTTAGATGCTTTCATTTCATCGTGGACGATTCTTAATTTATCTTCGGGCGTGCATTCGGCGAAGACTTGATCAACGCCAACAGCTGAACCAATTTGATCCGCCGTTGCTTGCCGGTCGCCAGAGATCATGACAATTCTTTGGACGCCTAACTTGCGAAGCAGTGACATGGTGCCCTTGGCTTCATCGCGAAGCGGATCATCGAGGCCAATCACAGCTTGTAAAACCCCGTCAATTTCCACGGCAACAATAAGCGCGTTCTCTAGAGGGGCCCAGGTCGGCAACTTTTCCCTCAGTTGACCAACCCTAATCAACCTTCCGGCCACCATGCCCTGTAGGCCCACGCCATGGTTTTCATCAACATCGCTGGCAAGTTCGAGACTCAAATTTCTTCTTGCAGCCTCAGTAATAATCGACTTAGCAATAACGTGCGGGCTTGACTGCTCGAGGGATGCAGCTAGCCGAAATACTTCGGATGCGTCGCAGTCGGGAGCAAAAGCAACCTGACTTATCTCTGGACCGCCGTGGGTAAGTGTTCCCGTTTTATCTACCAGAACGGTGCTGGCTCTCGCGAGTGCTTCGAGCGCGGCTCCACCTTTGATTATTGAACCCTTAGATGCTGCCTTTGACATTCCAGAAATGATTGCAACTGGAACAGCAAGGATGAGCGGACATGGAGTAGCAGCCACAATCACGGCAACAGCTCTATCTAGGTCACCGGTGAATAACCAAGTTCCTGCGGCCAGAAGAAGCGCGAATGGCACGAATCGGACCGCCCATTTATTTGCAAGTCTGACTCCGTTGGCACTTGACGCTTGGGCCTGCTTAACCAGGGAAACTAGTCCTGCGTAGGTGGAGTTATCAGATGTTTTTGTAGTGATCAGCACCACTGATGATCCGGCATTTACAATTCCAGATGCTACCTCTTCACCCTCAGGAACAAATCGTGGAATGGGCTCTCCGTTTAGAGCCGACTCGTCGAAGGTACCTTCGCCAACAACTGTGCCGTCAAGAGGAACCACTTCTCCAGAGCGAACTAATATTCGAGAACCCAAAGAAATAGTTTCAAGTGATGTCTCAGAAATTTCACCCGAATCAAGAATCAGGTTTGCATTCCTTGGTGCCCTGGCAAGCAAAGCCTCAAGTTTGTTCCTCGCTCGTCCTTCAGCCCATCGTTCTAAAGCTCTTCCTGTTGCGAGCATTAGTGAAATAACACTCGCGGCTATCCATTCACCAGTTACCACTGTTGCCGAAATAGATATCAACGCAAGAATGTCACTGCCAAACTCGCCTTGCCTGACAGCACGCACTAAAAGCACAAGCGAAAGAGAAAAACCTACAGCTGCACCGATGGCAAATGAAATTGTCGAAGCCAACGTTCCGGTTCCGAGTGCAAGCCCAAAAACTAGGCTGAGCAGAGTTGAAGCAAGAAGCAGATAGTCATTTCGAGATTTTTTCATCACCTCTTCAGTGTGGCAGGAATTAATCGATGTTTTGTGAAATTCGGTGAGCCAGCGAAGTAATTGACGGTTTGCGGTTTATTTTTAGATTGATGAAACCCCTAAAGTTAGCAATTTCCAGCGTCTTTGTAATTCCCGCGCTGGTTATTTCGCTATCGCTACCTGCGGGCGCTGTTGATGCAACCCCAGCTCCATCGCCAATTCCAGTTCTGCCAAACCTCGGCACTTGCAGTGCATCAAGCGCCACATCGTCTGCATCGCTAGGAAAGTTTTACGCCTACGTGCAGGATGTCACCACCGGCAAAGTCTTGCTCGACATTAACGGCTCAGAAGCTACGCCTTCGGCATCGGTGTTAAAGGTATTGAGTGTTGCCGCTGGGTTGACCCACCTTACTCCCACTTACTTTGCAACCACTCGTGTGCTGACCGTGCCGTCTGAGCCGGGCACTATCGTGCTGCAGGGTGGGGGAGACCACACTTTGTCTAACATGACCAAGGGAAGCTACACCACCTACGCCAAGCCGGCGCGATTAGAAACCCTGGCTAATAAAGTTCTCACCAGTTGGACAAGCGATCAGCCAGTGAAGAAAATCATCCTTGATTCAAGTTTCTTCAGCGGACCAAGCTACAGCCCCTTCTGGTTGGCCAGCGATAGAACCAATGGCTACATTTCACACATCACCGCACTGCAGGTAGACAGCGACCGGGCCAATGGAGATCAAACCAGCTATGCCTACAGCGGCTATCGCAGCACCGATCCTGTTTTGAAGACGGGCACGCTTTTCAAGTCAGCACTAAAGGGTTTAGCACCGGATGCAAAGTTGGTTAAGGGAA
>JBEGUG010000057.1:0-16542 GCA_041179005.1 Actinomycetota bacterium | reverse complement strand
CGTGAGTGCGCTCCACGAGAAGCTTCACTTCGTCTTTCACGTCACCAACCATGAAGGTTTGGTTGCTGTCACCGTGGTATCCGTTCTTGAAGGCAGTTATGTCAATGTTGACAATGTCACCCTCTTGCAAGACCGTATCGTCTGGTATCCCATGGCAGATAACCTCATTCACCGAAGAGCAGAGTGATTTTGGATAACTCCGATAGCCCAGCGTCGACGGGTAGGCGCCATTTGCAATCAGGAACTCATGTCCAATTCGATCAAGTTCGTCTGTAGTTACACCCGGCTTAGCGTGTTGTCCGACTAGTTCGATAGCCTGCGCCGCAATTTTGCCCGCGGCTCGAATCAGCTCAATCTCGGCGCGAGTGCGCACATCGCCTTTGGTGTTTTGTGCGGGTGCAGGTTTGCCAACATACTCAGGCCTTGCTATCGAAGTCGGCACAGTTCTGGTTGGGCTTAACTTCCCTTGAGTCAGGTATCCAGTTTTTGAGTCGCGTGGCATAGAGTTCAGTCTATGCAAGAAGAAAGCGTTGAATTTTGGTTTAACAGCCAGAACGGCCAAGTTGAGGTTGGTCCACAATCACTTGCCCTGCATCGGCTCGGGCCATTCAAAACTAGGGAAGAGGCCGAGAAGGCCCCCGAGATTATTGCCGCCAGAGCCGCGGCTTGGCGCGCAGAAGAAGACGAGAAAGACTAAATCTAGTTTTCGAACGAGTGATCTTGAGTTGGAAACTTTCCCTCATTCACATCTCTTGAATACTGCTTTGCGCTTTCGAAAAGGGTCTCACGAATATTTGCATAACGCTTAACGAACTTGCGCGGCTTTTGACTTGTTAATCCAGCAAAATCAGTCCAGACGAGAATCTGACCATCAGTGTCAGGTCCAGCACCAATTCCAATAGTTGGAATACTTAATTCTGCGGTGACCTGAGCAGCAATTCCTGCCGGCACCATTTCAAGCACAACGGCGAACGCCCCTGCAGCCTCCACAGCCTTGGCGTCAGCAAGCAATTGCTCGGCACCGTCGCCTCGACCCTGCACCCTAAAACCGCCGAGCGCGTTGACGCTTTGTGGAGTGAAACCGATGTGGCCCATCACGGGAATTCCTGCATCCACGATTGCTTTAATTTGATTCGCGCTACGTTCGCCGCCTTCAAGTTTGACCGCGGCTACCCCGCTGGTCTTCATTAGCTTAATTGCGTTCTGTAAAGCATCTGCGGCTCCCGTTTCGTAGGAGCCAAATGGCATGTCAATTACAACGAGGGCTCGCTTAGCTGCAGATGCCACAGCACGACCGAATGAAATCATTTCGTCCACAGTCACCGGCAGCGTGCTTGTGTAGCCCAGGGAGTTGTCTGCTGCTGAATCGCCAACCAAAAGAACGTCGATACCGGCTTCGTCGAAAATTCCAGCGGTCATGTGGTCATAGCTGGTTAGGCAGCTGAACTTACGACCCGCTTGCTTGAATTCTTTGAGGTGTGCAGTGCGAACAAGCTTTGGTGTTAGCGATTGGTTTTGATCCATTTAGTTGGCACGCTTCCAAGCGTCTACTTCAATCTCAACCAACATATCTTTGTTGATGAATTGGATCCCTGCAAGCATTGTGGCTGCCGGACGGATCTCACCGAAGATCTCACCGTGCGCTTTGCCCACCGCATCCATGTCTTCAGCATTCGCAAGGTAAACGCGACTTCTGACTACATCTTCGAGCCCGTAGCCAACCTGAGCAAGTGCCTTAGCGATAACTTCATTCAACGTGGTCAGGGTTTGTCCGTAGGCATCTCCCTTGTGCTGCAGTTCACCATCGATAGTTGCAGTTGAACCTGAAACGTGAACGTACTCACCGGCAACAGTTGCGCGCGAATATCCAATGACAGATTCCCATGGTCCTCCGCTTGAAATTAGTTTGTCTGCAGCCACTTGTTGCTCCTTTTTTGTTTGAACGTCTAGTTTGAACGGTTTGTGATTGGAAGTCTTCGATCGCGGCCGAAAGCCATGCCGGTGATTTTTGGACCAATTGCACTCTGGCGTCGCTTCCATTCAGCGCGATCCACAAGGTTGATTATTCTGTCAACGACTTTAGCTTCAAAGCCCAGCGCAATGATTTCATCTCGTCCCAGTCGCTTTTCTACGTAGGCATCCAGGAGGTCATCCAGTAGCTCATATTCGGGCAAGCTGTCTTGATCGGTCTGATCTGGTCGCAACTCGGCAGAAGGCGGTTTGCTAATTGAATTCTCTGGAATCGGGGGAGTCTGGCCTTGGTTCACGGCGAAATCATTACGCCACTTGGCTAGGTCCCAGACCAAAGTTTTTTCGACGTCTTTGATTGGCGCAAAACCACCAACAGAATCTCCATAAATCGTGCTGTAGCCAACGGCGAGTTCGGTCTTGTTTCCCGTTGTCAGTGTCAAGTGACCTTCGGCATTGCTAAGGCCCATCAGAATTACACCGCGCATTCTTGCCTGCAAATTCTCTGCCGCCGTGTCCTTTAGTCCAAGCTGAGATTCAAACGCATTGACCAAGTCTTCAATCGGTTCAGTTCTGTAGTGCAATCCAATTCTCTCGGCACTGTCGTCAGCGTCACTTCTTGAGTGATCTGATGAGTAACGGCTTGGCATTGACACACCGTACACCTTGTCAGCACCGATAGCGTCTGCCGCGATTGCTGCGCATACTGCAGAATCGATTCCTCCGCTTAGGCCCAGTACAACCGATTTGAATCCGTTTTTGTTTACGTAGTCGCGAAGTCCAAGTACAAGTGCATTCCAGATTTGCTCGCGATCATCCTTTTTAGTAACGCGTGGCTCGCCGAAGATTGATATTTCAGACTTAGTAGCAATGTCAAAAAACGTTAGGTCTTCCTCAAACTGTTTCGCTCGGCCAATCAATTTTCCGGTGGAATCAACCAGAAGTGAGTCACCATCAAAAACCAAATCATCTTGACCGCCAACAAGGTTGACATAGGCAACTGCTGCGTTATTTGCAGTAGCCAAGTCCCTGACTAACGCTTGGCGTCGGTCATCCTTATCAACTTCAAAGGGTGAACCGTTCAACACCAAGATGACATCGGTGTTGCTCGAAGCGATTTGCGCCACAGGTCCACCGGATTGCCAGATGTCTTCACAGATTAGGGTTGAAAATTTCAGACCACCGTGCTCAAAGCTGAGCAGGTCTTTGCCTGGCACGAAAATGCGGTACTCATCGAATACCGAATAGTTTGGCAGGTGATGCTTGGCGTAGGTTCCAGTTATTTTTCCTGCCAGAAGCACTGACGCGCAATTTTGTGCGATTGCCCAACTGTGAGCGTCTCGGTCTTCTGCAAGTCGCGGATGACCAATAATCACTGCGATTTCACCATAACCGGCCGCATTTAGTCTTTCGGCCAGCTCGAAAACGGCATCGCTCGCATGTTCAATAAATGACGCCCTTGCCGCCAGGTCCTCAATCGGGTACCCGGTAATGGCCATTTCACCAAATAGAACTAGGTTTGCATCGTTTTTCGCGGCGGCCGCAACCATCTCGAAGGCCGCATCGGTGTTTGCGCGAATATCCCCAACGATTGGGTTGGTTTGAGCCAGTGCTAGGCGAACATTCGGCATAACCATTAGCCTAGTAGGAGCAAGAGAGAGGTTTTCCCGATGGAAAGACAGCGCGATTTCGTACTTCGGACGATAGAGGAACGCGGCGTTAAGTTCGTTCGCCTTTGGTTCACCGATGTGGCCGGAACCCTGAAGTCTGTGGCTATTGCCCCGGCTGAGGTTGAGGGAGCTTTTGCTGAGGGATTGGGCTTTGACGGTTCAGCAATTGAGGGACTTGCTCGCACCTATGAGGCTGACATGCTTGCCCAACCAGATCCAAGTACCTTCCAGATTTTGCCTTGGCGCGGAGAGATCGACCCTACCGCCCGCATGTTCTGCGACATTCAAACTCCAGATGGCCAGCCTGCAGCAGCAGATCCAAGAAACGTGCTTCGCCGCGCATTGGCAAAGGCCTCAGATCGCGGATTCTCTTTTTACATTCACCCTGAAATTGAGTTTTACCTTCTAAAGTCAACCCAGCTTGATGCAAAGGGTGAGCCAGTTCCAGTGGACAACGCTGGCTACTTCGATAACGTACCGGGCGGAACCGCACACGATTTCCGTCGTCGCGCAGTTTCAATGCTCGAGCAGTTGGGTATTTCCGTTGAGTTCAGTCACCACGAGGGTGGCCCAGGTCAAAACGAGATCGATCTTCGTTATGCCGATGCTTTGACAATGGCCGACAACATCATGACTTTCCGAACAGTGATTAAAGAAGTCGCGATTGAGCAGGGCGTTTACGCAACTTTCATGCCTAAGCCATTTACCCAGCACCCAGGTTCAGGTATGCACACCCACATGTCTCTTTTCGAAGGCGACACCAATGCATTCTTCGATCCAAGCGCTCAGTACCACCTGTCAAAGACTGCAAAGCACTTCATCGCTGGATTGCTGCGCCACGCACCAGAAATTACTGCAGTGACGAACCAGTACGTGAACTCTTATAAGCGCCTTTGGGGTGGCGGTGAAGCTCCGAGTTTTGTTTGCTGGGGTCACAACAACCGTTCAGCACTTATTCGTGTGCCGCTCTACAAGCCAGATAAGGGAAACTCTTCTCGCATTGAGTACCGAGCTATCGACTCCGCTGCGAACCCTTACTTGGCCTATGCGCTATTGCTAAACGCTGGACTCAAGGGCATTGAAGAAGAATATCCGCTGCCATCAGAGACCGAAGACAACGTTTGGTCACTGAATGATGCTGAGCGTCGTGCAATGGGAATTCAGCCGCTACCGCAGAGCCTTGATCACGCGATTCGCAAGTTAGAAGATTCAGAGCTAGTTGCTGAAACTTTGGGCGAAGAGGTATTTTCCTACGTGCTTGCAAATAAGCGACGCGAATGGAGCGATTACCGCGCACAGGTAACACCATTCGAGCTTAAGCAAAACCTAGAGACTCTATAGTTCAACCAGTTTCGACAAAATGAGCAACGACCGATCGCTGGGGCTTTCGCAACTGGCGCGCTTTGGTTTTGCCGACCTAACCGGAACTATTGCCAAGCTCGATGAACTCGTAAAACTGGTTGGCGATGCCGGTCACTCGGCACTTGCAGCGTTGGCCACCACCGCTGATCCCGATCAAGCTCTGGTTGCTCTGCTTAACCTAGCGACGGCGCAGCCGGCAAAAACCAAGAGCCTGCTCAAAAAGGATGATTCCGCACAGCGCCTGTGCTTGCTTTTGGGTGCATCCACGGCCCTGACGGATTTCGTCATGCGTCATCCTGCTCAGTTGGAACTTTTTGAGAAACGCAGCACTCTCGCATCCGCGGACGAGGTTAGGTCAAAACTTACGGCCAGTGTTGAACCCATGCTTACCCAGGGATTCGACGTAATCGCGGTCTGGAATGCTCTAAGGGTTGCCTACCGCGCTGAATTGCTCAAGATCGCGATTTTTGATTTGAGCCAAGCAGATGTTCAAGCTGGCCAGCCTTTAGTGGCGGCGGCCTTGGCAGACATTGCGGCAGCAGCAATCGAAGCCGGATTACTTGTTGCTAGAGCCGAACTAAAACTCAGCAGTGAGCACGGCGTCTTTGATGCCGACGAGGTTGATGCAACGCGCTTATCGGTGATTGCAATGGGTAAGTGCGGGGCACGAGAGCTCAACTACATATCCGATGTTGATGTTATTTACGTTGCGGATTCCGCCTCAAGCAAACTCGAGCCGCAGCGCGCGGTTGAAATCGCGACCAAACTTGCAACCCGAATGATGCGTGCCATGGACGGAACCGCAGCTGAACCAATGCTTTGGCAAGTGGATCCAAACCTGCGTCCAGAGGGTAAATCCGGTGCTTTGGTTAGAACGCTCGAATCGCACGTTGCCTACTACGATCGTTGGGCGCAGAGCTGGGAGTTCCAAGCTCTTTTGAAAGCGCGGCCTATTGCCGGGGACATTGAACTTGGTGAACGTTATGTCAGCGCCCTCGCCCCAAAGGTATGGAACTCAGCTACGAGAGAAAATTTTGTTGAATCGGTGCAACGAATGCGCGAACGTGTCACCGAATTCATTCCCGCGAATGAACTTGATTCGCAAATCAAGTTGGGTCCCGGCGGATTACGAGACATCGAATTCACCGTTCAACTACTTCAGCTGGTTCACGGCCGTGCCGACGAAACCGTTCGCCAACGTGACACTATCTCGGCGATTAATTCGCTTTCCGAGGGCGGTTACATTGGCCGCGAGGAGGCCCTGGAATTTTCTGGCCACTATAAATTCCTTAGATTGCTAGAGCACAGGATTCAACTTTCTGAAATGCGCAGAACTCATCTCATGCCGAGTTCCGAACATAAACGCAGAGCTTTGGCAAGAGCGGTAGACCTGAAGCTAAACGCCGATACATTGATTGCAAAATGGGAAGCGGTAAAAATCGATGTCCGGGCACTGCATCAGAAAATCTTCTACCGTCCGCTTTTGTCTGCCGTTTCTAAACTCGGAGACGAGAGCCTCTCACTAAGCAGCGATCAGGTTAGAGATCGTTTGCACGCAATTGGTTTCGACGATCCAAAGGGAGCGCTAGATCACATCGCTGCGCTAACCTCTGGCTTGTCTAGGCGTGCGGTTATTCAGAAACAACTATTGCCAGTTTTGCTTCAATGGTTCTCCGAAGGCTCTGACCCCGATGCAGCCCTGTTGGCTTTTAGAAGACTCAGCGAAGACCTAGGCGAATCCCACTGGTACCTTCGCATGCTCAGAGATTCAAGTGGTGCAGCAGAGCGCATGACCCAAGTTCTTTCAAACAGCCGGTTAGCCACAAACCTGTTTGAGCGAATCCCGGAGGCTGCCGCCTGGTTCGAAAACGCCGATGATTTGATACCCATGACAGCTGCAGAATTGGCAGTTGAATTCGATGCTGTTATTTCAAGACACGAACTGGTTGAAACAGCAGCCACATCGATTAGGAATATTCGCCGCAGGGAGACACTGAGAATCGCGATGGGCGCTGTTCTTGGAGATCTCTCAATCAGTCAAGTCTCGCAAGGGCTCAGCGATTTGACCGCACACTATCTGGGTGCAATGTTGGCGGTTGCTACCGACATGAATGGCTCTGACATCTACAGCGGTGACGTTGCCGACGTGCTCGATTTTGGAATCGTAGCTATGGGCCGCTTTGGTGGCGAAGAGCTTGGTTTTGGCTCTGATGCTGATGTGATGTGCGTCTATAAAACTAGACCTGGAGCCACATCAGAAGAGGCCCAGAAAGTTGCCGAGAGAATCATTTCCGAGCTAAGACGACTAACCGCTGATCAAGTACTCGAATTTGAACTTGACATGGATCTTCGCCCCGAGGGCAAGAACGGTCCGGTAGCGAGGTCCATCGAGTCCTACGCTGCTTACTACGAGCGTTGGTCTGACACCTGGGAGGCTCAGGCTCTACTAAGAGCGCGCCCGATAGCCGGAAGTGCGGAACTTCAAGCTGAGTTTTTGGAACTGATTAACAAGTATCGCTACCCGGTAAAAATGGCCGAATCCTCAATTATTGAGATCAGACGAATTAAAGCCCGAGTTGAAACTGAGCGTTTGCCTTTGGGTGCAGATCCAAAGCGTCATCTGAAATTGGGCCGAGGGTCGCTGAGTGACGTTGAGTGGCTGGTACAGCTGATGCAAATGCAGCACGGCAGCGAACACCCATCGATAAGAACACCAAAGACGCTAGAGGCCCTTGATGCGATGGTGGCCGAGAATCTGATTGCGGAACATGATGCAAGGGTTTTGAGCGAAGCATGGACTCTGGCTTCACGCCTTAGATCAGCAAGTGTGCTTTGGGCAAATAAGCGTCTTGACGTTTTGCCTACGGACAGAAAGCAACTAAACGGGATGGCTCGCATTCTTGAATACCCAAGGGGCAGCGCAACCGCACTCGAAGATGATTACCTTGCTTTCACTAGAAGAGCACGCAGCGTTTACGAGCGACTCTTCTACGGTGTTTCAGAAGAAAACCGATACGAGTAACTCATAAAAAATGGACCCCACCAATCGGTGAGGTCCATTTCTTTACGTCGCTTATTAAGTGTTTGTAGTGTGAAAATGGGCCAGCTGTCGCCGACCCATTTTCAACTACAACCTATAAATCAAAGATTTATACGCCGTAGTAAAGCTCGAACTCGTATGGGTGAGGACGAAGTGCAAGAGGCTTGATTTCCTTCTCACGCTTGTAGTCAATCCAGTTTTCGATTAGGTCCTTGGTGAATACGTCGCCCTGAAGTAGGTAGTCGTGGTCAGCCTCAAGAGCCTTTAGAACGTCTTCTAGGTTGCCAGGCACCTGAGGGATTAGCTTTGCTTCCTCTGGTGGCAACTCGTAAAGGTCCTTGTCAACCGGAGCGTGTGGCTCGATGCGGTTCTTGATACCGTCAAGACCAGCCATCAGCATCGCTGCGAAAGCTAGGTATGGGTTTGAAGATGCATCTGGCGCACGGAACTCAATGCGCTTTGCCTTAGGGTTTGTTCCGGTCATCGGGATGCGGATTGCAGCCGAGCGGTTACCAGCTGAGTAAACAAGGTTTACTGGAGCTTCGAAACCTGGAACTAGACGGTGGTAGCTGTTTACGGTTGGGTTGGTGAATGCAAGAAGCGACGGAGCGTGCTTCAAAATTCCACCGATGTACCAACGAGCGATGTCTGAAAGACCGCCGTAACCTGATTCGTCGTAGAACAAAGGCTTGCCTTCTTTCCACAATGACATGTGAACGTGCATACCTGAACCGTTGTCACCGAAAAGTGGCTTCGGCATGAAGGTTGCGGTCTTGCCCCAACGCTCAGCAACGTTCTTCACGATGTACTTGAACTTCAGAATGTCATCTGCTGACGAAAGTAGGGTGTCGAATCGGTAGTTGATCTCACCCTGACCAGCGGTACCAACTTCGTGGTGGCTGCGCTCTACTTCTAGACCAACAGCCAACAACTCGGTAACGATGTCGTCACGCATGTCAGCGTGCTTATCGGTTGGTGTTACTGGGAAGTAACCACCCTTGTAAGGAGTCTTGTTAGCAAGGTTTCCGCCAATTTCTTCGCGGCCTGAGTTCCAAGCTGCTTCATCTGAGTCGATGAAGTGCATTGAACTGTTCTGCTTGTACTCGTAGCGAACATCATCGAAAATGAAGAATTCTGCTTCTGGAGCAAAGAATGCTGTGTCAGCGATTCCGGTGGTGGCTAGGTAAGCCTGTGCCTTCTTGGCAGTCTGGCGTGGGTCACGACCGTAGATCTCGCCGTTGCGTGGGTTGTATACATCGAACACCATGCAAAGAGTCTTTTGTGCGCGGAATGCATCGACGTAAGCGGTGGTCACATCAGGAATCAGCTGCATGTCTGATTCGTTGATAGACGCGAAGCCGCGGATCGATGAACCATCGAACAATTGACCGTCCACAAAGAACTGCTCGTCAATCATTGAAGCTGGAAGGTTGAAGTGCTGTTGCACACCAGGTAGGTCGGTGAAGCGAACGTCAAGGAACTTTACGTCGTTGTCCTTGATGTACTTGACAACCTCTGAGGCGGTCTTGAACATAGAGATTTTCCCTTCGAAGGTGAATTGGGGAGCCTGGCGCGTCTTTAAGCCATCCATTGAAGTTTACCCAGCCTCGTGGGTCGAGATTGTTTGTTTAATGTTTCGGCTATGTAAAACCTTTCCCTTAGGCTCAATGCATGACTGATACCCCAAACTGGGCTGGAAAAAGGCTTGGCCTACCTGAACAGGGCGCCGGATCACTGGCTAAGGTTGGCAGACGTGTGATTGCCCTGGCTATTGACTGGGGTCTGTCGATGTTGGTAGCCGGAGCCTTTTTTAACTCCGATAATTCAGCCACGCTGGGGTTCTTCATGCTTCAGCAATGGCTGCTCGTGGCCACCCTAGGAAGCAGCTTTGGACATCGGATCTTGGGACTTCGAGTAGTCAAGCTCGACGGCACACACGTTGGTCTGATTCCGTCGCTTATTCGAATAGTTCTGATTTTGCTCGTGATACCAGCTGTAATTTGGGATGCCGACAATAGGGGACTGCACGACAAGGCGGCAAAGACCGCTTTGGTTTTGCGCTAGCCGCGTCTCATTTTGCCGAGTTTGGTTGGGTCAATTCCCTTAGGAATTGGAATATTCATTCCCAACGATTCCAAACGCTTGGCAACAACACTGATCTCAGCGCGATTTAAATTTTTCTTCATCTTGTAAAGCGTCCTTGAAAGATCTGGAAGCTGAGTAGCCTCTTGATCTCCAGTCACATAGATAAATTCGATGTGCGCACCCGGAGCAACACGGCTCACTTTTCGACGCTCGTCCTCTAGCAATACCTTTACTCGACCTCTATTGCCCTCACCAATAAGGATTACCCCACCCGGTCCGATTGCGCGGTAGACCGCGTCTTGGGAGCGAGGGTTAACTGCGACCGGCATTTCGGCAGATCTCCAGCCTTTTCGAATGCTGCCTAGAACGGCACCGACAGCACCCATCTGGCCAGCAATTCTTGAGTAGGCAGCACGTTCTGCCTTGCGTCCCATAACAACCATTGCCGCAACTATCGCAGCCATGACTCCTAGAACGATGAAAATGACCAGGTTGAGTGTATTGCCTGGGAAAAGTACGACACTGAGTGCAACAACAGCTAGAAGTGTGAGCGCAAAAGCAAGACCTGCCCAAAGCAGCGAAGTCTTATCTTGCTTTGCCGTCATCTTATAGACGGTCCACATTTGGGCGAGTTGGCCCTGACCTCGAGGTGATTTTCGCTTTTGTGCTTTGTTTGTCTTATCTTTAGCCATTTGGCAAGCCTATCGTTTAGGAACTAGTGAACTGCTTGACCAAAGCCTTCGCGTGCCGCTGCAGCGGCAAGGTGCTGAAGGTGGTCCGGAATCTCGTGGCCTTTTTTGCCCATGGTCTGCGCCCACAAACGACCGGCACGATATGAACTTCTAACCAGGGGACCGGAGAGCACTCCTAAGAAACCCATCTCCGATGCTTCTTCCGCCATCTCGGCAAATTCTGTTGGTTTCACCCAACGAGTTACCGGATGGTGCTTAGGCGTTGGCCTTAGGTACTGAGTAATCGTGAGAATGTCTGTACCAGCGTCATACAGATCCTGCATGGCTTGAGAAATTTCTTCTCGAGTTTCACCCATACCCAAAATCAAATTTGATTTCGTGACCAAGCCATAGTCTCTAGCTTGGGTTAGAACATCTAATGATCTTTCGTATCGGAATGCTGGGCGTATCTCTTTGAAAATTCTTGGCACGGTTTCGACGTTGTGAGCAAAAACTTCAGGCGCCGCTTCAAATACTTTGCCAAGCAGCTCTGGGTTTCCAGAAAAGTCAGGCACCAGAATCTCAACACCGGTACCAGGAGACTGCTGATGAATCTGACGAATCGTCTCGGCATAGAGCCAAGCACCTTCGTCTTCAAGATCATCGCGGGCTACGCCGGTTACGGTGGCGTATCGAAGTTCCATTCGCTTCACCGAGTCGCCAACTCTGCGTGGCTCATCTGCGTCAAACGCATCAGGCTTACCGGTGTCAATCTGACAGAAGTCACAGCGACGAGTGCATTGTGAGCCGCCAATTAGGAATGTAGCCTCACGGTCTTCCCAGCACTCAAAAATGTTTGGACAGCCAGCCTCTTGGCAAACTGTGTGAAGATTCTCGCCCTTGACCAGGGCCTGCATGGCCATGTATTCAGGGCCCATCTTGGCTGTGGTCTTAATCCAATCGGGTTTCTTCTCAATTGGTACGGAACTATTCCTGGCTTCAATTCTGAGCAGTTTACGTTCCGGCTTGTCGGCTGTCATAGCTGAACTTTACCAATCTCTTTGAGGTGCTTCTTAATCACGTCGGCGGCCATCAGGGGGGTGATTTCCTTACCTAGAAGTTCGGAAAGAGTGCTGGTTTTAGCATCCGTGATTCCGCACGCAATTATCGTGTCATACGGTGCGAGGGAGTTGTTGCAATTAAGTGCGAATCCGTGCATTGTCGTGTGTTCCGCGACTCGGATGCCAATTGCCGCAACCTTTACATGCGAGTCTCCGACTGGAGCCCATACGCCACTTCGACCCTCAACCCTTTCGGTCTTCAGGCCGAATTCCTGGATGCTGTCGATTAGCACCTGCTCTAGCCATCTGACATAGCCCACAACATCGATGGGCATCGGCAGCTTCATGATCGGGTAGCCAACTAATTGCCCTGGACCGTGCCAAGTGATTTTGCCACCGCGATCAACATCGATTACTGGGGTGCCGTCGGTTGGTCGCTCAGAGTCTTCGGTGCGCTTGCCAGCGGTGAATACGCTATCGTGCTCAAGCAAGATGACGGTGTCTTCGCGTTTGCCCGAGGAGACCTCGGCATGAACTTCGCGCTGCATAGCCCAAGCCTGCTCATACCCAATGAAATTTGGGTCTAAGCCTGCAATCAGGAATTCTGGCATTGTTCAATTCTAAATGTTCTCAACAGGTTCCTAATCTCCGACTAATTTCAGTATTTGTTAGCTGAGACTGGCTGAATCATGAAACCAAACATCAGGGGATTCACCCGATCTCATATGAGTCCCGGATTATTTGGTTGGACGGCCAGAGTTAGTGGTCAGAATCATTCACTGCTTGTCGAGTATCGATTGCCACTTCGCAAAAACTGGCTTATTCGAATGACAAAAGACCCGCAAGTCACAATCATCCAATCTAGGTCGGGCTTCATTCACATTGTTAGACAGCCAAGGCAACGTTCTCAAGCCAACTCAATTAGAAATATTCGGTTCAATCCAAAAATGGCCGCCTTTGCCGGGCTGGTAGTTGTTAGCGCCATTATTTTGGTTGGGCCATTTAGTCAAATAGCTCCGCAGCAGAGTGATTCAAAAATGAACGACTCGCAACTTGCTATGAAGGTTCTGGAGGTACCCGAACAATGCTCAGACAGTGAAGTTATGTCAATTTCCAATGTTCAGAATGCGCTGAGTGGTTATCCCAGCAGGCTAAAGATACTTGAGAAAAGCACATCAATAGAGTTGGGCGGCTATCGGTTGACTTCGATATCTGTTGAATGTCAGTCGCAGAGGTTCAGGCTAAAAATCACAGAGGCAAAGGTCAAGTCGACTTGGAAGTTAAAGAAAACAGCCCGGCTAGAAAACTAACCGGGCTGATCTTGGAAAACTATTTAGATTCCTAATACAGAATCAAAGTTTGCATCCTCTAGGCGTGACTTTACATCGACTAGGAAACGACTTGCATCGGCACCATCAACCAAACGGTGGTCGTAAGACAACGCTAGGTAGACCATGCTGCGAATTGAAATTGAATCTTGGCCGTTTGCATCGGTAACAACGACTGGACGCTTGCTCACAATTCCGGTACCAAGGATGGCTACCTGAGGCAGGAATACAACAGGAGTATCAAATAGCGCTCCTCTTGAACCTGTGTTTGTCAAGGTGAATGTTGCTCCACCAAGTTCATCCGGCTTGAGTTGGTTTGCACGTGTGCGAGCGGCTAGGTCGGCAATCTGCTGAGCAATCTGAGCAATGTTCAATGTAGATGCATCGCGGATAACTGGTGTGAGCAGACCTCTTTCAGTATCGACTGCGAAAGAGATGTTTTCTGTGCCGTGGTAGACAATGTTTTCACCATCGATTGTTGCGTTCAATTTTGGGTGAACTCTCAATGCCTCTGCAGCTGCAAGAGCGAAGAAGGGCATGAAATTCAACTTGCCGCCGGTTTTTGCAACGAACTGCGACTGAATTCTTGATCGCAGGTTTGCAATCTTGGTCACGTCAACTTCAACAACTGTGGTCAGTTGCGCAGTTGAAACCATTGATGCAACAGCTCGCTCGGCAAGAACTTTTCTAAGTCGCGACATTGGTTCGGTGGTTCCGCGAAGTGGTGAAGCAGCACCTGGAACAAATGGTGCAGCAGGAGCTGAGCTAGCTACCGGAGCAGCGAATGAGGCAGCTGGGGCACTTGGAGCTGTTGTTGCAGAGAGAACGTCATCCTTACGAATGCGTCCGCCAACTCCAGTACCAGTAATCTTCGAAAGATCAATGCCGATCTCCGAAGCCAACTTGCGAACCAGGGGAGTTACATAACCAGCATCAACCGATGCGCCAGAAGACTGTGCAGCAGGAGCTACAGGAGCTGCAACAACTGGAGTTGCCACGGGAGCTGGTGCAACAGGTGCGGCGACCGGCGCAGCAACTGGAGCAGGTGCAGAAACTGGAGGTGCCACGACTGGAGCCGGTGCTGCAACAGGTGTAGCCGCCACAGGCTCTGCTACTGGAGCCGCAGCTGCTGGAGCCGGTGCGGAAGCACCTGAACCGCTTCCGATCATAACTAGTACTGCGCCAACTTGAACCGTCTCATCTTCTTGAACAAGAATCTGCTCAATCACACCAGCAACAGGCGATGGGATTTCGGTATCAACCTTGTCAGTTGAAACTTCAACCAGTGGCTCGTCAACAGCTACTGTGTCGCCGACCTTCTTTAGCCAGCGAGTCACTGTGCCCTCGGTAACGCTTTCACCGAGTGCTGGAAGAACTACTTGTTCGCTCATTTACTATTTGCTCCTGTTTGGATTTTCTAAAATTTATGCGTGTGCGTGAAGAGGTTTTCCGGCTAGCGCCATGTGCGCTTCACCGATCGCTTCGTTCATGGTTGGGTGCGCGTGCAACAAAGTCGCGACGTCTTCTGGGTATGCTTCCCAGTTCACGATTAGCTGCCCTTCACCGATTTGCTCGCCAACGCGAGAACCAATCATGTGTACGCCAATAACCGGACCGTTGTTGCGTCGTACCAGCTTGATGAAACCTGCAGTACCCAAAATTTGACTCTTACCGTTTCCGCCCAAGTTGTACTCGTAGGTAGAAATGTTGTCAGCGCCAAATGTCTCAATCGCCTTTGCCTCTGAAAGTCCAACAGAAGCAACTTCAGGCTCACAGTAGGTGACCTTTGGAATTCCTGTTTCATCGATTGCAGTTGGCTTTAGGCCTGCGATTTCTTCGGCAATAAAGATTCCCTGTTGGAAACCGCGGTGAGCCAATTGCAAACCAGGAACAATGTCACCGGCCGCGTAAACGTTTGGCAAGTTTGTCTGCAGGCGATCGTTGGTCAAAACATAGCCTCTATCCATGGCTACGCCTTGTTCCTCATATCCCATGCCTGCGGTGTTTGGTCCACGACCTACGGCAACCAATAGAAGGTCAGCTTCTAGCTTTTCGCCGCTCTCAAGAGAAACAATCACGCCTGTTTCGGTTTGCTCAACGCCCGAGAAGCGAACGCCAAGTTTGAAATCGATTCCGCGCTTCTTGAACGCGCGCTCAAGACCCTTGCTTAGCGATTCATCTTCGTTAGGAACCAGGTGAGGTAGGCCTTCAACAATGGTCACATCGGTTCCGAAAGACTTCCAAATAGATGCAAATTCAACACCGATAACTCCGCCACCCAGAACAATTGCCTTCTTAGGCACAAAGTTGAGTTGAAGAGCGTGCTCAGAAGTGATTACTCTTCCGCCGATTTCTAGACCAGGAAGAGTGCGGCTGAATGAACCGGATGCTAGAACAACATTTGCGCCGGTGTAGGTATCGGAACCAACCTGAATGGTTTTAGGACCAGAAAGACGACCTTCACCAGGCACTACGGTGATGTTCTTTGAAGAAACTAGACCGGTAAGGCCCTTGAAAAGACGATCAACGATTGAGTCGCGGTAATTGTTAACCGCAGGCATGTCGATTGATCCGAAGGTAGCTTGAACACCGTAGTGAGCTGCGTCTTTCACATTGTCAGCGATTTCAGCTGAGTGGAGTAGGGCCTTCGTTGGGATGCAACCACGGTGTAGGCAAGTTCCACCCAACTTATCCTTCTCGATAAGAGCAACACTCTTGCCGAGTTGGGCAGATCGCAAAGCGGCTGCATAGCCACCACTTCCGCCACCAAGAATTACAACGTCAAAGTTGTGGTCAGCCACTTATTTACTCCTAAAATTCGTCAATACCTTCAAACTTTACTACTGAATGGCGTCTATTTTTGAATTGCTAAGGCCTGGCCAAGGCTTACCAGGGTGCGAACATACGCACCGGTGCCGCCCTTAGGCGTGTAACCATAAGCCGAACCACCGTTGTCAGCAGGACCAGCAATATCTAGGTGCGCCCAATCAATACCTTCGGGAACGAATTCTCTAAGGAATAGGCCACCAATCAACATGCCACCCGCGCGATTGCCAATTTTTACGTTCGCGATATCGGCAACATCAGAATTAAGTAGTGCGCGAAGTTCTTTTGGTTGAGGCATGTGCCAAACCAGTTCTCCGCTGGCATCCGCGGCCTTTTCGACTAATTTGACTGCTGTGGGGTCGCCCATCAAGCCTGCATACCTATTACCAAGAGCAATGGTTGCAGCGCCTGTAAGAGTGGCCACGTCAACCATTAGATCCGGCTTCATTTCTGCAGCGGCCGATAAACCATCTGCTAGAACCAATCTTCCTTCTGCATCGGTGTTTAGAACTTCCACAGATTTACCGTTTC
>JBEGUG010000056.1:0-6833 GCA_041179005.1 Actinomycetota bacterium | reverse complement strand
ATACAAACCCCGCAATAAAAGGAGAGGTTACTATGTCGGTTTCAATCAAGCCGCTTGAAGATCGCATCGTTGTTCGCCCAGTTGAGGCTGAGCAGGTAACTGCATCAGGTCTAGTTATTCCAGACACTGCAAAAGAAAAGCCACAGGAAGCAGAAGTAATCGCTGTTGGTCCTGGTCGCGTTGATGACAAGGGTGTTCGCATTCCTGTTGACGTAAACGTAGGCGACAAGGTGATCTTCTCTAAGTATGGCGGCACCGAGTTGAAGTTCAACGGTGAAGAGTACCTAGTGCTTTCAGCCCGCGATGTTCTAGCGGTAGTTGTTCGCTAAATAATTTAGTTCGATAGGCTCGAGCCTATGAACGTCCAAAAAGACCCCGGCTTCGGCCGGGGTCTTTTGTTTGGATTTGGGGCCTACCTAATCTGGGGAAGCTTCCCGCTGATAATCCTGATGCTGGCTTTTGCCTCACCACTTGAGATTGTCACCTGGCGCATTATTTTTGGATTCTTGGTAGCAGCCGGGCTCACGACGCTGACCAGGAGTTGGCCTGCAATCATCGGTGTTCTCAAAGACAAGAACCTAATGAAGTGGATGACCATCGCCACCGTTCTGATTGCCGTGAACTGGGTGGTTTATGTAATTGGTGTCGCCTCGCATCAGACCATTCAGGCATCGCTCGGCTACTTTATAAATCCGCTGGTCACGATTTTGCTGGCCGTGATTTTTCTCGGCGAAAAGTTGAGCACCGCCCAATGGGTGGCCACCGGTTTTGGAACTCTAGCCGTGATTGTTTTGTCTTTCGACTATGGCCAACCACCTTGGATCGCGCTAATTCTGGCTGGTTCGTTTGGTGTCTACGGTCTGGCAAAAAATAAGTTGGGCGGCCGAGTGACCGCGATCAACTCATTTGCCATCGAGGCCGGAATGCTGTTGCCTCTGGCCGGACTTCAACTGGTGATTCTGGCACTGGGCGCTAGCTCAAACGGAGGCGGAATACAGTTTGGTCAGATTGGCTTTTGGGGGAGCGCGGGCCTGATTTTCTTTGGCATGTTGACGGCCATTCCACTGATCCTGTTCGGCACCGCCGCCAATTTGCTGCCACTTCGCTACCTGGGATTCATCCAGTACACGACCCCGGTGCTGCAGTTTTGCCTCGCCCTTTTCGTGCTTGGGGAGCCAATGCCGGCAGCCCGATGGCTGGGATTTGGCTTGGTCTGGATTGGCCTGATTGTGCTGATTTTTGACGCTTTAAAGCGAAATAGAGCCTCTGTTACCGTTTCGTAATCTGATATGGGGCCGCTGTCCCCCTTTTGTTGCACAAAAATTTTCTTTGTCCCCGATTAGAGATTAGGCTGTTTCTCACGTTCCGCATAGAGGCGGGCGTTCCATGGAGTAATAAATAGGAGTTCTTATGAACAACGTTTCAAAGCGCCGCGCGTTTGGTGCAGTTGCAGGTTTCTCTGCAATCGCCCTTGCACTCGGTACAGCTCTGCCAGCTCAGGCTGCAGACTCAGAACTAAAGATTGGTGCGATCATTCCACTAACTGGTTCACTGTCATTCCTTTCACCACCTGAAATTGCAGGTCTACACATGGCTGTTGACGAAATCAACGCTGCCGGTGGAGTACTTGGCAAGAAGGTTTCACTAAGCATTCAGGACTCTGGTGACGGAACCACACTAAACATCGCTGACCAGTCAGCAACCAAGGCTTTGGCTAGCAAGGTTGACGTTGTTATCGGTGCTGCTGCTTCTGGTGTGACTCGTCACATCATCAACAAGATCACTGGTGCAAAGGTTGTTCAGATCTCAATGTCTAACACCGCACCTGACCTTTCAACTTGGAAAGATGGCGGTTACTACTTCCGTACAGCTCCATCTGACCTTCTACAGGGAAAGATCATTGCAAACCAGATCCTTCAGGATGCTTCAAAGAACGTTGCAATTGTCTACGTAGACAACTCATACGGTAACGGTCTAATGGGCGTTGCAAAGACCACCCTTGAAAAGGGTAAGGCAAAGGTAACCACTTTCAGCTTCAAGGAAGCGGACACCAACCCTGCATCAACAGTTGACGCTGCTCTTGCAACTGACCCAGACGCAGTTCTTCTTATCTCATACGATGAGGCGAAGCGCGTTGTTCCTCTATTCAAGTCAAAGGGCTTCAACGGATCAAACATTTACTTCGTTGACGGAAACCTTGCTGACTACTCAAAGGAGTCATTCGCTGGCTACCTAAACGGTGCAAAGGGAACTCTTCCAGGTAAGGCTCTATCATCTGGTTTCAAGGCAAAGTTGTCATCTGTTTACAAGGCAAAGACCGGCAAGACTCTTACAGAGTTCTCATACGGTGCTGAGACTTACGATGCAGTATTGCTAGCAGCTATTGCTGCACAGGCTGCAAAGGACGCATCAGGCCCTGGTATCAAGAAGGAGATCACTAACGTGTCTCTAACTGGCGCAGGCAAGACCAAGGTGTCAACCTTCAAGGCTGCTCTTGCAGCTCTAAAGGCTGGCAAGAAGGTTAACTACGATGGCGTTTCAGGTCCAGTTGAGTTTGACAAGAACGGTGACCCAACCGGTGCATTCATCGGTATCTACCGTTTCAACTCAAAGGGAACATACTCAGACAACCTAATCAAGGTTGTTGCTGGTAACACTGTTAAGTAATAACTAGTTCAAAGCGAAACCCCCGAGCCTTGCTCGGGGGTTTCGTCGTTACGTTTTTGTTTAACTAATTACTTCTGTTCTGCTAGATCACCTAGGTAAAGCTTGATCATCTTAGGATCAGTCAATAGCTCACGTCCGGTGCCGGTGTGGGCATCCTTACCCTGGTCAAGCACGTACGCGCGGTCACAGATCTGAAGACAGCGACGAGCGTTCTGCTCAACCATTACAACGGTTACGCCCGCCTTATTCACTTCGCGAACACGAAGGAAGGCCTCGTCCTGTCGAACAGGAGAAAGACCAGCAGATGGCTCATCAAGAAGAAGCACCGATGGGTCAACCATCAATGCACGTCCCATAGCAACCATCTGACGCTCACCACCAGAAAGCGAACCCGCCTTCTGCGCACGGCGAGTAGCTAGGTCAGGGAAGATGCTGGTCACGAATTCAAAGCGCTCTTTGAAAGACTTTGGATTCTGAAAGACACCCATCTCAAGGTTTTCTTCAATTGTCAAACTTGGGAAAACGTTGTTGGTTTGAGGCACAAAAGCTACACCCTTCTCAACCAACTTGTTTGCCTTCAGTCCGGTGATGTCTTCGCCGTTTAGCAAGATGTTTCCGCTACGAATGTTTACCTGGCCAAAGATGGCTTTTAGCAGAGTTGACTTACCGGCACCGTTAGGACCGATGATGCCAATCAATTCACCCTGGTTGGCAACTAGAGAACATCCGTTGAGAATATTGATGCCAGGTAGGTAACCTGCGTGCAGGTCTTTAGCTTCGACTACTGGAATTGCTTTAGCCATATTTACTTACCTGCCTTAATGGTTTTGATTGCAACGGTACCTAGATCGGTGTCTGCGTGAGCACCAAGGTAAGCATCGATAACTGCTTGGTCTTTCATAACCTGAGCCGGTGGGCCCTCGGCAACAATTTTTCCTTCGGCCATCACAATTACCCAGTCAGCAATGTTGCGAACCATGTGCATGTCGTGCTCAACAAATAGAACCGTGGTTCCGTCGTTCTTCAGTCCCTTGATGTGCTCAAGCAAGCTCTGAGTCAAAGCAGGGTTCACACCAGCCATTGGCTCATCAAGCATCACTAGCTTTGGCTCGCTCATCAACGCACGTGCCATCTCTAGCAACTTACGCTGACCACCTGAAAGCGATGCGGCATAGTCTTCACGCTTTGAATCAAGCTTGAAGCGCTGCAAAAGCTCATCTGCACGCTCACTAATCTGAGCCTCGCGCTTTTTCCAGATCGGACGAAGGAAAGACTGAATGAAACCTTCACCAGGTTGATCCTGTGCACCCAGACGCATGTTGTCGATAACTGTCAACAGGCTCAGCGCCTTGGTTAGCTGGAAGGTGCGAATCATTCCCATGCGGGCAACCTTGTAAGGGGCAACTCCGGCTAGGTCAGTACCGTCAAATGTCCAGCGACCTGAATTTGGTTCGTCAAAACCGGTCAACAGGTTGAACATAGTTGTCTTACCGGCACCGTTAGGACCAATCAGAGCTGTGATTAAACCGCGAGGAATCTCAAGGTGTTCTACGTTTACCGCAGTAAGACCACCAAACTGGCGAGTGACATTGTCAGCCACCAGAATCGGGTCAACCTTCTTGCAACCAGGGGATGCAGCACCAACTGAAATTGAATTAGCCATTGAACTGCATCTCCTTCTTATTTCCAAAAATTCCCTGCGGTCTGAAGATCACAAGAAGCATCAAAACCAGACCTACCAATAGGTAGCGAATCTGTCCGACCTGAGCGATGTCTAGGAATGGAAGTAGACCAAGGTTTACAAGTCCCTCAAGAATGTTCTGAAGGAACATCAACAGAGCAAAGAAAACCATTCCACCAACGATTGGACCAAGAATGGTCGCTGCTCCACCTAGAAGCAGGATTGTCCAAGTCATGAAAGTGAAATCTGTTCCCCAGGTCACAGGCTGGTTGGTCTGCGAAGTCATCACAAACACCATTCCACCTAGGCTGGCAAAAGTTCCACCGATGATTAGCGACTGAAGCTTGTAAACGAATACGTTTTTACCAAGTGATCTAATCGCATCTTCATCTTCGCGAATACCCTTGAGCACTCGACCCCAAGGGCTGCGAGTCAGAATGAGCAATAGCAGTGCACCAAGAATCACAAGTGACCAGGCCACAATTCTGATGAAGATTTCATTAGAAGAGTAGGTAAGTACACCAAGTTCAATTCTTTGGTCTGGCAAAAAGTTTAGTGCGTAAAAGCTTTCACCAAATTGGCTTAGACCATTTGAGCCACCGGTCACATCGCGGTACTGGCCAACACCAAACACAGACACAAGAGCCTGGGATGAGGCAATCGTCACGATCGCAAGGTAATCAGCTCTTAGTCGGAGAGTTGGAATACCAAGTGCCACAGCAAATAGTGCTGAACAAACAAGTCCAAATAGAGTCGCGCTGTACCAAGGCCAGCCAAAGGTCAACGTTGCGATTGCATAGCCGTACGCTCCAAGAGCAGCGAAGGCAGCTTGACCAAAGTTGAGCAGACCGGTGAAACCAAAGTGCATGGCTAGACCTAGAGCACAGAGCACGTAGGCGGCTGTGTAGGCACCAATCAACTCACCTCCGGTGAGATTGAGAATATTTAGGAAATCCATTTACTTAGCCAATCCTTTGCTTCTTGCCAAGTACACCCTGTGGGCGCACAATCAAAATGATCACCAGAATTACGAGAGCCGCTGCGTACTTCAGCTCGTTCGGAATAAATAGTGTCGAAACCTCAACAACCATTCCGATAATGAGAGCTCCCACGGTCGCTCCCAAAGCAGTGCCTAGACCACCTAAGGTCACGGCTGCAAATAGAAGTAGCAGGATGTCGAAGCCGGTCAACCAGCTAGCTTGGAACTGCAGGCCGTAGAGCACACCGGCTAGTCCGGTAAGCGCAGCTGCGAACAACCAAACAATTCGAATGATTCGCTCAACGTCAATACCTGTCGATGCCGCAAGCGAAGCGTTGTCGCTTACAGCGCGAGTCGCCTTACCCACACGGGTGCGGGTTAGGAACAGTGCCACACCAGCAAGAGCTATTACGTTGATTGCCATACCAATTAGCGTGATGTCGCTTGTGAAGATCGGGCCAAGTTCGATGATGTTTCCACCACCACCGATGTCCTTTGTGTCACCACCAAAGAACAACAAGAGTAGGTAGCGCGCAACGATCGAGAAACCAATTGACACGATCATCATTTGGTTCAAACCCATGCGGCGCTTTCTAAGCGGTTTCCAAAGGCCAGCATCTTGAGACCAACCGAAAGCAGTAACAGCAGCAATCGAGAGCAGCGCTGCGAGCAAAATGTTTTGGTCCAAAACAATGTAGGTAATCCACATAATGAGTGCACCCAAGGAAACCATTTCACCGTGGGCAAAGTTGTTCAGTCCGGTGGTTCCATAAATTAGCGAGATACCAATTGATGCAATCGCTAGAAGTAGACCAAAGTTCAACCCGGCAAAAATACGTGCGACAAGTAGGTCAGTGAAACTGGTTCCAACAGAAGTGTCTTCACCGAATGAAAAAAGCACCGCCGCAAAATCTGTTTCGCTGAGATCTGCGATTCCTATAGCTCCAGTTTCAGCGTCGGTAAGTGCAAATCCCTCGGGGATTGTGCTCTTGTCGATTTCTACCTGGTACTGGCCGAGCTCTGGCACCATGATCGACCATTCACCCCACTCGTTCGAGGTTGCCGATGCGCTGAAATCGCCAAGTGTGGCAGTCACCTTAATTCCAGGAATTGGTGTTTCTTCCTGAAGCATGGTTCCAGCGATTGTGTAGGCGTAGGTGCTTGGATCAGCTTCTTCGGCATGGGCCGGAGACGCAGACAAAAGACCTGCAAATATGAGGAAGCCAGCGATGAGAACGCGTAGTGCGCGCGCCGGACCCTTGAGTAGTCGGTTCAAACCAACCTCCATTGATGATTTGGCGCGGCTTTCGCACCTTTGCTCGTAATTTCCAAGATTACCTTGGTTTATGCGAGCATTTTCGGGATATTGGCCAAAGGGTTGCTCGGGCTAGAATTGGTAAAAGTGCCCTCCCTCAGCTAGGACCCTCGATGACTCAAAATGACCCGTTTGGCTTTGTTGGCCTGACCTACGACGATGTCCTGCTACTGCCTGGGGAGTCCAACATC
>JBEGUG010000055.1:0-19965 GCA_041179005.1 Actinomycetota bacterium | reverse complement strand
GGAAAGCTGAGCAGCGGGGACTACTGATATCTCAAAAGAATCTAAGCCATGACTGGCAGCTATTCCAGTTGTCTCTTCAAGCAAGCTCTGCACATTTCTAAGGTCTTGCGTTGCAACGGAGATTGTCGTCAGGGACAACAGGACTATGGAGAACAGCGATCCAATTGCAAACACAATTCCGCGGGCTTTCGCCTTCATGAGCGACGCGAGAGAAAATGCTGCTAGGGCCACAAGGAGAAGTGGAGAAATCCATGGATAGGTGCTGTAGCCATCAAAGTTCTTAAGAACAACCGCGCTCTGGTCTGGACGCATTGCGACTTGATACCAGGTCTGGCCACTAAGAATGAACCCAGCTACGAGAAACACTGTGAGCGCGCTAAGAACGTTTCGCTTGGCCAGTAATTTATTCAATTCTTCGATTCATCTTGTTGGCGGCTGCAATGGCACGTAATGGAGCGTTTGCTTTCGCAAGAGTTTCTTGAAATTCAGACTCCGGTACAGAATCTAGAACAATTCCGGCACCTGCTTGCACATGAGCAATGCCGTCTCTAATGAAGGCGGTTCTGATTGCAATCGCAAGATCAGCGTTCCCAGCGAAATCAAAATAGCCAACAACCCCTCCGAAAATTCCGCGATTTGAAGGCTCAAGCTCATCGATTATTTCAAGCGCCCTGGGCTTTGGAGCTCCAGAGAGAGTTCCCGCTGGAAAAGTCGCTTTGAAGACATCAACCGGTGATTTACCGGGCTCAATCTCACCCTCTACTGTAGAAACTAGGTGCATGATGTGGCTAAATCTGTGCACTTGCATAAATTCAGAAACAGAGACGCTTGAAGGTAAACAAACCTTAAGCAAATCGTTCCTGGCTAAATCAACAAGCATGAGGTGTTCAGATTTCTCTTTGCTATCCCTAAGCAAATCTTCTTCTAGCTGAAGGTCATCCTCAACCGATTTGCCTCTCGGACGTGAACCCGCAATTGGGTGGGTTACAGCTACACCCTTAGTTACAGAGACAAGTGCCTCGGGTGATGAACCTACAACTGCGAAGGAGCCGCTGCTGTCTTCGAAATTTAGTAGATACATATACGGGCTTGGATTGAGTGAACGTAGGACTCGATAAGTATCAAGTGGCGTTGCATCGCTTTGCAAGTCGAATCTTTGAGAAATGACTACCTGAAAGACATCGCCAGCCCTGACGAATTCTTTTGCGCTTTCAACGGCTGCTATGAAATCCGATTTGTTCGTGTTGTGCTGGGCTAAATAGTCCGTGTCGAAATCGATGTCAGCTATAACTGCCTCTGATGGCCTTAGTAGATCTCTTCGCATCGCGTCTATGTTTGCCAAGGCGGAGTCATAGCTGCTTTCAATATCCGTGCCTTCTGAGTTGAAAATGTTGGACACTAAAAGCACGCTGTTGGTCTCGTGGTCGACTACAACGAGGTCTCTAAACATGCATAGAGCAAGAATTGGAGACTCAAAGTCTTTCTTCTCCGCTGGAGGTAGATTCTCAATCTCGCGTATGAGATCCCAACCCATTACGCCAACTAGGCCACTAGTAAGAGGCGGTAGATTACCGATTGCAGCTGTGGTCCAAGATTCTTGGATTGCCGCAACGGCATCCAAAGCGAATTTCGGCAAATCAAAAGATCCGGAGGCTAGCGGAGCGTGATCCTCTACCGAATTCCAAACAACTTTTCCATCAGACTCTTGCAACAGGTAGCCACGATTATTGACACCAATAAAGCTGTATCGCGCCCACACTCCGTGTTGAGCTGATTCAAGAAGGAAACTTCCGTTCTTATCGGATGCAAGTTTCTCGAAGATTGACAATGGGGTCTCGGAACCAGAGAAAAGAGTCTCAACAAGTGGAATCACTCGGTGAGAGTCTGAAAGTAGCTTAACTTCAGCGAAGCTCAGTTGTACTTTTGCCATCCTAGAAACTCGTTTCAGTCAGAGTGTGACTGTCAAAGCAGGATTCAGTTCCGTTGTGGCAAGCTGGACCAATTTCTTCAACCTGAATTAGCAGGCAATCTTTATCGCAATCAACCTCGATGAGAACAACCCTTTGGCTGTTTCCTGATGTAGCGCCCTTGTGCCACAATTCCTGGCGACTTCGAGAAAAGAAAACCGTTTCTCCGCTGCCAAAGGTTTCTAATATTGATTCTTTATTCATCCAAGCCACCATGAGAACGCGACTAGTTGTGGAACTCTGAATAACCGCAGGGATAAGCCCTGCTTCATTGAATTGAAGTTCACTAATCGAATCCAGCTGGGCACTCATGTTTATCTCGTCTCGTATCCAGCCAATTTTAGTTGAGTCTTAGCATCCGAAATTGATACCGAACCCTCATGGAAAATAGAGGCCGCAAGAATCGCGCTAGCGCCTGCGTTTGCGGCATTTGGAAAGTCCTCGGCCCGGCCTGCCCCACCAGAAGCAATAATTGGGACGCTCGAAATTTCATGTATTGCGTTCAGCATTGCTTGGTCAAAGCCTGCTCGTGTTCCGTCGGCATCGATGCTGTTGACCAGCAACTCCCCTGCCCCGCGGTCAATTGCTTCTGCAGCCCAGGCCAGAGCATCCAAGTTGGTTTCTTCACGTCCACCGTGCGTGGTTACTGTAAAACCGGAAGGCGTTTTATCGGAGCGCTTTAGGTCCAAAGAGATGACTAAAACTTGATTACCAAACCTGTCTGCGATCTGGTTGAGCAGATTTGGATTACTGATTCCTGCCGATCCAACGCTTACTTTGTCTGCTCCCGCGTTCAGAAGCCGAGCGACGTCGCTGACTTCCCTAATGCCACCACCAACTGTCAAGGGAATAAACAGTTTCTCGGCACAAGCTGTGACAAGTTCATACATCGTGGAGCGATTATCAACCGTTGCTTTGACATCTAGGAAAGTGAGTTCGTCGGCACCGTCTTCATAATATTTCGCAGCGAGTTCGATTGGATCACCAGCATCACGAAGGTCCAAGAAATTAACGCCCTTTACAACTCTTCCCTGAGCAACATCTAGGCACGGAATAACTCTTACCGATAGCGTCATCAGATTCGTGCTGCGTGGATTGCGCTGACTAAAATGGCTCTTGCTCCAACCGCATAGAGTTCATCCATTTTTTGGTTGATCTCATTTGTTTTGACAAGGGCTCGAACAGCAACCCAATCAGCGTCGCGTAGCGGAGAAATTGTAGGCGACTCAATGCCTGGAGTAATCGCTGAGGCTTTGTCAATCAGAGCAATAGGACAGTCATAGTCAAAAATCACATACTCACGAGCTACGAGAACACCCTGCAATCTTTGCAAGAGAATTTCGTGTTGACTAGTTACAGCTGGTGACACAATCAACTGGGCGGAGCTGTCAAGAATAATCGGTCCAAATATTTCGAGGCCAGCTTGGCGCAGAGTGTTGCCTGTGGACACTACGTCGGCGACAGCGTCAGCTACTCCGAGTTGAACGGCCACTTCAACCGCGCCGTCCAGTTGAACCAATTCGACGTTGATGTCTTGGTTTCTTAGAAAATCTTCGACTAGGTGAGGGTATGCGGTAGCTACACGTTTTCCTGAAAGGTCTTTGAGTTCCTTAAATTTGCCCAAAGGGCCTGCAAATCTAAATGTTGACCCGCCAAAACCAAGGTCCGCTACTGATATGGCTTTTGATCGGCTATCTAGTAAAAGGTCTAGACCGGTGAACCCAACATCAAGTGAACCCGAACCAACATAGGTTGCAATGTCACGAGGGCGAAGGTAGAAAAATTCTATTTCGTGAGTTTGGTCAACCACGTGTAGATCCTTTGGATCACGTCTAACCGTGTATCCAGCTTCCTTGAGCATCAGGATTGCGGAATCCGAGAGAATTCCCTTATTTGGTACGGCTACTCTGAGCATTTCTTGACTTTCGTAAGTTTTCTAAAAATTCTTCTCGAGATCATCGAGTGTGAGTCCCATGTGAGTCATTAGGACCTGCAAGTGATAGATGAGCTGTGAGATCTCTTCGGCAGTTCTTTCTTTGCCCTCGTGCTCAGCGGCCATCCAAACCTCTGCCGCTTCTTCAACAATTTTCTTACCGATGGTATGTGTTCCAGCATCGAGCCATTTCACAGTTTCAGAACCCTGGGGTCTGTCCACGGCCTTCTGATTGATTTCTAAAAACAACTCTTGGAAAGACTTCATTCCTAAAGGTTACCTGCTCATAAACGTTGAGCAAAGGCTAATGGCGATGCGAAATGCCTAAATTAGCTAGATTTCTTAGTTGTTCTATCTGCTTTGCTCGATCGCTCGACTTAAACACGGCACTACCTGCGACAAACGTGTCTGCGCCAAGCTCCGCAATGCGCTGAATGTTTGATTCATCTATTCCGCCATCAACCTGGAGCCAAACGTCTAACTTCTCCGAGTCAATCCTTCGGCGGGCCTTTGAAACCTTTTCGAGCGTAGATTCGATTAGTGATTGTCCACCGAAGCCGGGTTCCACGGTCATGATTAGAAGTTGATCGAACTCGGCCAAATCATCCAGAAATGACTCAACATTTGTTCCAGGCTTAATGGCAACGCCTGCGCGAGTACCTAGAGACCTTAGCTTGCGGGCCAGAGCAACCGGATTCTCTGAGGCCTCAGCGTGGAAAGTTACGGAATACGAACCAGACTCTGCATATCCTGCTGCCCACTTGTCCACCTGGGAAATCATCAGGTGCACGTCTAAGGGCTTTGGGGTTATCGCTTGCATTCTTTTGACCATAGGCAACCCAAAAGTCAGATTAGGCACAAAGTTGTTATCCATAACATCGATGTGAATTAGATCGCTATTTGCAATCGTTCCGAATTCGGACTCAAAATTCACGAAATCAGCCGAAAGGATGCTGGGATTAATCCTTGCACCGATGTTCCCAAGAGCTGGTGTGCTCGTTGCGTTCAGATCACTGATTCCCATATTGTTTAGCCTACAGATTTGGCAAGAAGAGCGACGAACATTGCATCAGTTTGATGGAGATGCGGCCAAAGTTGGGTTGTCTTTCGGGAATCGTTCAAATGTAGCTGTGGGTTAATCGAATGCATTACTTCATTGGTATCGAGTAGTTGAAGGCCATCTAGTTTTCTTTTTGCCCAATCGATAATTGCGTTTGTTTCGGCCAAGTGGGGTGAGCAAGTAACGTAGGCAAGCACCCCGCCGGGCTTGAGGCAATTCCATGCGCTCTGAAGAAGTTCCTCTTGAAGCTTCGTCAGCTCCGCCACATCGGTTTGCTGCTTACGCCAACGAGATTCTGGTCTGCGGCGAAGAGCTCCGAGACCAGTGCATGGTGCGTCGAGGAGTATCCGATCGAATTCCTCACCGTGTTGGTTTGAGTATTCCCGACCATCTTCCACGGTTACTTTTATTTGTGCGTCAACACTGCTGAGAGCCTGTTTGACTAATTTGGCGCGATGTGGAAGAAGTTCGTTGCAGGTTAGCGTCGCACCATGTTGTAAAGCTTCTGCCGCAAGAAGAGCAGCCTTTCCGCCAGGACCAGCACACAGATCGAGCCACTTCTCTCCTTGTGCAACATCTTTGACCCTCACTAATGCCAACGCAGCAAGTTGCGAGCCTTGATCCTGCACTCGAACTCGACCCTCTCGGAATGCAATTAAGTTATTTGGATCACCACCGTCGAGGAATGCTCCAATCGGGCTCGCTGGTCCAATCTGTAAATCCTCGAAATCAGACTTGATCGTCATACCCGGTAATGCAACCAGGCTTACCAGAGGCGCAATGTTATCGGCCAATAAAAGATCTCGGAGTTCTTCTGCTCGCCCGTCTAGGTCCAACGCTTGCTGCAACGCTTTAACAATCCATATCGGATGAGAGAATTCAACAGCCAGACGCTCAGCAGGGTTTTCAAGATCCTTTAGGACTATCTGCAGCCAGTCCTCTCTTTGACGTTCACTGATTCGTCGCAAAACACCGTTCACGAAACCAGCGGCACCCCGGCTGACAAACTGCTTCGCCAATTCAACAGATTCATCTAGAGCTGCGTGCGCTGGTATTCGCATGGCCAGTAACTGATGAGCCCCTAGCCGCAGGACTGTGAGGGTTTTCACATCAATGTCATCGCTATATCTTTTGGCGCATTGCTCGATGATGCGATCGTAAAACAGTTGCCAACGTAGAGTTCCAAAAGCGAGTTCCTGTGCGAGAGCACTATCTCGATCGTCTAGTTTTGCCTCTGCAAGTAGCTTTGGAAGCAGCAAGTTAGCGTAAGCATCCTCAAACTCAACGGCAAATAGGAGTTCAAGCGCAACGGTTCTTGATGATGTGCGCATCGGCTTATTCTGAGAAGACAAAAGCACCCTTGTCTTTTTGTCCGTTGTACCAATCCCTGGCCGGCATCACGTTTTTACCAGCTGGTTGCACAGTCAATAGTTCCAGAATTGAATTCCGACAACCAACCACAATTGACTGATCCACCATCTTCACTTCTCGCTCAGAAACCTCTAGGGAAGGTTTTTTATACTCTCTTGCGGAAATAATACGCAGGACGTCTTCCCCACTGGCTGCCCATGCCATTGGCTCCGGATTCATTGCGTTGGTGAATGCTTCGATAGCCTTTGCCGAAGTCGCCCAGTTTATCCTTGCGTCCTTTCGCGAAATCTTAGGAGCCAGTGAGATGCCCTCTTTGGGCTGGCGCTCAACCTTCGCGATCCCAGCTGAGATAGCAGGGATGGTCTCCAGTAATGCTGAAATGCCTAAATCCGTAAGCCGGTCCAATAAACGTGCTGAGTTTTCACCGGGTTCAAGACGAGTTGGTACCGAACAAAGTAGAGGACCAGAATCCATTCCTTCATCCAATTGGAAAATAGATACTCCTGTGAATTCTTCACGATTAAGAATTGCGTGTTGAACCGGTGCGGCACCCCGATACTTTGGAAGCAAACTGTAATGAACGTTGATCCAACCCTTAGGAAAAAGCCTTAGTCCCGAGTCATTAACAAATGCTCCATAAGCAATGACGACACCGAGGTCCGCTTT
This sequence comes from Actinomycetota bacterium, assembly GCA_041179005.1. GTDB lineage: Bacteria > Actinomycetota > Actinomycetes > Actinomycetales > Microbacteriaceae > Rhodoluna. Next base: position 12,968 of record JBEGUG010000055.1, on the reverse strand, counting down.
GAATTCTGAAATCTTGGTGATTGTGGATTCATCAAAATGGTTGGACTTTATGACCTGGATACCCAACTCAACTGCCTGAACTGCGACCGGGGAAGCAGTCATGATTTGTTTTCGACCTACAGGCGCATCTTTTCTTGTCAGAACGCCGACTATGTCAAGGCCTGCCTGATGAAGAGAAAAAAGAGAATCAGCTGCGTTTTTTGGCGTTCCAGCAAAAAAGATTCTCATCCGACTAGATTACTTCGACATCATCCATCTTGATGCGAATTGGCCTCATGGCACGTCCAGATTTCTGGTTGAACCTCTGTTGCCCCGAGGATAACTTCATTGAAATGGCTTGTAGCACCTTTGCTAGTTCCATACCGTCCGAGTATTCGTATTTGATGAGTATCCGCCATTCAGATTCGAGACCCTTTTCAATAATTGGAACAGGGCCAAGCAATTCAATTCCAGGAACCTCACTTAGTGATTGAATCACTTCATTAATAAGTTTTCTGCTTGCTCCCACAGATGCGAGTCTTATGGTTGGTGGGAATCTCAGCTCAATTCGAGTCTTTAATTCATGCTCGGAGATCTCGCGCTGGGCCCAGAGTGAGAACTTGTTTGCTAGTGCCCCACTTACCCCAACAAGAACACTTCTCGCATCAGTGTTTGCAAGCGCTATGGCGTTTGACCATTGTCTGATTGCGTCTTCAGTGGCTCGCAACGTATCTCTGTTGAGAGATCTCTTGGCGTCGAGAATAACAACAGCTGAATATCCCCCCTCAATCCTTGGCTCTGAGCCGGGCGTTGAGACCACCAAGACTTTAGCCCGCTTTAGGACATCAGACTTTAGCTCACCAGTAGCCTCGATAATTTGAATCCCAGGGAATGCCTTACCAAATTCGGCAACTGTTCTTGTGGAACCTGCTGCACCATGTTTTAGTTTTGAAGAATTGCAAGCCGAGCACTTATGGTCGAGATTTACGGCATTGCACCAGCGACACCGAACTTGGTTTCTGTCGTCTATCCATAGTGGACCGTTACAGGTTCTGCATTCAGCCCTATGGTCGCAATCAGAGCAAAATGCAGAACTGGAATTACCTCTGCTTGCAACCTGTACCAAAACTGGTCCAAGAGAAAGCCCTTCCCTTATTACCCTCCACGCCATTGAGTCAACTCTTAAGTCGCTATCCGAGTTTGCGATTTTTGGGAGCGGAAATTGATTCGCAACATCAACCAGGTAATTTAGGGAGATCAATCTTTGAACCTCAGTTGATCGAGAGTGACCGAGGAAATCGATGTTGCAACGCTCCAGGCTCTGCCGGATAAGCGCAACTTCTCGCGTGTGACTGTAAGGGGAACTTTGCTCTTGGTGGCTTTGATCACCATCGTCCCAGACAATGATTCGTCCAAGATTTCTCACCGGCGCGTAGACCGCAGATCTGCTTCCTACAACGACTGTTGCTTCATCGCTAAGGCAGCGAAGAAAACTCTCATATCGCTTGGCTTTTGTCGTGGTGGTGGTGAGGTTGATTAGATTGGCTTCAATCTCTTTGAAGCCGCGCAGTACTGCGTCTTGATCCCTGAAATCAGGAACAACAATGATTGTTGAAAGCCCTGCAGATAAAGAGGATTTTGCCAGTTCCAAAGCATCGTGCACCCAGCCAGGTCCAGACGCATTTGTAAAGGGCGAAACTATAGTTGTAGAGCGAACAGGCTCAGCCACGGTCTTTGTGTGTACAGAAACCGTCTTTGTCTCGAGCCATTTTTTCTCGACGTTAACAGATCTATCGGGTATCGCCAGTCGCAGTACGTCAGATGCAGTGGATGCTTGTCTATCGGCTACTGAACGGATTAGTTGGTAAACCTTGGAATCCAAGACCGGAACCGAAGACACTACCTCACTAATTGCACTCAATTTTCCATCAAAGCTGCTGGCGTCATCTATCTCAACAACGAATGCGTCAAGCAAGGTTTTTGAACGACCAAATTGAACTCTGACTCGAACGCCGACAGCAACTTCGCCTGCTAGTTGCTCCGGAATCACATAGTCAAAAAGGCGATCCAATTGCGGTAGCGGTGAATTAATTACTACCTTTGCAATCATTTATTCAACAAGCCTGAAATGACATCGAGGATCTCAGCGGCAACAACAGCTTTCGATCCTGCAGCGCCGACCTGTCCGCCGGTTTTTGAAACAACGATTACATCGTTACTATCGCTGTCGAAGGTTTTGCCGTTTGATACATCATTGGCTACGACTAAGTCACAGCCCTTGTCTGCAATCTTCTTTACTGCCAGTGCGCTTAGCTCGCTCATTGAAGATGAAGTTTCTGCGGCGAAACCCACGGTCACGATGTTCAAACCGTCTTGCTCTGCTCTCATAACAGCATTTCGAAGTATGTCCTCGTTTTGAACTAGGTTCAAAGTTAATGTTGTACCTGTTGAAGATTTTTTCAACTTAGTTTCGGCCGGGGTTTGAATCGAGTAATCGGCAACAGCTGCAGCCATGACAAGACAATCAGTGTCAGCGAGATTCGAATCGACCATTAATGAGAGTTCGCTTGCGGTTTGAACGAAGTGGACATTAGTCAACTCGCTTGGAATCGAAGCGATGTTTGCCGCCACAAAAGTCACTTGTGCACCTCGTCGTTGAGCCTCAAGGGCTATAGCAATTCCTTGCTTACCTGAAGATCTGTTGCCCAAATAGCGAACCGGATCGATAGGCTCTCGAGTACCACCCGCCGTGACTAAGAACTTTCGTCCTTTTAAATCTTGAGTGGCAAGTTGACCTAGCGCAAAATCTACGATTGTGTCTGCTTCGGGCAGCCTTCCGGCTCCCGAGTCGCTTCCTGTAAGGCGTCCTGATTCCGGTGTCAAGATTCGGACTCCTCTAGATTCGAGGGTCTTCACATTGTTCTGCGTTGCCTCGTGGTTCCACATTTCGGTGTGCATTGCCGGCGCAACAACAACTGGAGCCTTGGTGACGAGAAGAGTATTGCCTAGGAGATCATCAGCGATGCCCGCGGCGTATCGCGCTAAAAAGGAAGCTGAAGCTGGAGCAACCACAACTAGATCGGCTTCCTGGCCAAGTTGAACGTGCTTAACGCTTTCGACATCGGTATATAGGTCTGGATCGACCGAATTATGGGACAGAGCTTCGAGCGTCGCGGCGCCAATGAAGCGAAGAGCGTTTTGTGTTGGAATCACCTTTACGGTGTGACCGGCTTCAGTGAAAAGGCGAATAATTCCGGTTGCTTTGTATGCAGCGATTCCGCCGGTAATACCAACGATTACGTGCATGGCTTTAGTAAGTGTCTAGAGCGAATTACTCGGTTGCGTGCTTTTGCAACTTGTCTTGATCAATTTCGTGCATCGCGATAGTCAATGGCTTCTCATCAATAGTTGCATCTACTAGTGGACCAACGTTGTTGAACAAACTGCCCTCGTGAAGTGCTGAGTAGTAGTCGTTAATCTGACGCGCGCGCTTTGATGCAAAAATCACCAATTCGTATTTTGAATCAACCTTGTTTAATAGATTGTCAATCGCTGGAGAAACAATTCCTTCAAGCTTTTCAGACATGGTTCAACCTTCTGTTGTTTTATGTGTTTTGGCGGTCTAGCCGCTAATCCTTTAGTAATTCTACGACTTCCGAAGCACATCTTGCTACCTCATCGTTGATAACCACATGGTCGAACTCCCCCTGCGACGCCAATTCAGATTTGGCTGTTTCGAGCCTTTTCTGTTGTTCTATGGCTGTTTCGGTACCCCTGGCTTGGAGTCGTTCAACCAATACTTCCCAACTTGGTGGTGCAATAAATATTGAAATAGCCTCTGGCATGGCCTGCTTAACTTGGCGGGCCCCCTGGATGTCAATCTCTAGGATTACGTGTTCTCCACGGGCGAGGGCGTCTTCTACTGGCTTTCTAGGCGTTCCATACTTGTTTTCTCCATGAACGACAGCATATTCAAGCATCTGACCGGCTTTGATTTGGGCATCAAACTCTTCATGTGAAATGAAGTAATAGCTTTTTCCATTCACTTCACCGGGTCTTGGTTCTCTGGTGGTCGCTGACACTGAGATGTGGAAGTTCGAATAGTTCTTGAGGATATAGTCAACTACGGTGCCTTTGCCAACAGCAGTTGGTCCTGCAATAACCAGCAATTTATTCGACATTAAATTAGCCTAAGCCAATCGAAAGTTCTGCCTTGGCAGACTGAATCGCTTTAGCCAATCCCGATGCACCGGCCTGAAGCACCGAGCGAGAAACAGAGTGAATCACTTGTGAAGATGCTGCTCCAAATAGCTGTTTGGATGCTGACAGATCGGCTCCTTGAGACCCGAAACCCGGTGCGAGAATTGGGGTGGCTGAATCGGCTTGACCAGCAAGAACATCTGCAAGCCCAAAACTTTGCAAATTAAGTGTTGCACCCAAGACCGCTCCAAAAGAACCGAACGCGGCCTTACCATCGGAAGTCACTGAGTTAATCTCCTGCAATGACTGCCAAATCTGATGCGCAATTGTTTGGTCACCTACAGTGGCTCGCTGAAGGCTAGCTCCTTCCGGATTGGAGGTGGCCGCCAAAACAAAAACTCCTTTGCCTCTTTCAAGAGCACCGCTAAGAGTTTCCTTGAGCGATCCAAATCCTAGGTATGGAGAGACAGTCAGTGCATCGCAAGTGAACGGCGCGTTCTGACCTAGCCAAGCATCGAAGTAAGCATTCATCGTCGTTCCAATGTCACCACGCTTTGCATCCATGATCACAATGGCGTCAGTTTGGCCAGCGCGCTCAGCAAGTTTCTCTAGGACAGTAAAGCCTTTTGATCCATGTCTTTCAAAGAAAGATACCTGTGGCTTAATAATGCCAACGTTGCCAATTGCCGCATCTAGTGCTTTGTTAGCGAATGATTCCAAACCTTGGACGTTGTCTTCTAGTCCCCATTCTTCGAGCAGAGACGCGTGCGGATCTATGCCCACGCATAGTTGCCCATACTTGCTAAATGTGGCTTGAAGTTTCTGACCGAAACTAGTTGGCAAGTGCCACCGCCCTGTCTAGGGCATGATCCTGCAGCGATTTCACGGCGAAGGGACCAGCGATAACTTCCTCAAAAGAACCTATGGCCGCACTCAACTGAGCAATCGTCGTAAAGATGGCCTTGTCCGCTGCAGTAGTTGCAGCTCGAATCTCATAACCGTCTTTTCGTGCGTTAGAACCAGATGGTGTGTTGACGACAACGTCAATCTTGCCCGCTGAGATGAGATCAACAATCGAGGGGCCTTCGGCCACTGAATTGTCGTCCGTGTGCTTTCTAACCACCTGCACTTTGATTCCATGTCTTGCGAGAATGGCCGCCGTTCCGCTGGTTGCAAAAACCTTGTAGCCAAGTTGCTGCAATCTTCTGACTGGCAGAATAACTTGAGGCTTGTCACGGTCAGAAACAGATATAAAGATGCTTCCTGATTTCGGAAGTGCGCTCCCAGCTGCTGCTTGACTCTTCGCGAACGCTTTTGGAAAGTCAACATCAATTCCCATCACTTCACCAGTTGATCGCATTTCAGGCCCAAGCAGTGAATCAACGAAGCGTCCGTCTTTTGTGGCGAAACGTTTGAATGGCAGAACAGCTTCCTTGACTGCAATCGGTGCTCCGGCTGGAATGTATGTTCCGTCCTTGGCTGGTAGGTGACCTTCACCGATCAACTGCTTGATTGTTTTTCCAACCATAACCAGCGAAGCAGCTTTTGCAAGAGTGATGCCAAGTGCCTTCGAAACGAATGGAACGGTGCGAGAAGCTCTTGGGTTAGCTTCAAGGACGTAGAGCACGTCGGCTGCTAACGCGAACTGCACATTCAGCAATCCCCTGACTCCGATTCCTTGCGCAATCTTTAGCGTTGCTTCTCTCACGCGCGCAATCTGAGCATCGCTCATTGTTATTGGAGGCAATGTACAGCTTGAATCACCCGAGTGGATTCCCGCTTCTTCAATATGCTCCATCACGCCACCAACGTATAGATCTGTCCCGTCGAAGAGTGCATCGATGTCGATCTCGATTGCGTCATCAAGGAATCGGTCAACTAGCAAAGGATGGTTTGGACCAACGATGCCCTGGTCCGCAATACGATCGAAATAATCGCGAATGCCTGGCTGATCATAAACAATCTCCATTCCACGACCACCGAGCACGAAGGAAGGTCGAACAAGAACCGGATAACCGATGCGCGCCGCAATTACTTCTGCCTCCTCGAGGTTCAACGCGGTCCCATTGGCTGGGGCTAGTAAGTCACCGGCATCAAGAATCTTCGAAAACAATCCGCGCTCTTCTGCAAGGTCAATTGCGTCAGGAGAAGTTCCGAGAATAGGAATACCGGCTTCCTGCAAACCCTTAGCCAGTCCAAGTGCTGTTTGGCCACCAAGCTGAACAACAACTCCAACAAGTTCTCCACTCTGCTGCTCAGCGTGAATGACTTCCAACACGTCCTCAAGCGTCAAGGGTTCAAAATATAAACGATCGGAAGTGTCGTAGTCGGTTGAAACAGTTTCTGGGTTGCAGTTGATCATGATGGTCTCGTAGCCTGCATCCGAGAGCGCAAACGATGCGTGGACGCAACTGTAATCAAACTCAACGCCCTGACCAATACGATTTGGCCCGGAACCTAGAATCACTACCTTCTTTCGACTTGAAGGAGCAACCTCGGTTTCCTGCTCGTAGGTGCTGTAGTGATATGGGGTTTCGGCAGGAAACTCTCCGGCACAGGTATCTACCGTCTTGAACACGGGACGAAGCTTCATTGCATGGCGCATGCTTCGCACCTCAGCCTCGCTTAGGCCCCTAATCTGCGCGATCTGCGAATCGCTGAAACCATGGTCTTTAGCGTGCTTGATGACAGCCTCGTCGAGTGCGGGTGCGTTAGCTGTGCTCTCAGCTACTTCGTTGATTAGAACGATTTGGTCGATGAACCATGGGTCAATCTTTGTCGAATCGAAAACCTGCTCGGCCGTTGCACCAGCTCTCAGGGCCTGCTGAACCTGAACAATGCGTCCGTCCGTTGGCGTCTTGATTGCCTCTAGAAGTTCACTAACGTTTCCAAGTGGACCTTCCCAGTGGAAAGATGATCCACGTTTCTCAAGACTGCGCAATGCTTTCTGCAGAGCTTGAGAATAGTTCCTTCCGATGGCCATTGCTTCGCCGACGGATTTCATCGTGGTGGTTAGCGTTTGATTGGCAGCAGGAAACTTTTCGAATGCAAATCTCGGCACCTTGACGACAATATAATCAAGAGTTGGCTCAAAGCTTGCTGGGGTGACTCGAGTGATATCGTTTGGAATCTCATCGAGCGTGTATCCAATTGCTAGTTTTGCCGCAATCTTGGCAATCGGAAAACCTGTTGCCTTAGACGCCAGGGCTGATGAACGACTGACGCGAGGGTTCATTTCAATTACTACTACTCGCCCATTTGCTGGATCTACTGCAAACTGGATGTTGCAGCCGCCCGTGTCAACGCCTACCGCTCTGATGATGTCAATACTTATGTCGCGCAGATTTTGGTACTCACGGTCAGTAAGAGTAAGAGCTGGCGCAACAGTAATTGAATCACCGGTGTGGACACCGACCGGGTCAACATTCTCAATTGAGCAAACCACGACGCAGTTGTCGTTGGTGTCACGCATTAGCTCAAGTTCGTATTCTTTCCAACCAAGAATCGACTCGGAAAGCATTACCTGGGTAACTGGACTAGCTTGCAAACCAGAACCACAGATACGACGTAGCTCGGCTTCGTCATAAGCGAAACCAGAGCCCAGACCACCCATAGTGAAGGATGGCTGAACCATTATTGGGTAACCGAGTTCACCAGCCGCATCAACGCACTCCTCGAGAGTTCCACAGATTACTGACTTGGCTACGTCAGCTCCAGCGTCTAGAACTAGCTGTTTAAAAATCTGACGGTCTTCACCCTTCTTAATGGCGTCAACCTTTGCACCGATTAGCTCGACGTTGTACTTATCGAGAATTCCAAGCTCGTGCAGAGCCATCGCCGCATTCAAGGCTGTTTGACCACCAAGAGTCGGCAGAATTGCATCCGGTTTCTCTTTGATAATGATTGACTCAATGACCTCAGGAGTAATCGGTTCGACGTAGGTGGCATCGGCGAAGTCAGGATCAGTCATGATTGTCGCGGGATTGGAGTTGACCAGGATTACACGGATGCCTTCGGCACGAAGCACACGACAAGCCTGGGTTCCCGAATAATCAAATTCGCAAGCCTGACCAATAACGATTGGCCCTGATCCAATAACTAGGACGCTGTTTATGTCTTTACGCTTTGGCATTACTTGGCCGCCTTGTTGTTTTGAATTAGTTCGACCAAACGGTCAAAAAGATAATTTGAATCATGTGGTCCGGCTGCCGCCTCCGGGTGGTATTGAACGGAAAAAGCTGGGATATCAAGACATTCAATTCCTTCAACGCAATCATCGTTTAGCGATACGTGACTAACCGAAACTCGTCCAAATCCGGCTGGACTTGATACTTCAGGCCCACCTTCGATTTTTACTGCGAAACCGTGATTGTGAGCGGTGACTTCAACCTTTCCTGTACGGCGATCTAAGACAGGTTGATTGATCCCCCTGTGGCCGAATGGGAGTTTGTAGGTGTCAAAGCCCAGAGCTCGACCTAGCAATTGATTACCGAAGCAGATTCCAAAAAACGGAATTCTTTGCTTGAGGATTTCACGAAGGACCTCAACTTGCTCACCAGCTGCTTCAGGATCTCCAGGACCATTCGAGTAGAAAACAGCATCCGGGTTTGAGCTCATTAGAGTTACGGCGTCAACATTTGACGGAAATACGACTACTTCTAGGCCACGGGCTGACATGTGTTCAATAGTGGATCGCTTAATTCCTAAGTCTACGATCGCGACTCGTCCAACCTTCGGGCCTTCCGGCGCGACAGTATAGGTTTCGGAAGTGGTGACCTGATCACTTAGGGACAAGCCCTTCATCTTATGAGCGCCCTTTACCTCTGCTATCAAGGCTTCAATCGGATGCATCGATGCCTCGCCAGAAAATACGCCACCGCGCATCGATCCTGCAGTGCGAAGATGACGAGTAAGAGCGCGGGTATCTATACCTGAGATGCCGACAACACCGTATTTCTTAAGTTCTTCGGGAAGAGATTTTTCGGATCTAAAGTTCGAAACGATTCTCGATGGATCGCGAACAACATAACCTTCTACCCAAATCTTGCCTGATTCCTCATCGCGCGAATTGACTCCAGTGTTGCCGATGTGTGGAGCAGTTTGCACCACGATCTGTCCAGCATATGAAGGGTCAGTTAGTGTTTCCTGGTATCCAGTCATCCCGGTCGCAAACACCACCTCACCTAAGGTCTTTCCCTCTTTGCCGTAAGAGCTTCCATAGAAAACTCTGCCATCTTCTAAAACTAGGACTGCTTGATTCATTTGCTTACCGCTCCTGTTTCACTTTGGGCCAAAAGACTGTTGATGGCATTTTGAATTTGGTTTCGATTATCTCGATTAACGATTCGAAGATGAGTCGTTAAAGAAATTAAGTTCTGTTTCCAGGTGATAGACATGAGTCCCTTTGCTTCAACGGCTTTGTCAATCGCAACCTGGTTCGTAGAAATGTCACCAAGTGCGTTCTTTGCAATTGCCAGAGGACGCTCTCCGTTCCTAACAATTAGAACGCCTTCGTCGAAAACTAGAATCTGACAGATACCTCTTGCACCCAGGCCATAGGCTGAGATTCTTTCTAAATGGTCCTCGGCGTAGGTTGTTGCAACATAAAAGCCCGTCGACTTTGCAATCAATTCTCCGAAGTACTCGAGTGCCTCAAGTGGCCCTTCAAAATTGGCGGTTTGTTCTTGTTTCCTCTTTTGCCAGGCGCGTGCTGCAAGCAAGAAAAAACCAGCGAAGAATAGAAGGCTCAAACCTGCCATAACGTACTTCTCCATTAGTGACGCCCCCTCTGAGCGAGTTGCGCGTCTCGAACTGTGAAGTATCCCTTGAAGATCGTGTGAACAACTCTGCCAGGCAGCTCTAGACCTACGTAGGGTGAATTCTTGGATTTAGAGGCAGAGTCGGCAACGACTTTGCGTGTAGCTTTTGGATCGATCAAAACAATGTTTGCAACAGATCCGGTTTGAATCATCTGCCCTTGATTGTCATCTCCACCAATTCTCGCCGGAGCAGAAGAAAGAACTTCGGCTAATCTCGTCCAGCTTGATTTACCACTTTCGATCAGCACGTCCTGCGCAATCGACGCAGCTGTTTCTAGGCCGAGCATTCCAAATGCCGCAGCGTTCCATTCACAATCCTTTGACTCGATTGGGTGTGGGGCATGATCGGTGGCGATTATGTCGATGGTTCCGTCAATCAATGCTTCTCTAAGCGCCTCTACATCCTCTTCGGTTCGAAGTGGAGGGTTTACTTTATAGACGGAATCGTAGCTACGTACCAGTTCGTCAGTTAGAAGCAGGTGATGTGGAGTGACTTCCGCAGTAACTTTAATGCCGCGTGCTTTAGCCCAGCGAATTATCTCTACAGATCCAGCTGTAGAAAGATGACAAATGTGAATTCTTGAGTCAACGTGTTCTGCAAGAAGAACATCACGCGCGATGATTGATTCCTCTGCAACCGATGGCCAGCCAGTTAGCCCCAGCTCGGCGCTAACCGCACCCTCATGCATCTGCGCTCCCTCGGTAAGCCTTGGCTCCTGAGCGTGTTGAGCAATCACTCCATCAAACGCCTTAACGTACTCAAGTGCTCGCCTCATGATCACAGGGTCGTGAACGCATTTACCGTCGTCAGAAAAAACTTTAACTTGAGCTTTGGAGTTTGCCATAGCGCCAAGCTCGGCCAACTGCTTACCTTCCAAACCAATTGTCACGGCTCCAATTGGAAAGACCTCAGCGTAGCCAGCTTCAATACCCAACGATGCGACTTGCTCAACAACGCCAGCGGTGTCTGCAACCGGCATGGTGTTAGCCATTGCATGCACGGCAGTGAACCCCCCGAGCGCTGCGGATTGGGTTCCAGTTAATACGGTTTCCGATTGCTCGAAGCCCGGTTCACGTAGATGAGTGTGCAAGTCAACGAAACCAGGAAGAGCGACAAGACCAGTGCAATCAATCATCTCGTCCGCTGCTAGATCAGCTCCAACTGCAACAATAAGTCCATCGGAAACCTGAATGTCCTTTGTGTCCCCTGCAGCTAGAGTCACGTTCTTGAGCACAAAATTAGATGACATCTGCGTTCCTCTCTCCTGAAAGCAGAGCATAAAGCACTGCCATTCGAACAGAAACACCATTGGTCACCTGTTCTAATACCGTTGATTGTTTTGAGTCAGCAGTTACCGCGTCGATCTCCAAGCCACGATTCATTGGCCCCGGATGCATAACGATTGCTGAGTCCTTGAGCTTCGATAGACGGTGAGCATTGAAGCCCCAAATTCTTGAATATTCGCGCTCTGATGGGAAGTAAGACGCATTCATGCGTTCGGATTGAATGCGGAGCATCATGACAACGTCTAGATCAATTTCGGAAAGTATTTCATCGAGAGAGAAATGCACTTCGGCATTCAGGTTCGATGGATTCGAGGGAAGAAGCGTTGGAGGCGCCACAAAGTGAACTTCTGCTCCAAGGCGGTTCAGTAGAAGGAGGTTCGATCGAGCAACTCTTGAGTGCAAGATGTCTCCGACAATCGCAACCTTCACACCATCAAGTCCCTTGCCCACTGAATCACTGCCGTGGAATCTCTTGCGAATCGTATAGGCATCAAGCAGCGCTTGGGTTGGGTGCTCGTGTGTTCCGTCTCCAGCATTAATGATGCTTCCCTGAATCCAACCGGAGTGAGCAAGAATTTGGGCAGCGCCAGATGATGGGTGTCTAATAACTACAGCGTCGGCACCCATAGCCTCAAGGGTCTGCGCTGTATCTTTTAAGCTTTCCCCCTTAGACACACTTGAACCTTTTGCCGTGAAATTGATCACATCAGCAGAAAGGCGCTTCTCAGCCAACTCAAAGGAAATTCGGGTTCGTGTGGAATCTTCAAAAAATAGATTCACGACGGTCTTTCCGCGCAGAGTGGGCAGCTTCTTGATGTCGCGATCATTCACACCAGCCATTTCCTCAGCGATGTCTAGAATTTCAATCGCCGACTCGCGATTCAGATCTGCTGCAGACAGAAGATTCTTCATGACTCAATCACCACGGCATTTTGAGAATCCGTTTCGGAAAGATTTACATTTATTCGCTCCTCGCGAGCCGTAGGTAGGTTCTTACCTACAAAGTCTGCTCGGATTGGAAGCTCACGGTGCCCGCGGTCAACGAGTACTGCTAGTTTTACGGCCCTAGGTCTTCCGTATTCGCCCAGCGCGTCCAGCGCTGCTCGGATTGTTCTACCACTGAAAAGAACGTCATCAACGAGGACAACTACCTTGTCATCAATACCCTGTTTTGGAATCTGGGTCTCGGTGATAGTTCTGGTTGGATTGGTGGTCAGATCGTCGCGATACATGGTGATGTCTAGTCGGCCGAGAATATTGGCCATGTCAGCGTCTGGCTCTGCTTTAGATATAACCGCGGCAATTCTTTCGGCTAGCCAAACTCCACGAGTTGGTATGCCGAGGATTACCAGGTTTTTTGTGCCACTCTTCTGCAATGCAGTGTTGGCTTCAAGAATTTCGTGAGCGATGCGCGTAACTGCGCGATCTATGTCTTCACTACTTAAGACGGTGCGTGTGGACACGCCCACCTCCTTCTCCGCCTCTCTGGACGGTCTTTAAAGGATGTTTGTAAAACTCTAGCAGTTGAAAGTACTAGTTGGCACTCTTGGTTGAAGCGATTTTTGAAAGCAATCCATTCACAAAGGCTCCGGAGTCGTCAGTAGACAGTTCCTTTGCTAGCTCAACGGCTTCGTTGACAGCTACCGCATTTGGTACATCGGGGTTGTGGAGAATCTCCCAAAC
>JBEGUG010000054.1:0-5948 GCA_041179005.1 Actinomycetota bacterium | reverse complement strand
GTGAATTACATTGCCTTGCGTATCCGCAAGGATTTGTACCTCGATGTGCCTTGGTCTAATAACTGCTTGCTCAAGGAAAACTCGTGGGTCGCCAAAGGCGCTCTCGGCTTCACGTGATGCCTCAATCAGAGCCGCACGAATATCTTCTTTCTTGGCAACGCGTCGCATACCGCGACCACCGCCACCAGCTACCGCCTTAACGAAGATTGGAAAACCGATTGCATCTGCTTGGTCGATAAGTTCATCGATGTTTGCTGAAGAAGGAGAAGACTTTAGAACCGGGACGCCCGCTTTGATCGCCGACTCTTTGGCGGTGACTTTATTACCAGCCATCTCCAGAACATCAGAAGTTGGACCAATAAAAGTTATGCCATTAGCCTTGGCTGCTTCCGCGAGGTCAGGGTTTTCCGAAAGGAATCCATAGCCCGGATAGATTGCGTCGGCACCAGATTCCAGGGCAACGCGAATGATTTCAGAAACATCGAGGTAGGCACGGACTGGGTGTCCTACGGTGCCAATTTGATAAGACTCGTCAGCCTGCAGACGGTGGGTGGAGTTTCGGTCCTCGTATGGGAACACAGCAACGGTCTTAGCGCCTAGTTCATAGGCCGCTCTGAAGGCTCTAACGGCGATTTCGCCTCGATTGGCTACCAGAATCTTCTTGAACATTGGTTCCTCAAGTGTCGTAAGGCGAACATGAATGAGTTGCGCCCTCAATAAAAAGGTAGCCTATTCACGTGCATGTAATGAGCGTGAGCTCCCTGAAGGGGGGCGTAGGAAAGACCACGGTAGCCCTTGGTCTAGCCTCTGCTGCATTTGCTCGCGGCCTTCGCACTTTGGTTGTGGATTTAGATCCACAGTGTGACGCGTCGACCGGATTAGGCGCGATCGGTGAATTTAGGGAGACCGTTGCCGATGTCCTGCAAAACCCTAAACACAACATCGTGCATAGGTCCATTGTAGCCAGTACATGGGGCAAAGTGCAGGCTGGCCACATTGACGTAATGATTGGCAGCCCAAGAGCCCTAAAGTTTGATACCCCAAATCCCACCATCCGTGACGTTTGGAAATTAGAGGAAGCGCTTAGCCGAATTGAAAAGGATTACGACCTCGTCCTGATTGACACCCCACCGTCCATCAATGGATTGACGCGTACTGCGTGGGTTGCCAGTGATCGAGTTCTGATTGTTTCTGAGCCTTCGATTTTCTCTGTGGTCGCGGCCGATCGCGCGATGCGCGCGATTGAAGAGCTTCGCAAGGGCCTCACCCCTCGCCTGCAGGCGCTTGGTGTTGTAATCAACAGATTGAGACCACAGTCCAAGGAACACGCCTACCGAGCTCACGAGCTTGAAGAGATGTTCCGCGAAAACCTGATGACCGTTCAGATCGAAGAACGTGCCACGATTCAGCAAGCCCAGGGTGCTGCTCGACCAATTCACACTTGGCCCGGAGATCACGCAGCCGAGTTAGCCAACATCTTTGACGAAATACTTACCACGGCGCTGGAGTCATTCCAGCAGCCGGAAAATAGCAAGCGGATAAAACAAGACAAAAAGTATTCAAGAATCAGCAAGATTATGCGCGGTCAGAACCTCGATGCGGTTTTGGAACTTGAATCACTGCAGAGCGATTCGTTTGCGGCAGCCGAAAATAGTCAGCTGTCCGAACTTGGAATCTCGGAACCTGGTTTCTCGGAACTTGCGACTTCTGAAACAGGATTTGATTTGCCTACCCAGCCGGCCAAGCCAATTAATTTGGATAATCTGACGGCATTGGAAAAATTAGAAGCATTGGCGATGTTAGAGCTGGACCAGCAAAACCAGCAACAGAAAAACGAAGAAAGCTAGACGGCTTTTCTAGTTTGACGACGAGCGGCAAGCTCATCCATGTCATCAACGTTGTTCTCTTTGATGTTCACAAGCGAAGCTTCAACTTCTCTGAGTACGCGACCAACTGCGATGCCAAAGACACCCTGACCGCGGCTTAGAAGATCCATGACCTCATCTTGGGTAGTGCAGAGATAAACTCGGGCGCCATCTGACATAAGGGTGATGGTAGCCAAATCATTAATACCTGCCGCACGAAGCTGCTCTACGGCAATACGGATCTGCTGAAGTGATACTCCGGTATCTAGCAATCTCTTGACGAGCTTTAGAACCAAAATGTCGCGGAAAGAATAAAGTCTCTGTGAACCGGAACCTGCTGCGCCTCGAACAGTTGGTTGAACTAGTCCGGTGCGGTCCCAGTAGTCCAGCTGGCGGTAGCTAATTCCGCAGGCAGTAGCTGCAGAAGTTCCGCGGTAACCCACTTTAGGGTCGTTGGATGGCAAGCCATCAGTGAAGAGCATTCCTTGCGAGTAACCCTCTGGGGCATCGATATCGGTTGTAGACATGCTGCCCCTTTCTGGATTATCTAACGTTCAAGTACAGGTTTAATTGTTGCCTGATTAGTGCGTATCTCCGGTTAATTAAATTACTCGGCGTGTCGGGCTAATGTAAAGGGTTTTTAGCCGTCGATTTTGCTGATAACCGAGCGAATCAGCTCTGCTCTGATGCTTGAGAACTGATTCTCAATTTCTGCAGCGTAGTGAGCCGCTCTAGAACGACTAGCGGTGTCGTTTTTACCCAGTACTGGCGCAACTACACCCTCAATAATTCCAATTTCACGTTCGGCCGATGCTTTGATACCGCGAAGGTGACGAGGCTGGATGCCAAAGCGCTGCAGGTGCACGATTGCGCGAGCGATTTCAATATCTGATGCCTCGAACGGCTCCTGGCCAATTAGCAAAACATCTTGAGCTTCTTGAATTAGGGCATCGGTGATTGCAGTTTCAGCAATTAGTTCAAGGGCGGTGAATTTCTTACCCTTACCCTGACGAAGGTGCTGTGGGTTAACTGTTCCACCAGGAAGATTTGGCTGGCGCCCCTCATCAAGATCTGCCAGGTAGTTGCGAATAACCTTCAGCGGTAAATATTGATCGCGCTGCAGTTCAAGGACAATTTGAATTCGCTCAATATCCAGTTCAGTGAATTTGCGATACCCCGATGGAGTGCGCTGCGGTGTAACCAAACCCTGCTCTTCAAGGAAACGCAATTTTGAAGGAGTCAAATCTGGGAAGTCTGGATTCAGAACATTTAGCACTTGGCCGATGTTGAAAAGCTTTGAAGGACGAGCGGCGTAGAGCTTGGCGTTGGCAACTTGAGCCATTTACTCTCCCCCTGCTCCGGCTGAATTTAAGTCAGCACGCGATGCGTAGAAAGTTAGACGAAACTTTCCAATTTGAATTTCAGAACCGTCTTCAAGCATCGCGGCTTCAATACGAACTCCATCGTAGTAAGTGCCGTTGAGTGAAGCCAAATCCTTAACCTGGAAGGTTTGACCGTGACGATGGAATTCAGCATGGCGACGAGAAACTGTTACGTCATCTAGAAAGATGTCTGCGTTTGGGTGACGACCTACAGAGGTCATTTGCTGATCAAGCAAAAATCTTGAGCCTTCATTTGGACCGCGCTGAACGATCAAAAGGGCTGAGCCGGAAGGAAGTGCTTCGATGGCTTTTTGCTCATCGGTGTTTAGCTGCGGACCAGATTCAGACAGCAGGTCAGAGCTGAATACGGCTGTTGATTCAACCTCATCAGATGAGCCCCCAAGGCCAAAACCTGCTAGTTCCATTGCGCTGCCACTCCTTATAGAGGATTAGCCTAATGGGTTTTAGGATGCCCTTTTAACGGTGGCATAGACCTGACGGAGGTAGACAATTGCACCCCACCAGTAGAGTCCCACACCCCAAAGCGCGAATGCCCAAGCCAGCGGTTCAAGAATGAAAGCCACTGGCTCCCAGATGTAAGCCATGAGCAAAAGTGGAAAAGCGTAGAGCAGCGCAAAGGTTCCAGCCTTGCCCAAATAGTGAACCGGCAGCGGTCCGTAGCCGTGGGTGGCCAGGATTGGATAGGCCAGGGCCAAAACAACATCGCGACCGATGATTACCACCGCGAGCCAAACCGGAACAACGCCGGTGTAGCTGAGGCCGATGAGAGTAGAAAAAATATATAGTCTGTCGGCCGCTGGATCTAGCAGTTGACCCAGTCGGGTGACCTGATTGAATTTTCTGGCGAAGTAGCCGTCGAGATAGTCGGTGAGGCTGGCAGCTGCCAACATAACAATCGCCAATAGGTAGCGCTCGCTCAAAAGGAAGAGCAAAAAGACTGGCACCAGAGCAAGACGCAACATGCTGAGCAAATTTGGAACAGTCATGAACTGCTCTTTCATGCTCAGGTTGGCTTGGTTACTCATGTTGCCGATATTACGTGAAGAACCTGAAAGCGCTTCGCCCTGCCACCAACGGCGAGTTGCTTGCTAGCGCTTACGCTTCTCTCGCACGCGCATACCAACTTCGATAGGGGTTCCCTCGAACCCGTAGGTTTCACGCAGTCTGCGCGTGATGAATCTTCTGTACCCAGGGTCTAGGAATCCTGTGGTGAACAAAACAAACTTTGGCGGACGGCTGCTGGCCTGAGTGGCAAACAGAATTCTCGGTTGCTTTCCACCGCGAACCGGGTGCGGGGTTTCCATTGCCAGCTCCTGGACAAAAGCATTTAGCTTTCCGGTTTGAATTCGCTGGTCCCATGAATCAAGGGCAACCTCAAGGGCTGGAACCAGCTTCTCTAGGTGACGTCCGGTTTTGGCAGAAATGTTGACTCGTGGAGCCCAATCCACGTGAGCAAGATCCTGTTCAATTTCGCGCTCTAGATACTTGCGACGTTCGTCTTCAAGTTCATCCCACTTATTGAATGCAAGAACCAGTGCTCGGCCAGATTCAAGAGCCATGTCAACAATTCGAATGTCGGCTTCGCTGATTGGTTGAGTCACATCAAAAAGTACAACCGCAACTTCGGCACGCTCTAGTGCAGCGGCGGTGCGAAGTGAAGCGTAGAAATCTGCACCTTGAGCTAAGTGAACACGACGTCTAATGCCGGCGGTGTCTACGAAGCGCCAAGCCTTGCCACCCAACTCAACTTGCTCGTCGATTGGATCACGAGTTGTGCCAGCAAGTTCATTAACAACTGCACGCTCAGAACCAACTGCTTTGTTTAGCAACGAAGATTTACCAACGTTTGGTCGACCAATTAGGGCAACGCGGCGCGGGCCACCAATTTCTTCCTTTGCAACATTTGAAATTTTTGGAAGCACCTTCATTGCCGCATCCAATAGATCGGCAACGCCGCGACCGTGAACGGCCGAACAAGGATAAGGCTCCCCTAATCCAAGTGACCAAAGATTTGCAGCTTCAGGTTCTTGTCTTACATCATCAATCTTGTTAGCAACCAAAATTACTGGCTTGCCTGAAGCGCGAAGCATTTTCACAACGCGCTCATCGGTGCTGGTTGCACCAACCATGGCGTCGACAACAAAGAGCACCGCGTCAGCGAGCTCAACCGCGATTTCCGCCTGGATTGCAACTGACTTATCGATACCTCTGGCGTCTGGTTCCCAGCCGCCGGTGTCTACCAATGTGAATTTGCGTTCATTCCACTCAGCCTTGTAGGAAACTCGGTCACGAGTTACACCAGGCTTGTCTTCAACAACTGCTTCGCGACGACCAAGAATTCTGTTTACAAGGGCTGACTTACCAACATTTGGTCGACCAACAATTGCCAAAACTGGCAGGGCCGGCAAGAAGTAGTGGCCGCCGTCATCTTGGGCTTCTGCGTTTAGAACATCAAAGTCTTCGTCATCGAGGTCGTAGTCTTACAACCCGGTGCGGAGCACACGTGCACGCGACTCTTCTTCATCGGTGCTCATGGTCTTGAGTCGTTCGATAAATTCGGGTGCTGCAGGTTCCGCTAGGAATTCTTCTTCATTCATTCTTAATCCTTAGGACAAACCCTGCTCAATCAAAGAAATCACAGCCGAAACTGACTGATTGAAATTGAGATCAGATGTATCCA
>JBEGUG010000053.1:0-2678 GCA_041179005.1 Actinomycetota bacterium | reverse complement strand
GTAAAAAACTAAAGAGCTAATCAGCTAGCAGTTGGCGAACTAGCGAATCGGCCAGTAGCCTGCCCTTTAGCGTTAGCTTCAAATAACCACCGATGGCTGACTTCGGATCAATTAGTCCATCAGCAATAAATTCGGAAATAAGTTTTTGCGCGTTTTTACTAACCTGCTTGAGAATCGAGATGGCCATCCCCTGGCTGACTCTAATTTCTAGTAGCACTCGTTCCTCTAAACGAACTCTCTCAGTAAGCGTCTCGCGCCCAGCAGCAGGAGACTCTACTTTTTGAAGCTTGCCCGAATACGCTGTTGGGTGCTTGACGTTCCACCAGCGGACTCCGCCAAAGTGACTATGTGCTCCAGGGCCATAGCCCCACCAGTCCTGGGATTGCCAATACGAAAAGTTGTGTGCAGATGAATTTTGTTTTCCCTTAGACCAGTTACTTACCTCGTACCAATCAAAACCGTTTTCGGCTAATAATTTGTCGGCAAGCTCATACTTATCAGCCTGTAGATCTTCATCCGGTTCATCTAATTCACCCGACTTAATTTGCCGAGCAAGCTTGGTGCCATCTTCAACAATCAATGCATATGCAGAAATGTGATCGGGGTTCAAAGAAATAGCCTCTTGGATACTGGTCTGCCACTGTTCAAGAGTTTCTCCGGGTGCACCGTAAATTAGATCAAGAGAAGTGTTTAGACCCGCGGCTTTAGCGCCAGCGATGGCAAGTGCTACGTTCTCAGGTTTGTGTGATCGTTCCAGCGTGGCCAAGACCGAGTGAACTGCAGATTGCATGCCGATTGAAACTCGATTGAATCCGGCTGCTTTGAGCTTTTTGAAATACTCGGCATCCACCGTATCTGGATTTGCCTCGGTGGTAATTTCAGCAGCAGGAGCTAAATCAAATGTGTCCGCGAGGGTTTGAAAGATTCGGATTAGATCTTCAGCAGGCAGCAGAGTTGGTGTTCCTCCGCCGAAAAAGACGGTGCTTAGTTTGCGCTTGGGCAAACCCGCATCGGCAATGACCTTTGCGCTGAATTCAATCTCACGGATGAGCACATCTGCGTAATCAGACTGCTTTGCGCCATCGAGCTCACTGGCGGTATAGGTGTTGAAGTCGCAGTAGCCGCAACGCACTTTGCAAAAAGGTACGTGCAAATAAGCGTGAAAAGTTCTATCTTCAGCTCCAACCAAAGCTTGATTGGGAATCGCACCATCTGCTGGTGCAGGATCTCCGATAGGAAGCGGGCCGGCCACTACTTAGCCTTCTTTTCGCCCTTTTTCTCGCTATCAGACGAAAGCGCAGCAATGAAAGCTTCTTGCGGTACTTCCACGCGACCAACCATCTTCATGCGCTTCTTACCTTCTTTTTGCTTCTCAAGAAGTTTACGTTTACGAGAGATGTCGCCGCCGTAACATTTTGCGAGCACGTCTTTACGCATTGCGCGAATTGATTCACGAGCAATGATGCGAGCACCGATTGCCGCCTGAATCGGCACTTCAAATTGCTGGCGCGGAATGAGTTCGCGAAGCTTTCCGGTTATCATTACTCCGTAGGCATAGGCCTTGTCTTTGTGAACAATCGCACTGAAGGCATCAACCTGTTCACCCTGTAGCAAGAGGTCAACCTTAACCAGGTCTCCCCTCTCAAGTCCGGTCTCTTCGTAATCAAGCGAGGCATAACCTGCAGTTTTGCTCTTCAATTGGTCAAAGAAGTCAAAAACGATTTCCGCTAGCGGAAGTGTGTAGCGCAACTGCACTCGATCTTCGCCAAGGTATTGCATGTCGATCATGTTTCCGCGGCGCTGTTGGCAAAGCTCCATCACGGTGCCGGTGTAATCCTTCGGTAGCAAGATAGTTGCCTTAACCATTGGTTCCAAAACCTGTTTGATTTTTCCGCCAGGAAATTCACTTGGGTTGGTAACAGTAATTTCTTTACCGTCATCCATGGTCACTTCATAAACCACTGATGGTGCCGTTGCGATAAGGTCTAAGCCAAATTCACGTTCAAGACGTTCGGTAATAATTTCCAGGTGCAATAGACCTAGGAAGCCACAGCGGAAACCAAAACCAAGAGCAACCGAAGTCTCTGGCTCGTAAACCAGCGCAGCATCTGAAAGCTTAAGTTTGTCTAGTGCTTCTCGAAGAACTGGATAGTCACTGCCGTCGATTGGGTAGATTCCCGAATAGACCATTGGAAGCGGTTCTTTATATCCCTTTAGCGCGGTTGCGGCAGGTTTAGCTTGATTAGTGATTGTGTCACCAACCTTTGACTGGCGAACATCCTTCACTCCGGTAATTAGGTAACCAACTTCACCAACGCCCAAACCTTTTGTTGGTTCTGGCTCTGGCGAAGAAACACCTATTTCAAGAAGTTCATGCACCGCACGAGTTGACATCATCTGAATCTTCTCGCGTGGGCTCAGGTTTCCGTCAATCATGCGCACGTAGGTAATCACACCGCGATAGCTGTCATAGACAGAGTCAAAAATCATCGCGCGTGCAGGAGCATTTGGGTCACCGACCGGAGCAGGCACGGTTGCGACAATTTTGTCTAGAAGCTCATCAACACCGATACCGGTCTTGCCCGAAACCCTTAGGCAGTCTTCTGGGTTTCCCCCAATAAGGTTGGCCAACTCTTCCGCATATTTCTCGGGCTGAGCAGCTGGAAGGTCAATCTTGT
>JBEGUG010000052.1:0-12637 GCA_041179005.1 Actinomycetota bacterium | reverse complement strand
AGCGTTCGCGACCGAGGGCCACAGCGTAAGTTCGTTCGCAACTACGTTGACTCAAAGTTCTCACTCGGCGAGATGGTTATGCCAACTCTGCTACTGGTTATTTTGATCTCTGCTATCGATTCCTACATTGTTCAGCTTGCTACCCTACTGGCAATGTGGACTCTGTTCATTGGCGTTGGTGTCAATGGTTGGATTCTGGGACGCGGAGCAGTAAAGGCACTTGAAGAAAAGTACGGTGCCAGCAAAGTAGAGCGTGGCATCAAGTGGTACGCGGCGATGCGTTCAATCCAAATGCGACCGATGCGACTTCCAAAACCTCAGGTTAAAAGAGGAACGAAAGTTCAGCCTTAGTTTTTTTATTAAAGAAAGACCACCTGTTTTGGGTGGTCTTTTTTTGGGCTCACCCTTGGAAATCAGCGCGATAGTTCTTTGTTTATCTTGCGCGCCCAAAGTGGACCGCTGTAAATCCAACCGGTGTATCCCTGCACAAGAGTTGCGCCGTTATTTAGACGCTCTCTAGCCTCTGCGGCCGTTTCAATTCCCCCAACAGAAATAATTGAGGCTCTGTCGTTCATCCGAGCGTGCAACAAACGCAACACTTCAAGGGACCGCTGCTTTAGTGGTGCACCAGACAAACCACCGGCGCCGGCTGCTTGAACTTTTTGATTTGAAGTTTGCAGGTTTTCCCGCGCAATAGTTGTGTTGGTAGCAATCACACCAGCTAATCCCAAATCTAGAGCTAGATCCGCAACCGCTGCTATGTCTTCGTTAGCTAAGTCTGGCGCAATCTTTACCAAGACCGGAACGCCCTTGGCCTCCTCTAACACAGCTTGAAGTATTGGCTCAAGAGCTTCGACAGCCTGTAGCGAACGAAGCCCAGGCGTATTTGGTGACGAAACATTTACTGCAATGTAATCCGCGTGCGGTGCTAAGAGTCGAGCGCTTTTCCTGTAGTCCTCGGGCGCATCTGCAACATCAACAACTTTGGACTTACCAATATTCACACCGATGACCGGCAGTTTATCGCCGTGCTTATCGCGGAGCGCTTCAAGTCGCTGAGCGATAACGCTGGCGCCCTGGTTATTGAATCCCATCCGATTGATGAGTGCACGATCAGGTATTAGTCGAAACAATCTAGGTTTTTCATTGCCATCTTGAGATATGGCTGTGACTGTTCCAATTTCAATATGTGAAAAGCCCAGCTCTCCCAATGCTTTGATGGCAACAGCGTTTTTGTCAAAGCCAGCTGCCAAGCCGAACGGCGAGTCAAAGTGCAGCCCAAAAGCTTGAACCGAACCCTTGCCGGTTGGCTTTAGCTTTGCCAACTTAGTCAGACCAACACTGCCTGCCAATTTGATTGCGAACATCACTAGATGGTGAGCTTTTTCGGCATCCATTTTTGCGAAAACCAAATTGAAGATTAATTTGTATAACAAAGAGCTATCCGACTTAAGTGGCATTTAGTTTGAAGCATCTTGATCGGATCGAACATCATTGCGATCTTCGCGTCCAATTTTCAAAATATTGATTGCTGCCTCAAAATCTTCAAGCGTTTCCCAACCCTGGTACACGCTTGCAAAGCGCATGAAGGCAACCTCATCTAGATTGCGAAGTGGTTCCAAAATTGCCAAGCCGATATCGTTGGATTCAATTTGCGCCGCACCGGTGGCTCTAACTGCCTCTTCTACTGTTTGAGCCAGCATTGCTAGATCAGCTTCAGATACCGGTCTACCTTGGCAGGCCTTACGAACACCAGCGACGATACGGTCGCGACTAAAAGGTTGAGTGACTCCACTGCGCTTCACTACTGTGAGGCTGGCAGTTTCAGTGGTGCTAAAGCGCATATTGCACTCTGGGCACTGTCTGCGACGGCGAATCGATGAGCCATCGTCCGAGGTACGAGAATCGGTTACGCGAGAATCTGGAAAGCGACAAAATGGGCAGAACATTTTGGTATCACCCCTAGATTTAGTTGGTTTTTCAATTCTAAACCCAACCCGTTGTGTTTATGGGATTACGAGACACCTACTGCTCAGGACTTGAATCGAGCAGTTACCGCTTCACCGTGAGCAGGCAGCCCCTCGCTGACGGAAAAGTCAGAAACCAACTGAGCAACCTGCTGTAGACCAGTCCTGTCATAGTCAATTACCTGCTGTGCCCGCAGGAAAGTGTGCACTCCTAGGCCCGAGCTGAATTTAGCCTGTTGCCCGGTCGGCAAAACGTGATTTGAACCAGCAAGGTAATCGCCCAGACTTACCGGAGAGTGTTCGCCCATGAAAATCGCGCCCGCGTTTGTAATCTGCGTAAGCACTTCCTCGTTACTTGCAGTGTGCAATTCAAGGTGTTCGGTCGCATAGAAGTTTGTGAATCGGATACCGGCGGCCAAATCGCTTACTAAAACGACTGCAGACTGCTGCCCCTCCAATGACGTGCGCACGCGTTCGGCGCTTTCCGTTGCAGCCACGAGATCACTTAATTCATTTATGACTGCATTGGCTAACTCTGGCGAATCGGTAACCAAAACGGCAGCCGCGGCCTCATCATGCTCCGCTTGGCTAATTAAGTCGTAGGCGATGTATTTTGCGTTGGCACTTGAATCCGCAAGAATCAAAATTTCCGTTGTACCGGCCTCAGAGTCAATCCCTACAGTTCCCTTGAGGGCACGCTTTGCGGCCGCCACAAAAATGTTGCCAGGTCCAGTTACAAGATTCACCGGCTCTAACTCGGCTTCAGGAATACCGTATGCAAAGGCTGCAATTGCAGCTGGCCCTCCCATGCAGAAAACATCTTGAACTCCCAATAGCGCTGCGGTTGCCAAAACGGTTTTGTTCGGTCGTCCATTAGGTTGCGCTGGAGATGCGATTGACAATTTCTTGACTCCGGCAACCTGTGCGGGAACAACATTCATAACCACGCTCGATGGATACACCGCTTTCCCACCGGGTACGTAGAGACCAACCGAATCAACGGGTTGCCAGCGTTGGTGAACCATCGCACCATCGGCCAGCTGGACCGAGGTTGGCTGCGGGAGATTTGCTCGGCTAACTTTAAAAACTCGCTCGATAGATTCTTCGATGGCTTTTCGAAGTTTCGGATCTAAATCTGACAGCGCTTGCTCGAGCTCTTGACTCGAAACCCTGATGGGTCTTGGGTCAACCCCATCTCGCTCTTGGGTTACTTTGACAATGGCGTCTTGACCATTTGTTCGCACATCCTCCAGGAGGGGAATTATCTGCTCTACCGCTTTGGTTATATCTATGGCGGCTCTAGGCACAAGGCGATTTGCTGAAACTGAGTCAAAATCTTTGGAGCGCAGGTCTACGGTGCGCAAATTCACTGCAACTGCCATGCTCTCCTCCAGGGGGTTCATGGTCAATTCTAGGCGACGAGAAGGTAGCCTTGGATGAGTCGAATATGAGAATTAGGAATATGGAAAAGTTTGCTTTAGAAAAGGACGCCACCGAGGCACTTCGCGCCAGTTTTAGATTGCACGCATCGGGTGTATCAGTTATCACACTCTGCGATGCCAACGGGAAGCCAGCCGGATTTACGGCGACTTCGATGACCTCACTAGGCGCTAATCCTCCCCTAGCTACTTTCAACGTAGCTCGCGGATCAAGCACTTGGCCTGCAATTCAGAGCGCAAAGCACGTAGCGATTCACACGCTTGGCGAGCACAACCTGGAATTGGCTCAGCGTATGGCTGCAGATCACACTCTTAGATTTGCCAAAGACGATTGGCAGACAGGGCCTCAAGGATTGCCGCTCTTTACTGATGCAACATCGATTTTGATTTGTGAAATTCGCGACATTCACGAAGTTGAAAACAACGCCGTAGTTATTCTGAATGTTCTCGAGGGCCTAGTAGGCACTGAAGGTTCAGCTTTGCTTTACTACCAGCGTCACTACATGACTCAGGGAAAAACACTCAACTAGCAAATCGGTTAATTACGGCAAATGCCTATTGGTGCCGCAATTATTTCTAGGAAAGGCACTTCGCGCCGAGTAGAACCTTTAGCTCTCCAAATAGGTCGGGCGTGATTTGCACCGTTGGTTGGAGCTTGAACATGCGCTCCCCTGCTTCCCCCATTAGCCTGACGTGGACCTCTTCGGTTCCCGAGTGGACGCGAAGTATTCGATCAAGCTCTTCAAGTGCTTCTCTAGTTGCTTCCGCTTCTGGAACTCTCAGGACCACCGGTCCCTTAACAAAGTCTGCACCTCCCTCAATCGTCTCGATTGAGTAGGCCCTGATGCTGTAACCGTCGTCACGTTGAGAAACGCTTCCCTTAACTACTACAACCTGATCGGCTTCAAGATTCCGTGCGAACTCCTGATAGGTCTTGCCCATGAGCATTACTTGAATTTCGCCTTCAAAATCTTCAACGGTTACGGCCGCATAGGGATTTCCTGATTGACGGGCAACCTTGTGTAACACCTGAGTAATCAGGCCGGCAAAGACAACGGTTTCACCATCTTGAAGAGTTTCACTGGCTGCGATTTCCCCAATGGATATTTGCGAGTACCTGGCTAACTGTGCTTCACGTCCCGCCAACGGGTGGTCACTGACGTAGAGACCAAGCATGTCTCGTTCGAAAGCTAACTTTTCGCGCTTGGGCCATTCAGGGCGATCTGGCACTGACCCGGCGAATGAACTGTCTGCCATTGCGTCATCGAAGAGTGAACCAAATAGGTCCACTTGACCAACGGCTTCATTTTTCTTTAGGGAGGCCTGAGATTCAACAGCCTCGTCAGAAATTTCTGCGAGAGACCTGCGGGTGTGCCCTAGCGAGTCGAATGCGCCAGCCTTGATTAGAGATTCGATTACGCGCTTTGAGCAAACAACGCCGGGAACTTTTCTTAGGAAATCGTGAAAAGAAGTGAAGCGACCTTTTTCTTCTCGAGAACGCTTGATGCCATCGACAACATTTAGACCAACGTTTCTAACCGCACCAAGGCCGAATCGAATGTCTTTACCGACAGCACTAAACTCCGCAATTGACTCGTTCACATCCGGTGCCAGCACTTGGATTCCCATGCGCCGACATTCACTGAGGTAAACGCCAAGCTTGTCTTTAGAGTCCCCGACCGAGGTCAAAAGCGCAGCCATGTATTCAGCCGGGTAGTTTGCCTTGAGATATGCAGTCCAATATGAAAGCACGCCGTAGGCAGCAGAGTGAGCTCTGTTAAAGGCGTAGTCGGCGAAAGGAAGCAGAGTATCCCAAAGTGCTTTTACGGCTGCATCTGAATATCCGTTTGCAAGCATTCCTTCGGAGAATCCTTGATACTGACGATCAAGTTCGTCTTTATCCTTCTTACCCATTGCTCGGCGAAGCAAATCCGCTTTACCAAGGGTGAACCCAGCGGCCTTTTGAGCTGCCGCCATAACCTGTTCCTGATAAACAATCAGACCGTAGGTTGGGTTTAGCACCTCAGACAACGACTCAGACAACTCCGGGTGTACCGAGTCAACTTCTTGAGCCCCGTTTTTTCTGAGCGCGTAGTTGGTGTGAGAGTTCATACCCATTGGACCGGGGCGGTACAAAGCAATAACCGCAGAAATGTGCTCGAACAGCGAAGGCTTCAGCAATCTGAGCAGTGACCGCATGGCCGCACCGTCGAGCTGAAAAACTCCAAGAGTATCTCCGCGAGAAAGCAATTCAAAAGTCGCTTTATCTGAATCCAAATCCAGGTCTTCAAGTACTACCGTTTCCCCGCGGTTGGACTTTATGTTTGCGAGGGTGTCATCAAGAACCGTTAGGTTTCGCAGCCCCAAGAAGTCCATCTTGAGTAGACCCAATTTTTCACAGGGTGGCTGATCAAACTGCGTAATGATGGCGCCGTCATCGTCGCGCTTCATGATTGGAATCACATCGATTAGCGGTTCGGCAGACATGATTACTCCGGCAGCGTGCACGCCCCACTGTCGCTTTAGCGATTCAAGTCCCTGAGCTAATTCAAATACCTTTGAAGATTCGTCGTCGTTTTCGATCAGCTCACGGAAGTCTGCAGCTTCTTTGTAGCGTTCCGATTTCTTATCAATCAGGTCATTCAAGGAAATGTCTCGGCCCAAGACCATCGGTGGCATTGCCTTGGTCAATTTCTCCCCAACCGCGTAAGGCATGGCTAAAACTCGACCGGCATCCTTAAGGGCCTGCTTAGCTTTGATGGTTCCGAAGGTGACAATCTGCGCAACGCGGTCATCGCCGTATTTTTCAGACACGTACTTGATAACTTCTCCACGTCTGCGATCGTCAAAGTCAACATCGATATCTGGCATAGATACACGTTCCGGATTTAAGAAGCGCTCAAAAATAAGTCCGTGCTTGATTGGGTCTAGTTCTGTAATCCCCAATGCGTAAGCAACAATTGATCCGGCTGCGGAACCGCGCCCTGGCCCAACGCGAATACCCTGTGCTCTCGCCCAAGCGATGAAGTCTGAAACTACTAAGAAGTACCCAGGAAAACCCATCTGCTCGATCACTTCAACTTCGTAGGAAGCCTGCTTGGCCTGGAGTTCAGGAACCTGCCCCTTGTAGCGACGCTGCATGCCAGCAGCTACCTCTTGCTCAAACCACGATGCTTCGGTGTGGCCCTCTGGCACCGGGAATCGCGGCATGAGCTCTCGCTCTTTGAATTCCACGTTGCAGCGCTCTGCAATAAGTAGCGTGTTGTCACAGGCCTCTGGGTGATCAGCGAATAGTTCGCGCATCTGAGCGGGAGTCTTTAGGTAGAACTCCTGCGAATCAAATTTGAATCGATTCGGATCAATCAGAGTCGAGCCCGATTGAACACACAGCAAAGCCTCGTGCGCAGCAGCATCTCCCGCGTGGGTGTAGTGCAAATCATTAGTTGCCAGGAGCGGCATGTTTAGTTCTTTAGCCAGCTTCAAAAGGTCTGACATTGATCTGCGCTCGATGTCCAACCCGTGGTCCATGATTTCGGCAAAGAAATTTTCTTTTCCAAAAATTTCCTGGAACTCTCCAGCAGCACGTTTTGCTTCTTCGTACTGACCCAACCTCAATCGGGTTTGAATTTCACCGGATGCACAACCGGTTGTAGCAATAATGCCTTTGCCATAGGTGTTGAGTAGTTCTCGGTCCATACGCGGCTTGAAATAGAAGCCATCCAGCCAGGCCTTTGAAGACATTCTAAAGAGGTTGTACATTCCATCGGTGTTCTCAGCAAACATCGTCATATGGGTGAAGGCACCACCACCCGAAATATCGTCTTCGCCGCCGCTACCCCAGCGAACTCGACTGCGATCCTGACGCGGTGTACCTGGGGTCAAGTAAGCCTCGATACCAATAATTGGTTTTATACCAGCGGCTTTTGCAGTTTTGTAAAAATCGAAAGCACCAAAGTTGTTACCGTGATCGCTGATTCCGATTGCAGGCATACCCTGCTCTACTGCAGCTTCGATGAGTGGCTTTACGCGGGCAGCTCCATCGAGCATTGAATACTCGGTGTGAACATGAAGGTGGACGAATGAGTCGGACTTTGCTGCGCTGCCTGTTGATTCGCTGGACATGCCGACGACCTTCCTGTTGCTGTGGGACCGAACCTAAGAATCAGATTGGGCGGAAGACCAGACTACCCTCGCAGCACCTCAAGCGCGTGCACCAACTCAGTTGGGTATTCGCTGACGAACTCAACCTGGTTTCCTGTGGTTGGATGCTCAAAACTCAAGCGCATGGCGTGCAGCCATTGCCGGTCGAGGCCAACCTTTGCCGCCAGAGTTGGATCGGCGCCGTACATAGTGTCGCCAACCAACGGGTGACGGAACGCAGAAAAATGCACTCGAATTTGATGGGTTCGGCCAGTCTCTAGGACGATTTCAACCAGCGACGCAGACCTAAAAGCCTCCACGGTCTCGTAATGGGTGACGGAGTGTTTTCCATCGTTCATCACTGCAAACTTGAATTCAGCTTTTGGATGACGACCAATCGGTGCATCGAAGGTTCCAGCCAGTGGATCCGCCAATCCTTGAATAACTGCGTGGTAGACCTTGTGCACGGCACGGTCTCTAAAAGCTTGCTTCAATCTTGAATATGCAATTTCCGATTTGGCCAAGGTCATAAGTCCACTGGTGCCGACGTCTAGGCGCTGCACAATACCTTGACGCTCCTGAGCACCGGAGGTAGCAATTTGAACTCCAAGTGCCAGAAGACAGCCAGGTACGGTTGGGCCATCCCAACCAACCGATGGATGCGAAGCCACACCCGCAGGTTTGTCGACCACAATGATGTCGTCATCTTGGTAGACAATCTTGAACCCTTCAACCAAAGACGGCACGATCTCTAGATCATTCTTTGGTTCTGGCAGCGTCACCTCAAGAACGGCTCCATCAATCAGTCGATCGGATTTATCAATCGCTTTGCCATTTTGCAAAACGCTGCCGGCTGACAAAATGTCTGCTGCCGCAGATCGTGAGAGACCCATGAGCTTTGCCAGGCCAGCATCCGCTCGCTCCCCTGCTAAACCAGAAGGAACCGGCAGATGTTTTAGCTCGGTCAATTTGAAACCGACTTGCGACCGATTTGGTCGCCACGCATGATCCTGATTACCGCAAGTGAGCAGATGCAAAAAATTGCTGAATCGGCCAGGTTGAAGATTGGGAAATTGAACGGAATTTGGATGTAATCAACCACGTGACCGATTGCAAAACCTGGTTCTCTGAATAGGCGGTCGATTAGGTTTCCAGAAATGCCACCTAGAAAAATTCCGGCCATGATTGCCCAACCGGTGGTCTCAATCTTGAAACTGTAAATAATCACATAGATAAAGGCGGCGGTCGAAATAATTGTGAAGATCCAGGTGGCACCGGAGCCAATCGAGAAAGCAGCGCCATCGTTGTAGGCCAAATTTAGTTTTACAATCTCACCGAGAAAAGGTTGCGGATATCCAGGTTTGAGGTTGTCGATCAGAATGTTCTTTACAATCTGATCCGACAAGACCACAATGGCAGCGAATGAAAATAGCCAGAGTTGGCGAATCCCTATTTGCTTGTTTTTTGCCACTTACTGCGAAACCGAAACTTAGTTGCCCGGGTTAAATGTGTTTGGGTTGAAAGTCTGCCCAGCAGCACCTTGACCAGCACCGCTTTGACCAGAACCGTTGAATCCGCTCTGGATTGCAGAGTTAGGACGTTCGGTAGGTGCAGCAGTTGACTCTTCTAGGTCAGCCAATTGATTCTCAATGTAAGCCTTTAGCTTCAAACGGTATTCGCGCTCAAAGCTGCGAAGTTCCTGAATCCTGTGCTCAATCAGAGCCTTCTCCTGCTCGAGGCGGCTCATGTCTGCACGCTGCTGCGCCTCTGCTTCACGAACGACACGAGCCGCAGTTGCGTGACCCTCTGCGATAAGAGCGTCGCGCTTGGCAAGACCTTCGCGAACGTGCTCTTCGTGGAGTTTTCTAGCCAACTGAAGAAGGTTGTTTGTGTTGCTGGTGTCGAGAGTAGATGGGTCCGCAGTGGCCTCTGGGAAGTCACTCATAGTTGACGCGTTAGCCATCGGAGTTAGAGCGCTTTCAGCGGTCGTGCTGTTGATCTCGGCGACCAAGCCGGCACCGCTGCGCTGAAGTTCGTTGATTCGTGATTCCGAAGCGAGCAATCGCTGGCGAAGATCTTCGTTTTCCTGTGTGAGTCTTCTTAGTTCAACAACGATTTCGTCGAGAAAGTCATCGACTTCATCTTGGTCGTAGCCTTCGCGAAATTTGGTTGGCTGGAATCTCTTATTGACCACGTCTTCTGGAGTCAACGGCATATTCTTACCTCTTTATGTCCTTGGCTGTTGGGGAATCAACCTCAGAGGTAAGGTTACCCCTTTTATGGCTGACCGACGGCTGCGCTGGGCTAAATATGTGACTAAGCGACTGATAAAACTAGGCGCTGGAGGAAAAAGATTCCGAAAACTAGCAGGGTCCAGCCCAGGTCCAGCTGAATCGCACCCAGTCTGATTGGCTTAATAATCTTGCGAACCGCCTTGAGCGCCGGATCAGTAATGGTCATAACTATCTCGACGACAGGCAAGAGCAACCCCGATGGCCGCCAGCCGCGATTCACTGAAATTGCCAAGTCAATGAATAGACGCGCTACCAGAGCAAAGAAATAAAGCTGGAGTGCCCACCAAAGGACAACTGCAATTAAGCCCATTGTTGTTTTCTAAAAATTACGGACGGACCAAAAGGTCATC
Organism: Actinomycetota bacterium; assembly: GCA_041179005.1. GTDB lineage: Bacteria > Actinomycetota > Actinomycetes > Actinomycetales > Microbacteriaceae > Rhodoluna. The sequence goes on along the minus strand of JBEGUG010000052.1, from coordinate 2,447 downwards.
AGTTGCTTCGGTCTCGTCGTCCTCGTTGTTTACTGCAACGTGGTTAGGAGAAAGCAAGAAAACCTTAGGGGTAACGCGCTTCAAGTGACCTTCAAGGCCTTCCTTGAGTCCGAGCATGAAATCAAGCATGCGACGAGAATCTAGCTCTGACATCTCTCCCATGTTTACGATGACTGGAATTCCCAAGCGGAAGTTCGCAGCAACCTCTGGGGCTTCAGCGTAGGAACGCGGCTCAATTGTGTAAATCTCATTTACTTCAGAGACTCCACGACGTGGTCGCATTGGAGCGACTCTGGCTACTGGACGAGATTCCGCCGCTGCAGATGAAACTGGGCGTGGCGGAAGTGCTTCAGCTTCGTCGGCCAAACCTAGCCAACCTGAAACCTGTGAAATTAGACCTGCCATTTTGTGTCCTCCTGAGCACTCGTACTAGTCAAGAATATGGCTAATCCGGGCGATTGCTGGTTATTGCGCTGCCAACCCGCAAGTGTGTCGCACCGAAGGAAATTGCAGCTTCAAAGTCTTCTGACATGCCCGCAGAGATGAATTTTGAAGCTGGATTTAAGACCTTTAGGGCCTCGCTGGCCGCCTGAATCGTTGAAAAGTCTTCTTCAGGAGCCCTATCCAGAGCAGCGACGCCCATTACGCCCAGAAGATTGAGGTTTGGTTGGTTCAAGACCAAGGTCGCGAAGGCCTCAAGGTTCTTGGGCTCGATTCCGCCTCGACCTGGATCATCGGTGAGATTGAGTTGAATAAAGACATCAAGTGGGGTTGGCCTGCCATCCACCGCCTTAACCATCGACTCGAGCAGTGACTCTCGATCCAGCGAGTGAACCACCGAGGCATAGGTGAGAGCTGACTTGACCTTGTTGCTTTGAAGCTGGCCAATGAAGTGCCAAACATAATTGCTCGGATCAACTAGGGCAGCCAGTTCTTCGGCTTTTGGTCTAGCATCCTGATCTCTGTTTTCCCCGAATGAAGTGATACCCAAATCAAGCAGCTCAAGAACCAACGATGTTGGATGTTTCTTGGTGACAACAATCAATTCGATTTCGGATCGAGACCGGCCAGCCTTTTCAGCGGCGGCCTGAATCTTTGATTCAACCTCGGCTAAACGTTGCCCTAATGAACTCAAGGAAAGCTGCGAAGAATCTAGCGAAGAAAGTCTGGGATGTCGAGGTCGTCGCCCCAGGTGCCGTCGGCAGACTGAAATTTTGAGCCGTCGGCAGACTGAAACTTGTTGCCTGCAGTTGGCTGAGGTCGCTCATCGACTTCACTTTTTGATGGTTGAGCGGCTACGTATTCTTCCGATACCTGCGCAGCATCTGGAGCATCTGCGTAGTAGGAACTTACAGCGCTAACATCGATGGTTTCCGTTGCCGGTGCAGTTGCATCGCCAAACCAAGATGTGCTGGTCGCTGCGGCAACTGGAGCCGCTGGAGCGATTTCAGGTTCAGTGAAAGGCTTGCGTTCAACCTTGCGCATTTTTGGCAGGCCGCCATCAAATCCGGCGGCGATAACTGTGATGCGAACTTCATCGCCGAGAGTGTCATCGATTGTTGTTCCGTAGATGATGTTGGCCTCTGGGCTAACAGCTTCTTGAACAAGTCTTGCGGCTTCGTCGATTTCGTGCAGACCAAGATCTGATGCTCCCTGCACGAGCAGTAGCACACCGTGTGCTCCATCGATGCTTGCCTCTAGTAATGGGCTTGATACCGCAAGCTCAGCGGCACGTACTGCACGGTCTTCACCCTTTGCAGTTCCGATACCCATCAGTGCTGAACCAGCACCCTTCATTACTGACTTAACGTCGGCAAAGTCAAGGTTGATCAGACCAGGTGTGGTGATCAAATCGGTAATGCCCTGCACGCCGGCGCGCAAAACGTCATCGGCTGTTGCGAAGGCTTCCACTACAGAAACTGACTTGTTTACAAGTTCCAGCAGTCGCTGATTAGGAACGACGATAAGTGTGTCAACTTCACCGCGAAGTGTTTCGATTCCTACCTCGGCCTGCTGTGCACGGCGCTTACCTTCAAACCCAAATGGACGGGTGACAACACCCACGGTTAGTGCATCAAGTTGTTTTGCAATTCGAGCGACGATCGGTGCGGCTCCGGTTCCGGTTCCACCACCCTCACCAGCAGTTACGAAAATCATGTCTGCGCCACGGAGTGCAGCTTCAATCTCATCAGCGTGATCCTCTGCCGCGCGGCGACCGATTTCTGGATCTGCACCTGCTCCTAGACCGCGGGTTAGGTCACGTCCAATGTCGAGTTTGACGTGCGCTTCGCTCATGAGCAGCGCCTGAGCATCGGTGTTGATGGCAACAAATTCCACGCCGCGAAGACCGGCGTCAATCATGCGGTTCAGTGCGTTAACGCCACCGCCGCCGACACCGACGACCTTGATAACTGCTAGGTAGTTCTGATTCAGACCCACGCTGTTCC
>JBEGUG010000051.1:0-4539 GCA_041179005.1 Actinomycetota bacterium | reverse complement strand
GGGTGGCGGAATGGCAGACGCGCTAGCTTGAGGTGTTAGTCCTCTTACGAGGGTAGGGGTTCAAGTCCCCTTTCGGACACTAAACCCTGGTCCTCCACGACCAGGGTTTTTCACTTCTTATTTACATCCCAAAACTGCCCTAATTGAATCGAAAACTAAACTAAAAACAATGCCTCAGAACGAATCGCTCACCGCTGCCGCTGCATACAGCGTGGATTTTGCGCGCGAAAAACTTGTTGGCAAAAAGATTTTGGCATTGACCGGTGCGGGAATAAGCACGGATTCGGGCATCCCGGATTATCGCGGCGCAGGGCGCGTCGCTAGGCATCCCATGACCTTTGATGTCTTCATGGGTTCGCGCGAGGCGCAGGTTAGGTATTGGTCAAGAAGTTTTATCGGTTGGAATCGAATCGCTGAGGCTTCACCAAATCCGGGGCATTTAGCCATCGCAACTGCTGAGCAGAATCAAAAAATCTTTCAGGTGATTACCCAGAATGTTGATCAATTGCATCAGAAGGCAGGCTCAAAGGAAGTCATCGATCTTCATGGCCGCCTGGACATGGTTCGCTGCATGAATTGCAGCGTGCAGCTTTCGCGCCGTGAACTTGACGAGGTCCTTCAAAAGCTAAACCCCGATGTAGACAGAACTGGTGACTTTGAATTCACCCCCGATGGCGATGCGGAAATCAAGGCGGATTTAGATTTCCAAATCGCTGATTGCCCTTCCTGCCAGGGAGTCTTGAAACCAGACGTTGTATTCTTTGGCGAATCCGTGCCAACCCAACGCGTTGAACTGGCGATGAAGAAACTCGATGAGGCCGATGTGCTTTTGGTGGCTGGAACATCACTAACGGTAAATTCTGGCCTGCGTTTTGCAAGACGCGCTGCTCGCCTGAGTAAGCCAATAATTATTGTCAACCTTGGCAGTACAAAAGCCGACGAGCTTGCAACGGCCAAGATTGAGGCAAATACATCACTGGTTCTTGAAAGGCTCCTGAATGACTAAGACAATCATCGGATTACTGCGTCACGGACAAACCGACTGGAACATAGATTTCAGACTTCAGGGAGTCACTGACATCCCGCTCAACGAAACCGGCATCGCACAGGCCAGAGATGCTGCGGCCGCTATTGATTCTTTTGAATGGGATATCGTGCTGACCTCTCCCCTTTCAAGAGCTAGAGACACTGCCAAAATCGTTTCTGAGGCTAACGGCTTTGGCGATGCGATTGTTGAACCATTGCTGCTTGAGAGATCTTTTGGTGAAGCCGAAGGTTTGGCTTATGAAGAGTGGAAAGCCAGATACGCGGATACCAACGTTGTGCCCGGTGGCGAAACTCTAGCCGAACTGGAAGCTCGGGCGAGATTGCTTTTGGATACCTTGGTAGCCAACCATCGCGGAAGAAGAGTTCTTGCCGTATCGCACGGAGCTTTAATTCGTAAGTTGCTCACGATTGTGAGTGACGGTGAATTTCCAAGAGAGGGCGAGCGCCTGGGAAATGCCTCGATGAGTGTTTTCATTCATGACTCTTCTCACGAATCAGATGCAAGTGAGCTAGCTTGGCGCGTTCACAAATATGAACCGCGCACTCTTCATTCAGATTTGCTGAATTAGAGCTAAGAGTTTTTTGGCAGAGACATCCCAGCTGAATTTTTTCGATTGAGCAGTGGCGGCCTCTGAAGCGCGCTGCCAAGAATCATTGGCCGATAATCCCCTAATTGCTTTAGCAAATTCTTCAGGGTTTTCCTGATCAAAATACTTCGCCGCTGTGCCGCCAATTTCGCGGAAAATCTCAATGTCGGAAACCACAATTGGAGTTCCAACAGCCATGGCTTCTACCAATGGAATACCGAAACCCTCATCGCGCGATCCAGATACCAGGGCGAATGCTTCCGTCAAAAGGGCTTGGTATTCCTCGTCACCAGTGCCATTGTGAAAAACCACGTTTGAATTCTGAGGAGCCAAACGCTCAAGTTCAGCTTTTCGCTCGTTGGAGATCCTGCTTAGCAGGTGCAATTCGAATTCTGGCAACTGATTCATGCCAGAAACTAAGACCTCAACATTTTTGTAATCCATGAAGCTACCCATGTATATCAGATTGCGCTTGGCCTGCGGAATTGATCTGCTTGCTAATGATTGAGTTGAATCTTGTTGTTCTGGGGCGTTGTGCACTACGTGCACAGGCTTTTTAGTTAGGCGATTCTTTACAATCAATTGTTTCGTGGTCTCCGAAACGGCCACTATTGCATCGGCTCGATTCAGTAGTAATCGCTGCGGAAAATAGCTCAAGTGGTAGAGCCGCCAAAGTATTTTGACGAAAAACGAGAAAGCCGGCGGCGGAGTTGGATGGCTGTAGTAAATCAGGTCGTGAACAGTTAGAACTATCTTAAATCGGCGACCAAATGTTCCAATGGTTTGCATCGGTGAGAAAACTACTTTCGCCCCTACCCGATTGAGCTGCAGTGCAACAAGAGGCTCCAAGACAGAGGTTGGTGCTGTGACCTTGATGAATTTGGTCCCGCTTGGCAATTTATCTAATTGCCTAAGATCGCTGATGATTGCGGTCACATCGGTCAATTTGTTTATTGCAGTGAAAAGTCCGGCGGAGAATCGGCTGATTCCGTCGTGGTGATCGATTCGAATGTAGCGAGCATCAAAGTAGAAACCTTGCACCGACGTTTTATCGTTCTCTGAAGACTGGTTAGGCATTCTGCTCCGCATTGACAAATCGCCTAATGTCATCGGCAACCTCGGCAGGAACCTCGTAATGGGTTAGGTGTCCAACTCCCATGTGTTGGCTTATTGAATGCGGCACTTGAATCTTTTGAGCCATTGCGAACTGCTGCTTCGGTGAGGTTATGTCATCACGACTTCCGATGATCAAAAGCGTAGGTACTTTGAAGTTCGCAGCGTACTCGGAAACGTCCGTTGAAATAGAAGCTCGGTATCCTTCGATCACGACTCTGCGATTAGCGAAATCATTAAAGTTTTGGTCATGCTGAGCATGAACCCAGGCGCGAAGTTTTGGGTTCCAGGATTTTGTCATCACGATACTCATCCCACGAACCATCGGCCAGCTCTTCAATAGCCACTCCCCGGACTTGAGAGGAAGTTTCTCGGCCATTGCAAAGAACGATTGAGCAATCTTGGTTAGTGGTGCGTTTGGTCCCTTTAGTGCAGGTGCGGAAACGGGATTCACCAGAATCAACATTTCAATGGCATCACTGTCGCTAGCAAACGCTGCCGAGATAATGCTGCCAAAACTGTGCCCAAGTAACACGGGCTTTTCTTCTAACTGCAAACCCTTGATAAACGCTCCTAGCCAAAGAACATAGTTGGCAATCGAATGACTTGAACCAAACGGCGTTGACTTACCAAACCCAGGTAGATCAGGAATGATTACGTTGAAATCGTCAAGAGCGCCTGCAATGGCTTCTAGGCCATGGTGATTGCCGCGGTAACCGTGTATAAAGATGACCGTTTTCGAGTTCTTGTTTTTACTCGGATAGAGCCAGTAGCTCGTGACCGTATCAAGTACCTGAAGTGTTTTTGGTACAGACCGCTGCAGGGCCTTGGCTGCAAGTTCTGCGGATTCAAGATTCATGATGGGCGAATTCACGTTTCTAGACTGAGAAATACTTGGCTTCTGGGTGGTGCAGCACCATCGCATCTGTAGATTGCTCTGGGTGAAGTTGAAGTTCCTCGGACAGAGTCACACCGATTAGTTCAGGCTTCAATAAATCAACCAGCTTTACTCGATCTTCAAGTTCTGGACATGCTGGGTAACCAAATGAGTATCTAGCTCCGCGATAATCCAACTTGAAAAGCCCCTCGACTTCTTTTGGATCCTCAGCTGAGAAACCTAAGTCTTCTCTGATTCTGGAATGCCAGAACTCGGCCAGGGCCTCGGTTAGCTGAACCGACAGACCGTGAAGTTCAAGGTACTCACGGTATTCGTTTGCAGCGTAAAGTACGTTCGCAGCCTCTGAAACTTTGTTTCCCATGGTCACAAGCTGGAAAGGAACAACGTCAACTTTTCCTGAATCCTTTGCCGCGACAAAATCACTTAGGCAAAGGTGCCTGTCTCTTGCTTGGCGTGGGAATCTAAATCTCATTCTTTCGGTGCCCGGAACTCCACCGGAACCGCCATCGGTTGCTCCCTCGGCTGCGTGGTGCAGGATCACTAAATCATCACCATCCGAAACTGCGGGGAAATAGCCATAGACAACAGCCGCTTCAAGCAGGCCATCGGTTTGTACTTTGTCGAGCCAAGCACGAAGTCGTGGTCGCCCCTCGGTCTCTACAAGTTCTTCATAGCTAGCGCCATCTTCAGCTCTCGAAGGCTTTAGTCCCCACTGACCCATGAAGGTTGCACGTTCATCGAGGAACGACGCGTAATCGCGCAGCGGAATTCCTTTGACCACACGCATGCCCCAGAAAGGCGGGTTAGGAATGGAATTATCAGTTCTTACATCAGAGCGATCCGGCATTAGATCTGGCTCAGTTCGCACCAATAGGTTCTTCTGGGGAACGAGGC
>JBEGUG010000050.1:0-14988 GCA_041179005.1 Actinomycetota bacterium | reverse complement strand
ATGAATACTCCTAAATGCTCTAATTGGATACATTTTGGCCTATAAATCTCATTTTTATAAGTATTTGGGGAAATTATTGTGTGGATTGGATACATTTGGCTATTCTTGAGGTTAGGAATGACCCCCATCCCTAACCCACCAGACCTTCACCGTCGACATTGGAGTCAAAGATGACCGAGAGAATCCAGCTATCCCCTAAAGAACCTTGGGTTGAACTTCGCACCACACCTGAGGACTGGCGTAATGCTGATCCACATCTTCTTGAAACCATGCTTGGTCAGATGCACCTGATTCGCGCTTTCGAAGAAACAGTTCTCCAACTAGCCGGTGAAGGGCTGGTGCACGGTCCCGCACACTCGAGCATTGGGCAAGAAGGTGGCGCGGTTGGTTCAATCGTTGGACTTCGCGGCACCGATGCGGTCAATGGTTCACACCGCGGTCACCACCAGTTCTTGGCAAAGGCCATCGGGTTTGTGGCACCAAACGGATTAGATGTCACCAATTTGGTCAACGCACCTATTCAAGAGGTGCTGCAGCGCACTCTCGCCGAAATTCTTGGTCTGGCTCAGGGTTACTGCCGCGGTCGCGGTGGCTCAATGCACCTGCAGTGGAAAGAAGCTGGCGCACTAGGTACCAATGCAATCGTTGGCGGTGGTGTTCCACTTGGTGCCGGAAACGCTTGGGCGCAGCAGCACTCTGGTACCAGCGATCTAACCGTGAGCTACTTTGGTGACGGTGCCGTAAACATTGGTTCAGTTCTTGAAACTATGAACCTAACAGCCGCCTGGGATGTCCCACTGGTCTTCTTTATTGAAAACAACCTGTACGCGGTTTCAACTCACGTTTCCGAAGTTACTGCCGAAGAGCGACTCTCTGGTCGCGGTACCGGTTTTGGAATTCCAAGCTGGCGCGTCGACGGAATGGACCCGCTAGCAGTTCACCTTGCGATGCAAGAAATTTCTGCACACACTCGCGCGGGTAACGGTCCGGCAATTATCGAGGCTGAGGTGTATCGCTTCTTCCACCAGAACGGCCCGTTCCCAGGTAGCGCATTCGGTTATCGTCCAAAGGACGAAGAAGAGCAGTGGCGCGGTCGCGATCCACTAACTCGCGTTGCCAACGAGATGATGGCACTTGGCCTTATTGATCAGCAACAGGTTGATGGCGTTCGCGCTCAGGCACAGGCCGCTATGGAACTTGCCGTAAATCAACTTCTAGAAGCTGACCCCGATGGCAAGCCAGGCGCACGCAAGATTCGCGCAGAGCTGTGGCCAAGCACCGACTTTGTAAACGTTGGTGTTCGCGGCGATGCAGCCGAGCTGAATGGTGCCCGCACTGCAGAACTTGCAACTCACCCCGGAGCAAAAGAAGAAGTTCGCTTCGTTGATGCGGTAGCCGCGGTGATGGATCGCCGAATGGAAACCGATTCTCGCATCGTGGTGCTCGGTGAAGACATTCACCGCTTGAAGGGTGGCACCAACGGTGCAACTAAGGGTCTGGTTGAGAAGTATGCCGACCGCGTGCTTGGCACACCGATTAGCGAGAACGCTTTTGCCGGACTCGGTGGCGGTATGGCCCTTGATGGTCGCTTCCGTCCGGTTATCGAATTTATGTACCCAGACTTCATGTGGGTTGCTGCCGACCAGGTCTTCAACCAAATCGGAAAAGCGCGTCACATGTTTGGTGGCGATGCTTCTGTTCCAGTTGTGATTCGCACCAAGGTCGCGATGGGTTCAGGTTACGGTTCGCAGCACCTCATGGACCCGGCTGGTATTTTTGCAACTTCACCAGGATGGCGCATCGTCGCAGCATCAAACCCGTTTGACTACATCGGTTTGATGAATGCAGCGCTTGCACTTGAGGATCCCGTTTTGGTTATCGAGCACGTTGATCTTTACCAATCAAAGGGTGAGATTGCGGTTGGCGATTACGACTACCAGATTGAATTTGGTAAGGCTGCGATCAAGCGCGCAGGAAACGACCTGACCGTGCTCACCTACCTATCGATGGTTAGCCACTCACTCGAAGCAGTTGAACAAACTGGAATCGACGCCGAGGTAATCGACCTTCGTTGGCTAGACCGTGCGAGCATCGACTGGACCACCATCGAGGCCAGCATCAAGAAGACCAATGCCGTGATGATTGTTGAGCAGGGCGCGCAGGGAACCAGCTACGGAAGTTGGTTGGCCGATGAAATTCAGCGTCGCTACTTTGACTATCTAGATCAGCCGGTGCAGCGCGTTCACGGTGGCGAAGCATCGCCAAGCATTTCAAAGGTTCTTGAGCGTGCGGCAATTGCAAGAACTGAAGAAGTTGTTGCTGGTCTGCAGAACGCAGCAGCAGGATTCGGAAAGAACTAATGGCCACTTTAATTCGCATGCCAGAGGTTGCCGCTGGTGCAACTGAGATCGTTCTTTCAAAGTGGAATGTTGCCGTTGGCGCTTCGGTAAAGGTTGGCGATATTCTCGCCGAGATGGAAACCGAAAAAGCAGTCGTCGACTACGCCTCAGAAGCCGACGGAACTGTTTACAAGATTCTTGTTGCTGACGGAGCATCAGTTGAAGTTGGTTCGCCAATTATTATTTTGCTCGGCGCTGGTGAAGATGGTTCAGCTGGTGATGCACTGCTCGGCGGTTCCGCTGCGGCAGCTCCAGTTGCTTCGCCTGTTGTCGAAGTTCCTGCACCGATCGCGGCGCCAGTTGCCGCTCCGATTGCGCCACCTCTTGCTGCACCGGTTGCCTCGCCTATCGCGCCAGCTGCTCCGGTTGCTGCTGCAAGCGCGCCTGCCGACAATTCCCGCCAGTTTGTAAGCCCAATCGTTCGCAAGATTGCTCGCGAACGCGGCGTTGAACTTACTCAGGTTTCAGGTACTGGTCCGCAGGGCAGAATTGTCCGGCGCGATCTTGAAAGCTTCCTGGCTAGTGGTGCTGCGGCAACTCCAACTGCAACCGCGTCTTACTCATCGAGTTCTGAACTTGCAAAGCAGGAATACTCAAGCAGCTACGTAACCGTGCCGCACACCGGCATGCGCCGTGCGATTGCTCGACGACTAACCGAGAGCAAGTCAACTGTTCCGCACTTCTACGTAACCGCCGACTGCAAGGTAGACGCTCTGCTAGAACTTCGCAAGAGCATCAACGAATCATCACCGGTAAAGATCTCGGTGAACGACATTGTGGTCAAGGCCGTTGCCAGTGCACTCATGGACGTACCTGAATCAAACGTGGTTTGGAACGCCGAGGCCATGCATAAGTACGAGTCTGCAGATATCGCCGTTGCGGTAACCACCGATGGCGGCTTGCTGACTCCGGTTATTCGCGGTGTTGAGAAGCGCTCGCTCAGCAACCTAAGCATGGAAATTGCAGAACTTGCCGTTCGCGCACGTGCAGGCAAGTTGCGTCAAGAAGAACTAGAGGGCGGCAGCTTTGCGGTTAGCAACCTTGGAATGTTTGGCACCAAGGAGTTCACCGCTATCTTGAACCCACCGCAATCTGGAATCTTGGCCGTTGGCGCCGCGTCACCGCGCGCAATTGTTGAAGATGGCCAGATTGTTGTTGCCAACATAATGACGGTTACTTTGTCGGCAGACCACCGTGCAGTTGACGGTGCACTCGCGGCACAGTGGCTTGCAGCATTTGTGAAGCGAATTGAAAATCCGCTAAGCATGTTGGTTTAGAGAAAACTAAGAATTTCCGTTTAGCTTTCGAGTTTTTGCATCACCCATGACGTTCAACACGTCTACCGCTGATTTTGCCGGCAGTGACGGTGCAGCAACTTTTGATGGGCCCAAATTACTTAGGTCCTGATTCGCAGCTTCTTTATTGCCAATTACAAACCAGATTCCTCGCGCCGGCTTTGCAGAATTGTTTTCATACATGTGCAGGCGGTTAGCGTCAAAGCTGAACGAGTCACCAGGGTAAATTTCGTGAACTTCTTTTTCAATCTTTAGGGTTAGTGTGCCCTCAATAATCACGCCGTACTCAAGAGCATCGTGACGCATCATTTTTCCGTCAACCGAACTTGAACTACCTGGCTCATAAGTCACCATCAGTGGATCTGCATCCTCACGACCGCCATCGGCCAGACGCTCCCAAGCCACACCGTTTTCCATCTCGATCAGTGGGTTCTCGCTGCGACGCTGCACGATTCCGTGGTGTCCGTCTTCGTATCCACCGGCACCAGAAGTTGAGTCAACCTGAATTTGACCCTTCATTAGGCCGTCTAGAGAAATGCCAAGGTGGTTCACCAAAGCGTAGAGAGTAGACACCGATGGCTGAGTCTTGCCGGTCTCAACCTGAGAGAGCAGGCTGGCCGAGACGCCAACCTCTGTAGCAACGCTGCGTAGGCTCAACTTGCGAGATACACGAACTCTTCTGAGCTCGTCGCCTACGTCTAAGTGCATTTGGTTCCCCTCTAATCCCTGCCCCACACAGGGTGTTCTGCTTAACAAATACCTTACAGAAGCCGTTTTTGATATTCACTAATTATGTAAGAAATGGCCAAAAAGTGGTCAAATTGTGATTTTTCGTTTAGTAATACTGCACATAAACTAGATTTATCAACGTCGATGGAGACCCTCATGGAACTCAAAAATGGCTTAGGCCACCTAAGTTATTCAACCTTGGTCCACCTCGGCGATACCTGGGCAGAGATGAACGCCAGCCTTCGAGAGTTCGTTCCTCAGGTCAAAAAGCGCATCTCTCCTGACGCCCCTTTCGCTGTATCCCTGCGCATTTCAGCCTCGTCCGCCAAAACCCTGACCGACAGTCCCGCTGAACGCAAGTCACTCGCCGAATTTCTAGCTAAAGAAGACCTTTACGTCTACACGGTCAATGCGTTCCCCTACGGCCCCTTCAAGGGTGAGGTGGTTATGGAGCGCGTTTACGAACCAGACTGGACCACCGATGATCGCGTCAACTACACAAATTCCGTTGCCGACATCCTGGCCGAGATCACCCCAAAGCACATCAACCCGTCAATCCAAACTGCACCACTTGCCTTCAAGCCCAACGTTGCTGGCGAGGCCTACATAAAGACTTTCACCCGCAATGTTTTTCGCGTTGTGGCACACCTTCGCGATCTCGAAGAGCGTACCGGGCGCAGAGTAAAACTAGCCATTGAGCCTGAGCCAGCTTGCTACCTAGAAACAACCGATGAGACCCTTGAGTGGTTTAGGGATCGAATCTATTCACCTGCCGGCATCAGAGAGCTTGCCGAAGTTGCGGGCATTCCGCTCAGCGAAGCAGAAGGCGCAATTCGTCGCTACCTTGGAATTGTTTTTGACATTGGTCACCAATCAGTTGGTTTTGAGAACATCACCGAGTCACTGAGCAAAATTGTCAATGCGGGCATTCCAATCTTCAAACTTCAAGAAGCTGCCTCGCTTTGGGTTGAGCAACTTACTCAAGACAAGATTGAATCGCTCAGAAGATTCACCGACACCATCTACCTAAGCCAGACCTCGCTAAAGCAAAACGGCAAGATCACTAAGTTCCTAAATCTTGGTGAAGCACTCGATGCATATGAGGCCAACCCGGTTGAGAGTGAAATGCGCACGCACTTCCACGTTCCGGTTTTCCTTGAAGAACTTGGGCCTTTCCGCACTACACGCTTTGGTGTTCAAGAGGCGCTGAAAATGCATCGAGCAACTCCACTGTCTGATCACCTTGAAATCGAAACCTACACCTGGGATGTTTTACCTCCGGAACTAAAAACCGGCGACATCATTGAATACGTAAGTCGCGAACTTGAATTTGTTCGCAATGAATTGATTGGCTAAAGAATGACTGAAAAGATTCGCGTATCACTCATCGGATTAGGCAGTATGGGCGTCGCCATGGCGCATCGGTTGCTTGATCAGGGTTTTGATCTAGACGTTTGGAATCGTTCACCAAAAGAAATTGGTGACCTGCTCGACAAGGGAGCTCGCAAGGTAGAGCTGAGTCAGGCAATGCAGAATGACTTCATAATTTCATTTCTGAGCAACGACCAGGCAGCGCTTGAAGTATTTTCTGAAGCAAACCTGCAGAACGCTAGGTTGGGCGCGATTCACATCAACATGGCAACGCTGAGTCCGGCAGCTTCTGAAACTCTCGCGCAGCTCCACGCAAAGCTTGTGATTGGATACGTTGCCGCGCCGGTACTTGGTAGACCAATTGCGATCACCAACGGCAAGTTGCTGATTGTTGCTGCAGGCAAAGAAAGTGACATCACCAAGGCAGCCGTAGTCTTTGAAAAAGTTGCTGCGCAGTACTGGAATGTTGGCGAAGACCACGCCCGGGCAAACCTTGTGAAGCTTGGCGTCAACTACAACTTGATCCACGCGCTACAGGCCATCGGTGAGTCTGTGGCACTGGTTGAATCGGGCGGCGTTGACCCAAACACCTTCATGGAAATCCTTACTCACACCGCCTTTACCGGCTCTGCCTACGCGGGCTACGGCCCAATGATCGTCAATCGCAAGTACTCTCCAGCGGGCTTCTCAATGGCGCTGGGCCTCAAAGATGTGAAGCTCATCGAAGATGCAGCTGCGGGTCTGGGGCTCAAGTTGCCGGTCGCAGAAGTGCTGCACAATCTATTTGAACAGGCACTTGCTGACCCCGATGTGAAAGACCTAGATTGGTCTGCGATCGCGGAACTAACCCGCCAGAAGAAAATAAAGTAGAACACCAACCGCACTAATTCCAGAAATGGAAACGGGGTCCCCGACACAAGGACCCCGTTAACCCATGGAGAGGATTAGTTGCTTTTTAGTTTTGTTTTCCTAGTCCGAGCAAGACTGTAAACAACTGCAGCAATCAGAATTAGAGCTGCCTGTAACCAGTACTGCCAGGTTTGATCAAGATCCAAGAACACTGTTGCGTTCAATACTTGGATCAAGAGAACTGAGCCCATCAGGGTTCCCACGTAAGTTCCGCGGCCACCCATCAGAGATGTTCCACCAAGTACCACTGCGGTGATACTTGTAAGCGTGTAGGTGACTCCCTGAGAAGCGTCACCGATTCCCAGCTGAACCATAAGTAGGGTTGCGCCGAGGAATACGAACAACGAAGAAATCACGTAGGCGCCAATAATCGAACGAGTGGTTTGCACACCAAGTTGTCTTGCAGACTCTTCATTTGAACCAACGGCTCGAAGCTGCCATCCCCAGCGGGACTTTCTCAGCAAGCGCTCCATGACAAGAGTTGAAATCACCAATGCAATAAATACGTATGGGATTGGTCCGATTGCCGCGTTAAGAATGTCGGCTACCGCAACGCTGATGTAGCCATCAGGCTCAGGACGAAGAATGAATGCAAAACCACCGATAGCAATGTAAGTGGTTAGCGTTGCCGCAATAGCTGTGAACTTCACAAAGCGAATCAACGCGCTATTTATCAATCCAACAAATGCCGCAACCACTGCCATGGTCACTAGACCCATCAAGATAGCTGTCATCGGTGCTTCGTCATTAATGAAGAAGGATGCAATAACCACCAGGAAGCCAGCTAGTGGTCCGGTGGATAGGTCAATGCCTCCTGTCATCATTACCGTGGTCTGTCCGATTGCAACGAAACCTAGGGCGCTAACCAAAAGCAGAATTGAAATGATGTTGAAGTCACCAAGGTAGGTGTCGCTCTTGGTCAAGATAAATGCTGCCAATGCCACCATTACGAATGCCAGCATTGCCGGCGGTGCGTAATCGCCTCTCAAGAACCTGCGGAACTTGTCGGCAAAAGTCTCGTTGCCAAGTTTCTGCTCACGCTGTTCGCGTTCAATGCGAATAACCTTTGTGGTTGAAGTAACCGCAGCCTCAATCATGGCGGCTTCGCGATTTTCTCCATCCTGCAGAGTCTTTACAACCTGGCCGCGAGACAGCACGTAAACGGTGTCGCAGAGACCTTCAAGTTCTTTTGCGTCTGACGATGCAACCACTACCGGAATACCTTCAGACGAAGCCTGGCGCAGAATGTCGTAGAGCTCCGAGCGAGCACCCACGTCAACACCCTGAGTTGGCTCATCGGCCAAAATCATCACCGGGTTAGATAGCAAGGCTCGAGCCATAACTACCTTTTGCTGGTTTCCACCAGATAGCGCCGAGACCGGTGCCTCTAGGCTTGGGGCCTTGATTGATAGCGAACTTAGGGTTTCGTGAACTTCGTTTACTTCTTTTCTGCGACTTAGGAAACCAAAAAGCTTGAACTTCTTTAGTGATGACAGCGCCGAGTTCTCTCGCACAGACATTCTCATCATTACGCCCTCGCGCTGACGGTCTGCTGGCATCAAGGCCGCCTTGCCATTTAGCTGACGAGCGGTTTTACTTTCGCCATTGATCTCAATTGAGCCGTTGAATTCGGCCTGGCCTGACAGCGCCCTGATCAACTCAGACTGCCCATTTCCTACAACACCGGCGATTCCGATGATTTGACCTGGGTAGCCCTCAATGTTTATGTCTGTGAATCCATTACCCGATAGGCCCTTAACAACAAGGTTTGGTTTGACTCCAGAGACCTTTTTGTGTTTTGCAGGGAAAGAAGACTTGAGTTCTCGCCCAATAATTTGAGCAAGCAGTTGGGCATCGGTAATTTTGTCGATCTGTGATGTTGCCATCATCTTTCCGTCGCGCAGAACGGTGACGATGTTGGCCAGTTCGCGAACTTCTGCAAGGCGGTGAGTGATGTAAATCACTGCGGTTCCTTTGGCAATTTCTGCTGCAATCAATTGGAACAGCAACTCCACGGAGTCCTGACCAAGAGCGGCGGTTGGTTCGTCTAGAACCAAAATCTTTGGGGAGGTAGCTAGGGCCTTAGCAATCTCTAGCAGGTGCTTCTGAGCAATCGATAGATCCTCGACGCGAAGCTTTAGTGAAATCTTTAGACCAACTCGGGCCAATAGTTCTTCGCCCACTTTTTCGGCAGGCTTACCTTTGAAAATGCTGCGCGGTAGCGCAACCTGAAGGTTTTCAAGAACTGTCAAATCTTTCAGCACGGCTGGGTGCTGGTGAACAATCGCGATGCCAAGTTGGTTCGCTAGTGCTGGAGTAAGTGCGTCGTAGCGTTCGCCGTGAACAAGTAAGTCGCCTTTTGTCGGAGCAACGGTTCCGGTGGCCACATTCATCAGGGTTGATTTACCGGCACCGTTTTCACCAAGCAGGGCGTGAACTTCGCCGGCCCTGATCTCAAGTGATACATCGGTAAGTGCGGGTACACCCGAGTAGTTCTTTGAGATCCCACGCAGTTCCATAACCACGTTTTTTGATTTACTCTGAGCCACTCTGATTCTCTCCTGGTGTTTCTAGTTAGTTGCGCTGGGCCGGCCTTTTTAGGTGCCGGCCCAGCAACAAATGGATCTACTTCTTTATTACTTGAGCAACTTCTGCTGTTCCACACCGCTCATCTGAGCTGATAGGAATGTGAAGTCTGCAATCTTTCGGTTGCACTGTACGCCCTGAGGCTTTCCAGTCTCTGAGTCCTCGAACACTGGTGACTTGAATCGAGTTGCAGCTGGGATCTTTCCACCAGTCGCGCGAGCAACAGCGTGCTGCACAGCAAGACGTACGTGGTCGTTACCAGTTGCAACGGTCATTAGCTTCATGTCCTCGTTGCCCTTCTTGTTTACGTTGTCCAAGTAGAAGCAACCAAGGATGTTTCCATCTGATGTTGCCATCGCTGGGATTGAACGACCACTCTTGGTGAACTCACCAAGTGAAGAAACCATAACTGGACCAAAGTCAGAAACGATTACATCGATCTTTGGGTACTTTGCGATAGCTGCAGTTAGAACCTTCTGAGTCTGTGCGCCATCCCAGTTTGTAACCTCAAATGGTGACTCACCAATGAACTTGTAGGTTGAAGAAGTTAGAACTGACTTCATACCCTTTAGTTCATCTAGACCCTGGCTGTTTCCAGCTGGACCTGACAAGAACAGGATGTTTGCACCGGTTGGGAAGTTCTTCTTGATCCAGGTTCCCCAGTTCTTACCGTCATTAACGAAGTCGCCACCAATCCAGATGTCGAAGTCCTTACCGTTTACACCCGATGGGTCAACGCGATAAGGAACGGTCTTTACACCGGCCTTGTATGCAGCGCGAAGTGCAGGAAGCATTGCCTTACCAGCGTCTGGGAACACAACAAGTGCCTTTACGCCCTTTGCAACCATTCCTTTGATGTCAGAAATTGCCTTGGTGGTGTTTCCCTGGCCATCTGCGTAAAGCAACTTTGTAACGCTCTTGCACTTCTTGATTTCATCTTGAGCGGCAGCAGTTGTAACTAGACGCCAGTTGTTTCCACCAAAACCATCGGTTAGACCCATGGTGATTTTCTTAGGGCCACACCATGAAGGTGTTGCCGCGTTAGCTGCACCGCTGGTAAAACCAGTGAATAGCAGAGATGCTACAGCCGCAGCAGAAATTGCCGCAGCCAGTTTACGACGACGAATCATCTTTGTTTCCTCCATCTAACTGCGAGACATCTCTGTCGCGCATTATTTTTCACTTCTAAGCCGAAGGCAAAGAAGCTTGGTTCTGCCCGCGACTAGTTGTCGACAGGAGTCTATTTACGGCCGCTCTTACGCGTGCCCAGTCAACTGTGTAGATTGCAACACCGATAGCCAGCGCTGCCGCTTGCACCAATGTACGAACTGCAAAGCTAACGCCGAGTGCAAGTACGAACTGATCGAGTTGCGATAGAAACACAGCAGCCAAAACCGTTGCGGTTGGCAATCCGCGTCCACCAAGTAGTGATGTTCCACCAAGAACTACTACGGCAACCGAAGGAAGAAGATATGCCTCGCCCATAAATCCGTTTGGCTCAGAGATAACACCGGCAATCAAAACTCCGGCCAGACAGTAAAGAAGTTGCGCCCAAACATATGCTGAAGCCTGGTGGGTCTTTACGCGCAAACCTGCAGTTGATGCAGCGGCTGGGCTTGCACCAATAGCTTCGAACCGGCGACCAGCAACCGATTTACGCAAAAGCAAAATAATCAGCAGCAGTGCAGCACCGGCAAAGAAAACAGAATTTGGAATTCCAAAATTTTGACCGCTGACAATTTCCATCAGCATTGGTGTAGTGCTGCGAGGAATGCCCTGAGAAATTAGCATCACAAAGCCATAGAGCAACGCATTTGTTCCAAGGGTTGCAATGATCGGATTTAGTTTTAGATAACCAATTAGGAAACCATTCAACAGTCCGGTTCCAAGTGCAGCTGCAAACGCAATAAGAAGTGCGCCACCAAGCAAGCTGTTGTCACCGTCAGGAATTGCGGTTGCGATTACCGCAGCAAGAGAAACTGCACCTGGAACAGAAAGATCAATACCCGCCTGCTGGATTACCAACATTTGCCCAAGACCAACAATTGCCAAGATCGATGCAAATGGGACCATGCTTCCCAACGGTCCAGCAGAAACACTCGTTGGTGCAATCACGGCGCAGAGCACGAACAAAACAATCGTCGATACCAAGACGGTCATTAGACCCTTGGATACCTGGAAGCGTGGGCCCTTTGAAAGGGTTGCCGCACCTGCTTGTGCCATTTAAACTCCTTGGTGCCATAAACAGAAACTGTTCGAATCTGTGTTGAGTATTACTTTATGAAACGAATGAAGCGTTTAGGTACACTTACGATAACGATTAAGCGACGTTTAAGCCAAGTTTTCCGAATATTGGCCAAAAATGGCCTGATTTCAGGGGTTTTTCAGCCCCCTCCCAAACTGGAAATGGCCCAAAAAGTTCAACCAGATTGTTATTTTCGCCGGGATTTTTCGTTAATAATTACTGGTATCGTTCATCTCAAGTGAACACCTTATGAAATGGAGACACTAGTAAATGAGCACAAATTCAGGCCGTAAAGCACTCATCGTGGGTGTCACTGGCATCTCAGGCCAGGTAATCGCCAAACAACTTTTGAAGGATGGCTGGGAAGTCCACGGCCTATCTCGCCGAACCGAAGGTCTTCCGGCCGGTGTTCACCATATAAAGGCAGACCTCCTCAACGCTGAGGAAGTAAAGACTGCCCTAGCAGGCCTTAAGCCAGAGATCGTTTTCATGACCGCCTGGATCAAGAAGGATTCAGAGGCCGAGAACATCGAGGTTAATGGGGCTACCATCCGCAACCTACTTGCTGGCCTGAAGCCTGACGGCGGAGTTCGTCACGTTGCACTGCAGACCGGATTGAAGCACTACCTTGGCCCATTCGACAACTATGCGAACGCGGTAATGGCAGAAACTCCATTCCACGAATCAGAGCCTCGACTAGATGTTCCAAACTTCTACTACACCCAAGAAGATGAACTGTTTGCAGCTGCGAAAGACCAGGGCTTCACCTGGAGCGTGCACCGCTCACACACCATCTTTGGTTACGCGGTAGACAACGCAATGAACATGGTGCTGACTCTTTCTGTATACGCAGAAATTCAGAAGGCACTCGGCAAGCCATTCATCTACCCTGGTTCAACCCAGTCATGGAACGGTGTGGTTGACGTGACCGATGCTGATCTTCTTGGTGAGCAGCTAATTTGGGCAGCGACCAACAAGGCTGGCGAGAACGAAGCCTTCAACATTGCAAACGGCGATACTTTCCGCTGGCGCTGGTTGTGGCCACAGATTGCTGAGCACTTTGGACTTCCTTACGAAGGCCCAAAGGAATCTCACTTCCAGCCACTTGAGGAGCAGATGAAAGATGCTGGTCCGGTTTGGGAAGAGATCGCAAAGAAGCACGGACTTGCTGTTTCAGATGTGACCAAGCTTGCATCATGGTGGCACAGCGATAGCGACCTTGGTCGTCAGATTGAATGCTTCACCGATATGACTAAGTCACGCGAAGCTGGTTTCCTAAACTTCCGTTCAAGCCCAAAGAGTTTCTTCTCAAACGTTGAGGCTTACCGCAAGGCAAACATTCTTCCAAAGAAGTAAACAACAATTCCTTTCCAGGAAATAAAAAGTGGGGCCGTCCAAAAGGACAGCCCCACTTTTTTGTTCTAAATACTAAATGCTGGCGTTGAACTCGATGTGAGCTTTGATGTTGTTCATTGGGTGCTGTGCTGCATCAACTGCACCAAGTGCATCGTCAACACTAAAGCGTGCGGTAACCAATGGTGACAGGTCAATGTTCTTGGTTGACATAAAGCGAATGGTTTCTTCCCAAACACCCGGTGAACCAATTGAACCGGTGATGGTTAGTTCCTTCGACTGAATCAAACCAAGTTGCGCTGGTGCTGACTTGCCCACATCAATACCGATGTAGGCAACGCGTCCCTTGAAGCCGGCAAGCTCAAGTGCGGTTGCCATTACATCTGGGCGACCGGTTGCCTCAACAACTACGTTTGCGCCGCGGCCATCGGTGTCTTTATCAAGTACAGCCTTGATGTCATCTGGTGAGCAAACGATATCTGCACCAAGATCGCGGGCAGCTTGCTGACGGAAATCAACTGGCTCAACCACGATTGTGCGAGCACCCAATGCCTTTGATGCAGCAGTAACCGCAAGGCCAATCGGGCCGGCACCTAGGACTACCAAGGTGTCGCTGGCGTTCACGTTTCCAACGCGCATCAACGCGTAGTACGCAACGCTGAACGGCTCAACAAGAGCGCCGTTGTTCCAAGAGATGTTGTTTGGAATCTTGTGCAACCAAGAAGCCTTGGTGATAAAGAATTCTGCTGCTGCACCGCTGATCGAGAAACCAAAGTGGTCATCGCCAATAACGCAGTCGCCAACGACGTGATCACCCTTTTTGAAGTTGGTCACCTTGGCGCCAACCTTCATCACTTCACCAGACCACTCATGGCCAGGAATGATTGGGTAGCTAAATGGAATGATGTAGCGACCTTCGAGCAACTCAATGTCAGAGTGGCAAACGCCAACTGCACGAGATGCAATCAGTACCTCATCATCAGCGATGTCAGGAACTGAAAGTTCGTTGACTTCAGCCTTGCCTTCTGAAACAAACTGTAGAGCCTTCATGATTAGTGTCCTCTTACTAGTACTTTGGTTTCGGTTCCGGTTGGTGAAACCAGTTCTTCGAATCCCTTAGAAACAATGTCATCCATGTTGATCTTTGAGCTAACCACTTTTTCAACGGCTAGTCCGCGGCGACCAATTAGATCAATGATGCGAGGCCAGTCAGTAACTGGGTAGCACCAGGTTCCGGTGTAGGTGATTTCGCGCTCAGCAAGTTCCATCGGTTCGATTGATGCAGGCTTGGTGTGCAAACCAGTTTGAACAACGTAGCCACCAGAACGAACGGACTTGATTGCAGTCTGCAGTGCGCGTTCGTTTCCTGAACATTCAATAACTGCATCAACACCAATGCCACCGGTTGCATCCTTCAAGACACCAATGACATCGTCCTTGGTTGGGTCAAGCAAAGTCGCGATACCAAGATCGTTCATCATCTTCTGGCGATTTGGGTTCAACTCAGAAACGTAAACCTTGGCACCAAGGTTCTCTGCGTAAAGTGCAGCAAGAGCACCGATAGGTCCGGCACCGGTAATAAGAATTGTGTCACCAGGGCGAACGTTTCCGCGGTCTACACCGTAGGCAGCAACAGCGGTTGGTTCAACCAGCGCACCAGCAACGTCTGAAACCTTGTCGTGCAATTTGAAAACGTTTGCCGCAGGAACAACAGCCTGCTCGGCAATGCCGCCCCACTCACAGCTCAGACCAATACAGGCCATTGAGGTACATAGGTGGTTGTCGCCGCGTGAGCAGAAGTAGCAAACGCCACAAGACAAAAGCGGCATTGCTGATACGCGGTCGCCAACTTTTACATTGGTCACGCCCTTGCCAACCTCTAGAACTTCAGCACTGAACTCGTGACCAAGGATCTGCGGAAGAATCGAACCGTTTAGCTTGTGCGGCTTTGATGGGATAACAATCGGTCCCATGGCGTATTCGTGAACATCGGTTCCACAGATACCGCACCAGAAGGGCTTTAGTCTTACTTCGCCCGGGCCAACGTTCTGCGGCTCAGCCACATTTTCAACACGGATATCTTTCGCTCCGTAAAAAATTG
>JBEGUG010000049.1:0-25599 GCA_041179005.1 Actinomycetota bacterium | reverse complement strand
GGTTCAGCTGCCGGTGGTCGCAACAGTCGTGAAATGAACGGTGGTCGTGAAGACCGCGGTCGCGATTGGACTCCTCGCTCAGGCGAAGGAACCGGTCGTCCATCACGTCCTGCTTACAACTCAGATCGTCCAAGCTACGGCAACCGCGATGACAGAGCTCCTCGCACCGGTGACCGCGATTCACGTCCGTCATTTGGTCGTGGCCGCGATGATCGTGACGCGCGTCCAGCACGTCGTGGCGATGAACGTCAACCTCGTACTTTTGGTAACCGCGAAGATCGTCCAGCACGTTCAGGTTTTGGCGGTGGCTTCGGCGACCGCAACCGTGCCGAGCGTCCTTCATATGGCAAGTCAGATTCAACTCGTTTCGAAGACCGCACTGCAAAGCGCGATTCATCTCGCGAAGAGCGCAACCCAAACCGTCCGGATCGTGCAGCACGCGATGATTCCCGCGAATCATCATTCCGCGGTGCACGCGACTCAAACCCAAACAAGAAGGCTTTCTTCGAGGACAAGGTTCTTGAGCGTCTAGATGCAGTTGAGGCTTCAGAGGCAATCACCACTGACACTTTTGCTGAGATGGGTCTTCACCCTCGCATTCTTGAGGCACTAACCGGAATGGGCGCAGCATCTCCGTTCCCAATTCAGGCAAGCACAATTCCTGCAGCTATTTCTGGTCGCGATGTTCTTGGTCGCGGTAAGACTGGTTCAGGTAAGACCATTGCGTTTACCGTTCCTCTAGTAATGAAGCTTGTTGCTGCTGGTTCAGTTCCGCGCAAGCCAGGTAAGCCACGTGCGCTTATCCTTGCTCCAACTCGTGAGCTTGCAGATCAGATTGACCGCACTGTAAACGGCATTGCCCGTGCAGTTGGTTTCTACACAACTTGTATCTACGGTGGTGTTCCTCAGCGCAAGCAAGAGAACGCAATGAGCCGCGGTGTTGACATTGTTGTGGCAACTCCTGGTCGTCTAGAAGACCTAATCTCACAGCGCATCATCGATCTTTCAGAAGTTGAAACTCTTGTTGTTGATGAAGCAGACCACATGTGCGATCTTGGTTTCATCGAAGGTGTGCGTCGCATCATGCGCGCTACCGGCGACAGCCAAAAGCTTTTGTTTTCTGCAACTCTTGACCGCGAAGTAGATGCACTGGTTAAGGAATTCCTTCCTGACCCTTACGTTTACGAAGTGCCAAACGAAGAGAACGACACTGCAAACATCATTCACCGAGTCATGACCGTTGACCCAGAAGACCGTTCACAGGTTCTTCTTCGTCTAGTTCAGGGCCACGGAAAATCAATCATCTTTACTCGTACCAAGATGACTGCAGAACGTCTTAGCGAATCACTAACCGCAGCTGGTGTTCCAGCAGCGCGTCTTCACGGTGACCTAAACCAGAACCAGCGAAACCGTAACCTTGAGCGTTTCACTAAGGGTGGCTGCCGAGTTCTAGTTGCAACAGATGTTGCAGCTCGTGGAATTCACGTTGACGATGTTGCATTCGTAATTCAGGTTGATCCACCTGAGGAATACAAAACCTATCTACACCGATCAGGTCGTACCGGTCGTGCGAACAAAGAGGGAACAGTTATTACTTTGATTCCTCGCAGCCGTCGCCGTCGCATGGAAGATCTACTTCGTCGTGCAGAGCGCGATGGAATCTTCTCTGAGGTTCGTCCAGCTAGCGAATTGCTAGTTGAACTTGCTGGTCCGATTGCACCTATCCCGGCTCCTGAGTCTTTGGACTTTGGTGACTCACGCGGTGGTTCATCACGCGAGGGTGGCCGTGGCGGTTCAGGTCGTTCAGGCGGCGGACGCGGTGGCTCAGGCGGAGGCCGTGGCAACTACGGCGGTTCTGGCAAGGGCCGTTGGGCTGACAAGCCTAAGGGCGAGGGTCGTCCTCGTGCCAAAAAGTACGCCAACTAAATAGCTTCAGGAGAACCCCCGCCGGCCAGTGCTGACGGGGGTTCTTCCCATATCGGGGGTTGCGCCAGGCCCCCGGCCTGGCTTAGACTGGGGGAAGCCAAAGACCGTCGGTTTTGTCCTTTACGGGACAACGAAGGATACGAAAGTGTCAACCCACGCAGGTGTATTTAGAAGTCACAGCTATCGGTGTTTCAGAGACCTTTTCTGCACTGAGTTGTTTACTGCTTCATGCGTCTGCATGGAGCATTTTTTATTTCCCGGGGCTACCGACACAAACTAACAAGGAGCGCCATGGCGAACAAGGTCGAGAAGGTAGCTGAGCTAACTGGTCTATTCCAGAACTCAAACGCCGTCTTTCTAACCGAGTACCGCGGTCTCACCGTTGCACAGCTCAAAGAGCTTCGTCGCAACATCAGTGCAGACGCAACCTACGCCGTAGCAAAGAACACTCTTATTGAGATCGCTGCAAAGAACGCTGGAGTAACCGCATTTGACGGCCAGTTGTTCGGACCAACCGCTCTCGCTTTTGCATCCGGAGACGCTGTCTCAGTTGCTAAGGCTTTGCGTGACTTTGCGAAGGCAAATCCTCTTCTAGTTGTAAAGAGCGGAATCCTAGATGGAGTCAATCTTTCAGCTGCTGAGGTGCAGAAGCTTGCTGACCTCGAAACCCGCGAAGTTCTATTGGCTAAGGCCGCTGGAATGTTCAAGGCAACGATGTACAAGGCTGCTTACACAATCCAGGCCCCACTTGCTCAGGCAGTTCGCACTGTCGACGCGCTACGCGCAAAGCAAGCAGCCTAAACCCAAGCTTTATAAACACTTATAAATACAAGGAGAAATACCATGGCAAAGATGACAACCGATCAGCTGATCGATGCGTTCAAGGAACTATCACTAATCGAGCTTTCAGAGTTCGTTAAGGCTTTCGAAGAAGTATTCGAAGTTACTGCTGCTGCACCTGTTGCTGCTGCTGCACCTGCTGCAGCTGGTGGCGGCGCGGCTGCTGCTGAAGAGAAGGACTCATTCGATGTAGTTCTTGACGCAGCTGGCGACCAGAAGATTGCAGTTATCAAGGAAGTTCGCGCATTGACCAACCTAGGTCTAGGCGAGGCAAAGGCTCTAGTTGATGGTGCACCTGCAACCATCCTTGAGGGCGCAAACAAGGACACTGCTGAGAAGGCAAAGGCTGCTCTAGAGGGCGCTGGCGCAAAGGTTACCCTTAAGTAACTAGTACTTAAAGGCAGTCTGGCTTCTTTTAGCTACAAAAACTCCCTCAGGCTTTGGCCTGGGGGAGTTTTTCTTTAGAGCTCATTGCTCCCGTAGTCTTGAGGGGTGTCTATGCCATCAATAACTCAGCGTGAGCGCTGGAAGTACATTCTTATTATTGGTGGACTACAAACTCTCCAGCCGTTTTCACTGGACCCATATCTTCCTTCCGGTCCAATCATTGCCCGCGGTTTTGATGTGCCGGATTCAATGATTCAACTCACTTTTAGTGCGCTTACGCTTGGTTTTGCACTGGGTCAGTTGATTACTGGCCCTTTGAGTGACTCCATCGGTAGACGTAAGCCAATGCTCATTGGTTCTGCAGCTTTTGTTATCGCCACAATTCTTGTCTCGCTTGCGCCGAATTTGGAAATGTTCTTCGTTGCCAGATTCGTTCAGGGAATTGCCGGTGCCGCAGTGTTCGTGGTTGGCAACGCGGTAGTTCGTGATCTCTATGAGGGCCTATCGCTTCTTAAGGTGATGTCGCGAGTGCTCCTTATTCAGGCACTGTCCTGGTTTATTGGGCCATTCGCTGGTTCGCAACTGTTGCAATTTATGGACTGGCGCGGCGTAAGTTTGGTCATCGGTTCGTTCGCTGTTCTGATGTTGATTACGGCAATTAGGTACCTGCCCGAAACACTGCGCCACGAGGATCGCAGAGATGAAATCTTCGACGGCATGCTCAAGCGCTTCAAATATGTTTTGAAAGATCGCATCTACGTTGGCTTGCTTATTATCTCCAGCCTGAACAGCGTGGCGCTTTGGGCTTATTTGATTGTCACCCCGTTTGTGTTGACCAATCAATTTGATTTGGCGCCAGAACAATTTGGATTAATCCTTACGCTGAATTCGTTTGGGGCATACCTTGGCGTTCAGGCATCTTCTAAGTTGGCGCAGAAAATCCCGGCCCAGTGGATTTTGCTAAGCATGCATGTGATCAGCATTGGGCTTGGAGCCACGCTGCTCATCACCTCAGCAACGAATCCACCGCTTTGGTTGGTGATGACGATTATTTGGATATTTGTCTTTAGCTTTGGAATGACCGTTACTCCAATTGGCGCACTCTCGCTTGCCCCTCACGGCAACGAGGCAGGTACTGCCGCTTCGCTTATGGCAGTCATTACATCTTTGGCACTAACTGCCTCGGGCCCGCTCTACGCCTCGCTTTCAAAGCAAGACATGAGCGGCGTAGGTGTCACTATTGCGATTCTGCACGTACTCGCACTGATTGCCATGGTAACAATTGTTAATCCAAGAAAAGTACCCGCACTTAAGTAATAGTCTTTTTTCATGGCAAGAGTATTGGTAATGCACGGTTGGACAAACCGCAGAGCAGAGGGTAACTGGCACCGCTGGCTGGTTTCTCAACTTCGTCACCAGGGTCACCAAGTTTTGTACCCGCAGTTTCCAAGCACCGATAATCCGACTCTTGAAGACTGGCAAGATTTGCTAGCTGCTGAATTGGAGCTTCTTGAAGAAGCAGGCCCAGGTGAATCTATAGTGATTGGTCACAGCCTTGGTTGCATTAATTTCATTCACGCCGCTGTCGACGGAAAAGTAAAAAATGCGGTTGACCGCTTGCTTTTGGTGGCACCGGCGGACCCAAAACTTCTAGGCGAGATCAAGGGGTTGAAGGTCAACCTTTCTAAGTCAGCTACAAAGGACGCCTTGCATTCCGTCGTGAAGTCACTGACAATCGTTGGTAGTGATGGCGACCCATGGAGCCCCGATGGCGTGCAGTCAACCTTTGGTGAACCACTGGGCGTTGAAGCTGTGATTATTCCAGGCGCTCAACACTTCAGAGCCGATGAAGGCTGGGGCGAGTGGCAAGGCTTGCTGGACTGGGTAAATGACCCAAGCGCCGATATCACAATCCGCTAAATTCTCTGAGTTCGCGATGCTTGCCAGCAACGCTGGGTAGGCTGTTTAGGCGCTCCCGATTTGCCCCAGGGACAAACTTCTAAATTAGGAATAACGATGCGGATTCTGCTCGTTGGTGCTGGTGGTGTTGGCGATGCAATCGCCAAAATCGCAGCTACCAGAAACTTTTATGAACTAATCGTGGTCTCTGACTACGACCTATCACGCGCTGAGCGCACAATCGAATGGATTGCTAAACGTCACGGTAGCGAAGTTGCTGCCAAGTTCGTTGCTTCAAAGATTGATGCATCAAGTGCAAGCAACGTAACCGAGGTATGTAAAGCTCACAACATTGATTTTGTGATCAATGCGGTTGAGCCTAAGTTCCTACCAACTGTTTTCTCAGGCGCATTCACTGCCGGAGTTAACTACCTAGACATGGCCATGAGTCTGTCTGAGGCACACGAATCAGATCCTTTTCACCAGCCTGGTATCAAGCTTGGCGACGCACAGTACGCACTACACGATCAGTGGGAACGTGCTGGAAAACTTGCCTTGGTTGGCATGGGTGTTGAGCCAGGTCTTTCAAACGTGTTTGCCCGATATGCACAGGATCACCTGTTCAGTGAGATAGATGAACTAAGCATTAAGGATGGTGGAAACCTTGCCGTCTTTGATGACGAAGGTAACGAAATCTTTGCTCCTTCATTCTCAATCTGGACAACCATTGAAGAATGTCTAAACCCACCAACGATTTACGAGAGCGGCAAGGGTTGGTACACAACTCAGCCATTCAGTGAGCCTGAGATTTTCGAATTCCCAGGTGGCATCGGTGCCGTTGAGTGCGTGAACGTTGAGCACGAAGAAATCTCAATGTTGCCACGCAACATCAAGGCCAACAAAGTCACATTCAAGTACGGTCTTGGTGGCGAGTTCATCGGTGTTCTAAAGACTCTGCACAAGCTAGGGCTTGACGCAACCAAGTTGCAGCGCGTTCGTTCAGCGCAGGGTCCGGTTGATGTTGCACCGCGTGACATGGTGGCCGCTGTGCTGCCTGATCCGGCAACCATTGGTCCTCGCATGACAGGTAAGACCTGTGCGGGACTGCTAGTTACCGGTAAAGACAAGGAAGGTCGCGACCGCGCAACCTACCTGTACCACGTTGCCGACAACGCCGAGACAATGGCAGACATTGAAGCGCAGTGTGTGGTTGCTCAGACCGCGTTCAACCCGTTGATTGCCCTGGAACTTATTGCCGAGGGCACCTGGAAGGGTGTTGGCGTGATGGGTCCTGAGGAATTCGACGCCAAGCCGTTCCTTGATTTGATGAGCTCTTCAACCGGCTACAACATCAAGTGGGAAGCTCAGGAGCGTCTACCGGCTAGCCCGCTTCGTCACCCATAGGGCGGCGAGTTCTATTGCTAGCGAGCGGGTGTGAAAACTAAGCCCCAGCTTGCATCGAAGGCCTGATTTGGTTCAATCCAGATCAGGTCTTCTTTGCTATTAAAGGCATTGGCCGGGCCGGTCTGCGGTTCAATTGCAATTGCAGTGCGCGGAGTTTGATCGGCGTTGTTGGTGTAGAAATCGGGCGTAAAGATGAACGCGTACTTCATCTCGGCCGATTGCCAAATGTCTAACACTTCTCCCGAAGGAGATCGCAGTAGGTGGTGGGCGCGTCCATTAGAGTCTCTCACCAGGTTTGAGAAGCCGTGGTCAAAGTCACACGTAGATAATTCCCGCCAATCGGTAATGTCAAATTCTGACCCCGATATGTCTTGCTTGCCAATTGGAATCTTTCGTTCGTTGACGAGGTCTACGGTTCTGACAGAGGATTTGATCTCGAGTTCTTGGGTTGGTGTGCCAGAGATTTGAAGATAAGGATGTGCTCCCACAACCAATGGAGCAGCCGCATGACTCAAGTTTTTTGCAAAGTGTGTGACGTAAATGCCATCGCTGGTCAATTCGTAAGTGACTGCAATTTCAAGCTTGAATGGATACCCGGCAGTTGGTTGAATCAGGGTAGATAGAGTCACGCTAGATTCTGTTTGATTTGCAATTTCAAACACGGTTTGACTTACAAGACCGTGAATCGCATTATTTACGCTTGGGTCGTTGATTTCCAATTGCAATTCTTGGCCGTCAAGAGTCCACCTGCCGCCATCGATGCGGTTAGCCCACGGGGCCATCACGAGTCCATCGGCGTATGGGTTAAGTTCGTGCCCGGTCGTGATGGTTATCAGATCAGTGCCGCCAACGGTTAGTCGCTTCAGCGCAGCACCCGCAGTTGAGATTGTTGCAGTTACCGCGGTTTCCGAATCAAGTTTTAGTTCAACGAACTGAGGCTGCAACATGTTCCGCATACTTTTGGTATTGAGCCAAGGCAGGTCCCTGACCTGATGATGCAATGCGAGCGAGTGTATCGATGTTCCAGTCAGGAGCTGTTCCCAGCAGAATTGAGGCGGCCTGACGCGCGGCACCATTGGCCACATATTCGCCAGGAGCTGGAACGGTAATGGATGAGCCAAATACCTCAGCGGCTATCTTCTGGACCGCCGGGTTCGCTGCTGCGCCACCAACAAGAATCACGCGCTCAGTCTTTACGCCAGCTTTCTGCAGTGCCTCTAGGCCGGCAGCCAGACCGCAGAGCATTCCCTCGATTGCTGCCCGGGCAATGTTGGCCGGGGTGTTGTTCTTCAAGGTCAGGCCATGGATTGATGCCTTGGCATCAGGCAGGTTTGGCGTGCGCTCGCCCTCAAAGTAGGGAACCAGCACTACGCCGTCTGCCCCAGGCACAGACTGCAGTGCAAGCTCGCCAAGTTCATCGTGGTTCACGTCAAGCAAAGCAGCCATGCTGTCTAAAACTCTCGCCGCATTCAATGTGCAGACAAGTGGTAAATATTCACCCGATGCGCTGGCAAAGCCAGCGATTGTCCCTGAGTTGTCATTGGTTGCCGTTGCAGAAACAGCAAAGACGGTTCCACTGGTTCCGAGTGAAACTACAACATCTCCCGCTTTAGCAAGAACTCCAAATGCGGCAGCAGCATTATCTCCAGCACCGGCCCCGATTGAAAGTGTTGATCCGTTCTCGGCAAACATATTGTGCGCTGACTCATTAGCCTTGACAATTCTTGGAGTGATTGGAACATGACCAAGCACAAATTCAAGAACTTCATTTACGTACTCGCCGGTTTTTGGGTTGAAGTAACCGGTGCCGCTGGCATCGGATGCGTCGGTGGTTAGCGCTGAAAGATCTGGACCAAGTTTGCTTTCGCCGGCTGGACCGTAGCCAGCTAGTCGCCAGCTAAGCCAATCGTGTGGCAAACAAACTGCGGCAACTGCCTTTGCGTTTTCTGGTTCGTTTTGTTTTAGCCACAGCAACTTTGTTGAAGTAAATGATGCAACCGGAAGTGATCCAGTTAGATCGGCAATTCCCTGCGCGCCAAACTTTGCCACGATGTCATCTGCCTGTGCCGCACTGCGAGTGTCATTCCAAAGCAGTGCATCGCGAATTACTTTTCCATCGGTGTTCAAAACCACCATGCCATGCTGCTGACCGCCAATCGAAATTGCGGCAACATCATTAAGCCCACCGGCCTGAGCAATTGCTTCGTTGAGTGCGGACCACCAGGCATCGGGGTTTACCGCAGTACCGTTTGGGTGTGAGGCGCGTCCCTCGCGAACTAGCGCACCTGTTTCAGCATCGCGAATTACAACCTTGCAGCTTTGAGTCGATGAATCTACTCCGGCAACAAGTGGCATAGCGGCTGTTACCTAGCGCCCATAAGGTGCTCAAGAGCCAACTGGTTCAAGCGAACGAAGTTGAAGCCCTTGGCGTTGAAGTATGAGTCGGCGTCGAAGTCCTCGTAGGCGCTGCGGTCGGCCAGTAGGTCTGCGTAGGTTTCGCCAAGGTTCAAGGTTGCCTTGTTGATCTCGTTTACGCGAGAAGCCTTCAGCGCTTCCTTTACCTCTGGGTCTGCGTTGAAAGCCTTGGCGCGTTCCTTGAGCAATAGGTAGGTCTGCATGTTTGCCTTGGCAGATTCCCAAACACCATTCATGTCTTCGGTGCGGCTTGGCTTGTAGTCAAAGTGACGAGGGCCGTCGTATGAACGACCTCCGTTAGGGCCACCAAATTCAAGTAGGCCAACCAAGCTAAATGCGTTAAAGATATCGCCGTGACCAAAGACTAGGTCCTGGTCAAACTTCACTCCGCGCTGACCGTTTAGATCAATGTGGAAAAGCTTGCCATGCTCAATTGCCTGAGCAATACCCGATGTGAAATTCAGGCCAGCCATTTGCTCGTGTCCGGTTTCTGGGTTTAGTCCAACCAGTTCCGGGTGCTCAAGAGTGTTGATGAATGCCATTGCGTGGCCCAGAGTTGGTAGCAAGATGTCACCGCGCGGCTCGTTTGGCTTTGGTTCAATCGCGAAGCGAATGTCGTAGCCCTTGTCGATTACGTACTGGCACAAAAGGTTAACGCCCTCGCGGTAACGCTTCATCGCGCCACCAACATCTTTGGCGTGGTCATACTCAGCACCTTCGCGCCCGCCCCACATAACAAAAGTCTTGGCACCCATTTCGGCGGCAAGGTCTAGGTTCTTTAAAGTTTTACGAAGAGCAAAGCGACGCACATCGCGATCGTTGCTGGTGAATGCACCGTCTTTGAAAACTGGGTGGCTAAAAAGATTTGTGGTGATCATCGGAACGATCACACCGGTTTCTTCAAGTGCCTTCTTGGTGCGATCAATTTCGTGACGGCGTTCTGCATCGGTGCTACCAAAAGCAAACAGGTCATCATCGTGGAAGGTTAGACCGTAGGCACCAATCTCAGAAAGTTTGTGAATCGCATCAACCACATCAAGAGGCGCACGAGTTGGCCCACCAAATTGATCTTGGGCTGCCCAGCCAATGGTCCAGAGTCCGAATGAAAACTTGTCATCGCGGGATGGAGTCAGAGCCATTTTGTAATCCTTCGTCTTTGAGAGGTTTGTTGCCTGTGACAACATAATAGGCTTCAATTAGAGGGTTAGCAAAATTTTGAGACCACTTATTTGCTTACGATTTCGTAACCCCAGTCAGATGAGTGAATGTAAGTTATAACCATGCTGAACCCCGCAGGCCAGGGAGCTAAGACTCTCGGACAGAACCGTGACGATGTTCGTCAGCACAACCTGTCTGCCTTGCTGCGCATGATTCACCAGTCGGGAACAGTCTCTCGTTCCCAGTTGGCCACCAGTTCAGGCCTAAACCGTTCCACGATTTCCGACTTGGTATCCGAGCTTGGTGATCTTGGCTTGGTTTACGAGACTGAGGCCTCGGCAACCGGTGTTGGCCGTCCAAGTTTGCAGGTGTCGGCCTCTGACCAAGTCGTGGCATTTGCGGTAAACACCGATGTGGACGCCGTGACCGTTGGTGTCGTGACGCTATCCGGTGATGTGATCGCTAAAAAGAGATATCCCACAGCAAATCAACCAACTGCCGAAAAAGCAGCCTCGATTGCAGCCAAGCTAATCAATGAACTTCGTGCCGATCTAAAGGCGGGTACTCGAATCGTTGGCGTTGGCGTTGCGGTGCCAGGTCAGGTTCGTGTTGTCGACGGTGTTATTCGATTGGCTCCGCACCTTGGCTGGGTTGAAATTCCATTTGGTCCAATGCTCAGCCAGCTGACCGGTTTACCGGTATACGCAGATAACGATGCATCACTCGGTTGCGTGGCCGAAAGAATTTACGGAAATGCAAAAGGCTTCACCGATGTTGTTTTCCTCTTTGCTGGTTCAGGTGGAATTGGCGGCGGAGTTGTTGTTGATGGCGTTCAACTTCGCGGAGCTGCGGGTTACGCAGGCGAACTTGGTCACGTCAGAATTTCAGACACCTCAGTGAAAGATTACTCAGGACTAGAGGGCACATTGGAGAGCCTGGTTCGACGCGATGACCTCCTTGATGTATTCAAACTTTACGCAGCGACCGATGATGAACTGCTAGTTGAAATCAGTAGAACGCAAACTGCCAAAGCCGTGAAGATGATTGAATCACAGATTGATAATTTGGCTGCTGCGCTTGGAAACTTTGTCAACATCTTTAATCCGCAGGTGATCATCCTTGGTGGATTTATTGCTGGCCTTTTTACTCGAGACAGCGAACGTCTAATTACTGGTTTGCGATCAAACTCCCTGGCTGCTGCAAATGAGCGAGTGATCATTCGTGAGGGTGGGCTTGGTTCTAATCTCTTGATGATCGGCGCAGCCCTTTTGCCATTCAATGAGCTAACCGCAAATCCTTCGACAACCCGCCTGTATCCAGCAAAAGAGAAGGCAACAAAGTCTTGAGCATCAACCAAGCCACAAACCACAACGATTTCGACGTCGTTGTAATTGGCTCTGGGTTCGGTGGCTCGGTTGCCGCCCTGAGGCTCACAGAAAAGGGTTACCGGGTGCTGGTGCTTGAGGCGGGGGCTCGTTTTGAAGATAAAGACTTTGCCAAAAACTCCTTTGACCTAAAGCGCTTCCTGTTCTTTCCAAAGCTGGGAATGCTGGGCATTCAGCGAATTGATTTTCTAAAGAACGTTCTGGTCATGTCTGGCGCCGGAGTCGGCGGCGGGTCCCTGGTCTATGCCAACACTCTCTATCGTCCGCCTGCTGACTTCTTTAAGACCGGATCCTGGGCGCAAATAGCCGATTGGCAAAAATTATTGAGCCCGTATTACGACATTGCCGAACGCATGTTGGGAGTGCAGGTCAATCCATTCTTTAGTCCAGCCGATTTGGTTTTGAAGAAGGTAGCTACCGCAAGGGGAGTTGAGGATTCTTTCCGCATGACTCCAGTAGGAATTTACTTTGGCGAAGAAGGCAAGACCGTGAAGGATCCTTACTTTGGTGGCAAGGGTCCAAGCAGAACCGGTTGCACCAACTGCGGTGAATGCATGACCGGCTGTCGTCACGGGGCAAAGAATACTTTGGTAAAGAATTACCTCTACCTTGCCGAACAGGGCACCACCGATAAACCAGGTGCTGAAGTTTGGGATCTCACCACAGTGAAACACATCAGCAAGCTTGCCGATGGAAATTTTGAGCTCGCACTAAAGAAAACATCAATCGGAGCAACATCAAGACCGCAGACTATTCGCGCAGCCCAGGTGATTGTTGCCGCGGGTGCACTCGGTAGTGCAAAATTATTGCAACGCTCCAGAGATCGCGGCGGACTTAATGGAATCAGCGACAAGCTTGGCGAATTGAGTCGCACGAATTCCGAAAGTTTGCTTGGCGTGGTTGCAAAATCCAAAGATCAAGATTTCAGTAAAGGCTCATCGATTACCTCATCGGTGTTCCCAACTCCGGACACTCACATCGAGCCGGTTCGTTACGGTCGAGGCAGCGGCTTCATGGGATTGTTGCAATCAGTTATGGCATCGGGCGAGAACGGAGAGGCACCAAGTTTTGGCCGACTACTCAAAGTAACCTTCAAGAACATTTTGCGTTTGCCGAATTTCTACAATCTACGAACCTGGCCTGAGCGCACACTAATTCTTTTGGTTATGCAGTCTCGAGATAATTCGCTGACCACTTATCTAAAGCGCTCAAAACTGTTTACTAAGAAGCTCACGTCCAAGCAGGGCTATGGCGAAGTAAATCCAAGCTGGGTGCCAGCCGGACACGAATTTGCTCGAGACATCGCCAACGAAATCAACGGCACTCCCGGAGCGGTTATCGGTGAGCCATTTGGAATCCCGATGACCGCGCACTTCCTTGGTGGTGCTGTGATCGCCGCCGATGCCGAATCGGGTGTGGTTGACCCTTACCTAAGAGTCTTTGGAGTTCCTGGGTTACACATCTGGGATGGCTCAACCCTCTCGGCAAACCCTGGTGTGAATCCATCGCTGAGCATTACCGCCCAAGCAGAATGGGCTGCTGCTCATTGGCCAAATAAGGGAGATGGTGACGCCCGCACTCCACTTGGATTCAGGTTTGGTTTTGTGCGCCCGACTGCTGCTAAATTTCCCGTGTTGAGAAGCGCGCCGCGCGTGCACGGTTCTCAATCCCAAGTCCCCAGTAGCACGCCGCAACAATAACCGCACCGCCCAACCAGCCAATCGCACTCATTAGTTCGCCTCCAATTAGCACGGCAATTATTACAGCCCAGATTGGCTCGGTTCCCTGAAGCAGCGCAACGCGTGAGGCGCTGGTCTTTCTAATTGCCCATAGCATCACCATGAATCCGTAAACAGTGCTGAACAGCACTAGCGTTCCCATCAACATCCATTCGCGCGCCCCATAACTCATTGCGGCATCAACCGAGCCAATCGGATCAAGCACGAAGAAAAACAGTCCAGCAAAAATCAATTGCAAAATGGTGATGTTAGTTGTGTCAACTTTCTTACCCTTGGTGAACGAACCGTTGGTGAAAAACCCCTGTGAAACCGTGTGTACCGCGCGAAGCACAGCCGCAACAATCATCAAAAGATCACCAAGGTTTGGTTCAGTGAATCCATTACCGCTGATCAAAATTCCAACACCGATAATTGCGCCAATTGCCGAAACGTAAAACATTCGCGGCATCCAGAATTTTGAAACCAGGCCTTCGATGATTGGTGTGAAAAGAATTGATAGGGAAATAATTAGTCCCGAGTTGGTAGCGGAGGTCAGGTAGATTCCAGTGGTTTCGACAGTCATTACGAGTGCAAGAGTTGCCGCGATGCCAAGAGATGAGAGAAGCTCTTGCTTGGTAAATTTCACCGGCTTGAAAGCGCGAATCAAATAGAGAATCACGCCGGCTAGAACAAAGCGGATGGCCATCATTCCCCACAGACTGGCAAAGTGAGTTAGTTCTCGCGAAGCGAGGTAGCTGCCACCCCAAACTAGGGCGGCGCCAAGAATCGCAACATCAACGGTGCTGAGTCCGCGTTTTGTCGCAGTCATTACTTCACTTTTCCGAATTTAGAAATGTTGTTAAATCGACCCTGCGCGACGGCAGCACCAAAGAGCACGATCAAAGCGCCAACCGGCTCGTTCCAGGTGACTTGCTCGCCCAAAACCAGTAGCCCCAGAATCACACCAACAATTGGAGACATGTAGGTAACCGCAGAGCCAATCGCACTGCCAACCTGGGCTAGTAGTCGGTAGTACAAGACGTAGGCGAGACCGGTGCCAAAAATTCCCAGGGTCAACATCGAGGCCACCGAATTGAAATTAAGTGCTCCAGTGAAAATCGCTCCCGACAAATAGAAAGGCAAGAGCGTGAGGGCCGAAGTGAAAACTTGAACAAAAACAGCAGCCTCAGGTCTTAGGTTTAGCGGCTCAACGAACTTGCGCAAAAACGGAGTACCAATTCCGTAGCAGGTGACTGCAAGAATCAATGCCGCAATTGCCAGCGGATCGTTTTCACCAAAGCCGCGCCAAATACCAAGAACGATAAAGACACCAATCAAACCAACGCCAAGCCCAACCAATACCGTTGCCTTAGGTTTTTCAGCTCGGAATGCAATCAAGATTGCAAGCACTGTGAATATCGGGGTTGAGGCATTCACGATTGCGGCCAAAGCGCTGGTCACGTTTTGCTGTGCGAAACCAAATAGCACGGCGGGAATGGCTGACATGAATAGCCCGGCGATCCAAAGTTTGAACCAGGTATTCCAACCGCGCACGAATTTGATTCGCAGCACGAGTAAAACGACTAGCAGCGTGATGGCGCCAATGGCTGAACGCCAAAAGCCAATGCCCATGGGTGTTAGAACATCAAGGCCAAAAGAGACGAAAAGAAAAGATGAGCCCCAAATAGTTCCGAGAAAAAGGAACTTGTAGATCCAGGAGGTCGTCTTTGGCTTGCCCATCCTTCGAGCCTACAACTTGATTTAGTGGGTTGAAGGAGCTTGCTCAACCTCTGAGCGATCGCCTGACCAAAGGGTGTGGAAAGTACCATCCATGTCTACGCGCTTGTAGGTGTGAGCACCAAAGAAGTCGCGCTGACCCTGAACCAGAGCCGCTGACAAACGCGGTGAACGCAGACCGTCGTAGTAAGAAAGTGATGAAGCAAATGCTGGAACCGGAATACCAGCAAGTGATGCATTCGCCACAACCTGACGCCAAGAAGAAACTGAGTTAGCCACAGCCTGCTTGAAGAACGGGTCAAAGATTAGAGACTCTAGGTTTGCGTTCTTGTCGTATGCGTCAGCAATTCGGTTTAGGAACTGAGCACGAATGATGCAGCCACCGCGCCAGATCTTTGAAACTGCACCCAGGTTGATGTTCCAGTTGTATTCCTTGGCACCGGCACGGATGGCGTCAAAGCCCTGTGAGTAGGCAACCAACTTCGATGCGTAGAGCGCGCGGCGAACATCTTCAACGAACGCTTTCTTGTCATCAACGCTCCAAGATTTTGCGTCTGCTGGAAGACCGTCAACTGCGGCACGCTGCGATGCCTGAGATGAAAGTGAACGAGCGAAAACTGCCTCTGCAATTCCAGAAACTGGGGTGCCTAGGTTTAGCGCGGTCTGAACAGTCCAAACACCGGTTCCTTTTGAGCCAGCCTGATCAAGAATTACATCAACCAGTGGCTTGCCAGTCTTGGCGTCAACTTGCTTCAAAACTTCTGCGGTGATTTCGATTAGGAAAGATTCCAGGTCACCCTTGTTCCACTCTTCGAAAATTTCTGCAACTTCGGCAGGAGAGTAGCCGCCAGCCTGGCGAAGAATGTCATAGGCCTCGGCGATCAACTGCATGTCGGCGTATTCGATGCCGTTGTGGATCATCTTCACAAAGTGGCCAGCGCCATCGGTGCCAACGTGAGTAACACATGGTTCGCCTTCGGCGATTGCCGCGATGGAAGCAAGAATTGGACCAAGGGTTTTATAGGCTTCAGCAGATCCGCCAGGCATGATCGAAGGTCCCTTGAGTGCACCTTCTTCACCACCCGAGATACCAGCGCCAACGAAGTTGATGCCCTTGGCTGAAACTTCCTTCTCGCGTCGAATGGTGTCGGTGAAAAGTGCGTTGCCACCGTCAACGATGATGTCGCCGGCTTCAAAGCGTTCGGTCAGCTGCGAGATAACCGCATCGGTTCCCTTGCCGGCCTGAACCATGATGATTGCGGTGCGCGGCTTTGCCAGCGAGGCAACGAAGTCGTCAATAGTTTCTGAAGCAATGAAGCCAGCTTCTGGGTGCTCGGTAATAAGAAGGTCAGTGCGCTCGTATGAACGGTTGTAAACGGCAACGGTGTTGCCCTCGCGGCTGGCTAGGTTGCGGGCCAAGTTTGAGCCCATTACTGCTAGTCCAACGACGCCAATATTTGCCTTAGTCATGATTCATTCCTATAGATAGGTGAAGGGATTTGGCCGAGGCTTCGTTGCGCGGACCTGTTTATAAGGATATCGCAAAACCAGCCCCCAGAGTCGCCAGGCAGAGCAAGACAGGGCTAGAGAGGGCCCTAAAAGCCAGATTTTGGCCTTTGTTGTCTGGGCAAACAAATTGATAACGATTAGATACCGTTATCTAAGCGTTAGCGAATTGGGACCGTTTGAGTTTGCGTGTATTTGTTGTTTTCAGGAACATATACGTAAGCCTTTGTTAGCATTGGCTAACCGCGGGGGATATCCTTGTTCGGCGCGGTAATTCAACCAAATTTAGAAAGGGTAATAAATGAAGAAGTCTTCATTGATCACCATGACCGCTGTTGCAGCTGCAGCAGTTCTAGGTCTTTCAGGTTGTGCAGCTGACTCAGCTCCTGCTGGTTCAACTCGCGCTTGTGTAATTCTTCCAGATGCTGACAGCGGAACTCGCTGGGAGCCAGGCGACCGTCCAGCTCTTGAAAAGGGTCTGACCGAAGCTGGTTTCGAAGCTGACATCCAGAACGCACAGAACGACCCAGCTAAGTACGCAACTATTTCAGACGCGCAGCTTACAAAGGGCTGTGGAGTTATGTTGCTAGTTGACCTTCAGGGTGCTGCTGTTGCAGTAACTGAGAAGGCAAAGGCTGCTGGAGTTCCAGTTATCGCTTACGACCGTCCAATCCCGGGCGCTGACTACTACGTATCATTCGACAACGAGACCGTTGGTGCACTTCAGGGCCAGATGGTTGTTGATGGTCTAGCTGCAGCTGGCAAGGACATCAAGACCGCAAGCATCATCTACGGTTCAGGTGACCCAACAGACGGTAACGCAAAGATGTTCCTTGACGGAGCTCTTGGTGTTCTAGACGCTGCTGGCGCAAAGGCTGCTTTCACCATGGAAGGTACATGGGATGGCGCAAAGGCTGGAACTCTATTCGAGCAGGCATTCACTGCTGTAAAAGGTAAGGTTGACGCCGTTCTAGCTCCTAACGACAACAACGCAGCTAACATCATCCAGATCCTAGACAAGAACGGTCTAACCGTTCCTGTATCAGGTCAGGATGCATCTGTTGCAGGTCTACAGAACGTTCTACTAGGTAAGCAGTACGGAACTGTTTACAAGCCATTCACCCTTGAGGTTGCAAAGGCTCTAGAAGTTATCAAGGCAATCTTTGCTGGTGAGACATACCCAACCACAAAGAGCAACGATGGCGTTCCATTCGTAACAATCGACCCAATCTCAATCACTGCTGACACCGTTAAGGATGTAGTAGCTGCTGGAGACGCGACTGTTGAAGCACTATGTACTGCAGATGTTGCAGCTGCTTGTGCAAAGTATGGCGTTAAGTAATAACTAAGTAGTAATGGTTGTGGGCGCCAGTCTTTGGCTGGCGCCCACAATCGTCTAAATTTCAAAATCAGAAGTAGGAGCTTGTAAGTGAGCAATCCGTTAATTGAACTCTCAGGAGTTAAGAAGAGTTTTGGTCCGGTAGAAGTACTGAAGGGTGTTGACCTGAAGGTTTACCCGGGCCGAGTAACCGCCCTTGTTGGCGATAACGGTGCAGGTAAGTCAACACTTATCAAAGGTCTAGCCGGCGTTCAGTGGTACGACGAAGGCAGTGTCAAGTTTGAAGGCCAAGAAGTATCACTCACCACTCCAAGAATTTCCTCCGCCCTAGGCGTTGAGGTTGTTTACCAAGACTTAGCCCTTTGCGAAAACCTAGACATTGTGCAGAACATGTTCCTTGGTCGCGAGGAGCTTTACCAGTACACCCTTGATGAGTCGGCAATGGAATTTGCCGCCGCAAAGGCACTGCAGTCTCTTTCTGTTAGAACAGTAAAGTCTGTTCGCCAGAAGGTTTCATCGCTATCCGGTGGTCAGCGCCAGACCGTTGCGATCGCAAGATCAGTTTTGCGTGATGCCAAGGTTGTAATTCTTGATGAGCCAACAGCGGCACTCGGTGTTGCTCAGACCGAGCAGGTACTTAACCTAGTTCGTCGCTTGGCCGATAAGGGGATCGCTGTAATCATGATCAGCCACAACCTGCACGATGTGTTCCAGGTAGCTGATGACATTGCCGTTCTTTACCTAGGCACCATGGTTGCTCAGCTTGAGACCAAGAAGACCAACCACAACGAAATCATCGGTTACATCACAGGACTTAAGACACAAAAGGAAAAAGCATAATGTCTGACAACATCACAATTAACACCGGTCACGAGGGCTCAGCTCTAGACCAGATCAAGGCATATGGCTCACGACTAAAGAGTGGCGAGATGGGCGCACTGCCTGCTATCGGTGCTCTTATTTTGCTAGTCGCGTTGTTTGCTTCCCTTTCTCCTTACTTCCTAACTCCAATTAACTTTGCAAACCTATTTACCCAGGCAGCAACGCTAATGATGGTTGCGTCGGCATTGGTGTTTGTACTGATGCTTGGTGAGATTGACCTTTCAGCTGGTGTGACTGCCGGCACCGGTATGGCAATCTTCGTGAAGATGCACCTCGACGGAACCCCGTGGCTTCTAGCTCTGGCATTGGCATTCGCCTTTGCCCTCGCTGTGGGTTGGGCGCTTGGTTACTTCGTGGCCAAGATTGGTGTGCCTTCGTTCGTTATTTCACTTGCCTTCTACCTAGCATTCCCAGGCATCATGCTT
This sequence comes from Actinomycetota bacterium, assembly GCA_041179005.1. Taxonomy (GTDB): domain Bacteria; phylum Actinomycetota; class Actinomycetes; order Actinomycetales; family Microbacteriaceae; genus Rhodoluna. Next base: position 6,578 of record JBEGUG010000049.1, on the reverse strand, counting down.
CTAATCCTTGGCGACGGTGGAATCCTTCGTCTTGAGGTGCCAGAGATTAAAGCAATCATGAACACCAACTTGCCGCTTTGGGCTGGATGGCTCATGTTGGCAATCACCCTTGGGTTGACTCTGGCAATGGGACTTTGGGACCGTTCACGCCGCGTTCGTGCAAACTTGCCAACTCGTCCGCTGTCGCTTCTTTACATGAAGGTTGCGGCAATTGCTGTAATCGGTGGCGCAGGAATTGCAATCTTGAATCTTCCGCGTTCGCTAATTGCAACCAACCGAATTGAAGGCGTTCCAACGGTTATTCCTATCGCCTTGACCATTCTGTTTATCGGAACCTTCTTGCTTGACCGAACCAAGTTTGGTCGCTACATGTACGCAGTTGGTGGAAACCCTGAAGCCGCACGCCGTGCGGGTATTAAGGTTGCCAAGATTCGAATCACTGCATTCATTATCTGTTCAGTACTTGCGATGATCTCAGGTATCTTCAACGTCAGCCGTATCGGAAACGTTGAGTCATCTGCTGGTCGTGCGATCGTTCTTTCCGGTGTAGCTGCCGCCGTTGTTGGTGGAGTAAGCCTCTTCGGTGGACGTGGACGTTTGGTTCACGCAGCCATCGGCGCTTTCGTAATTGCAATTATCGATAACGGTCTTGGTCTACTGGGTATGCCAGCTGGTTTTGCTTACATCATTACCGGACTTGTACTTACCGTTGCTGCTACCGCGGATGCGCTTGCACGTAAGCGCAGCGGTGGTTCGCTAACCAGAACCTAAAAAAAATTCAACAAAAAATCCCCACCCAATTAGCGGGTGGGGATTTTTTATTTAAGTTAGTTGACTTACTTTATCCAAACAGTTGCGTTAGCTGGTAGCTTTCCATCAACTAGTGGCATTGATGAGGCAAGCACCTTGCCCGCAGGAAGCTTTGCAGGCTTGCTACCAAAGTTGGTGACGCTCTGCCAGCCGTTAGGGCGCTTGAAGTGCATCAGGCTTGGCGACAACCAGTGCTTTACCCAGGTGAGTTCTTCGCTGGTCTGCAAACTCTTACGCAGGTTAATTAGTTCGCGGTAGAGCTCAAGGGTCGAACCCTTGACGCCGTCCTGCGCTTCGACCGAGACGTTGCCGTACCAAGAAGGTTGCGGCAGGTGAGCACCGCCGGTTCCAAACCCGAATGAAGACCCGGACTTGTTCCATGGCAAAGGCACGCGGCAACCGTCACGACTCAAGCCGAGGTCTGGGTTTCTAAAGAATTGCGGGTCTTGCATGTCGGCTGCTGGAATCTCAAGAGCTTCCTGCAGACCTAGTTCTTCACCCTGGTAAAGATAGGTGCTGCCAGGCAGGGCAAGCAGCAGCATGGTGAATGCTCGAGCACGATCTAGACCGAGTGATTCATCTAGACCTGGGTTGAAACGATTGTCTTTGTACCAGGTGGAAACATCATTCACCTTTGGAAGTGATAACCGCGTTGCATGACGAATCACATCGTGGTTGGAAAGCACCCAGGTAGTGCTGCTGCCATGTTTCTTTGCAGCCTTCAAGTTGTAGTCGGCAATCTCAAATACTTTCTTTGGATTCCAGCCGGCACCAAGCATGTCAAAGTTAAAACTCTGGCCCAGACCTTTTGTGCTGGCATAAGCCGGGCGGCGATTTGGATGGACCATTGCCTCGGCAACGGCCATGCGAGGTGGATCGTATTCGTTAAATACTTTTCTCCATGATGCGTAAACTTCGTGAACCTCATCGCGGTCAAACAGGTCATCGGTGCCGTCATTCTTCATGACCTTCAGATCGTAGGACTGACGCTCGGGCAGGTGACCGTTTTTCAAATCCTTGATTAGCGCGTGAGCAACATCAACGCGGTAACCGTCAACACCGCGATCGCTCCAAAAGCGCAGAGTCTTGATGAAGTCGTCGCGGACTTCCTGATTATCCCAGTTCCAGTCCGGCTGCTCTTTTGCAAACAGGTGCATGTACCACTGACCCGGAGTGCCATCTGGTTCTGTGATACGAGTCCAACCGGTAGGTCCAAAGTGGCTCGATAGTTCCGATGGACGTATCTCACCGTTTTCACCCTTGCCATCTCTAAAGATGTAACGATCGCGCTCAGGAGAACCAGGCTTTGCCTTTAGTGCTTCTTGGAACCAAACGTGATTGTCTCCTGAGTGATTCGGCACTAGGTCTGCAATCAGACGCATTCCGTTTTTGTGCAGCTCAGTAACAAGTTGGTCGAACTCGTCGAGGCTTCCGATGCGCGGGTCAACGTTGCGATAGTCATCTACATCATATCCACCGTCTGCCAAAGCCGATGGATAGAACGGACTCATCCAAACAGCGTCAATGCCAAGACTCTTTAGATATGGAACGCGACTAATAATTCCTTTTAAGTCGCCGATGCCATCGCCATTGCCATCAGCGAAGCTGCGAGGGTAGATCTGGTAAATAACGGCTTGGCGCCACCAATTCTTGTCACCCTTAAGGAATGTGTATTCGCCCATGCTGATTGCTCCAGATCTAAGTAATTAATCAAGAATAAGGCAGGTTTCGGGATGCTTTTGGCTAGAGATAGGGTTGAAGTTATTGCCGGGAATCCCCGAAATCCTCAGAAAGCAGTTATCTTTTCATGGCCTCATTGCTCTACCGCCTAGGTATTTTCTCAGCTCGTCGCGCATGGATCGTTGTTCTGACTTGGTTTCTGCTACTTGCCGCTGCTGGAACAGCCGCGCTTACTGCTGGCGGCCAGTTCTCGTCGAGCATGTCCATCAATGGAGTGCCGTCCCAGGTTGTGATTGAGCAACTGAAAAAGAGTTTCCCTGAGGCTAGCCGCGGTTCTGGTCAGGTAATTTTTCAAAAGGCTGATGGCTCAAAATTTAACACCGATGACCGTGCAGCAATTACTGCAGCACTGGATAAGGTACTAACCCTTGAGGGCGTCGCTGAGACTCTGAACCCTTTTGAAATTGAAGCCGAAATCAACAAGCAGCGCGATGACGTTGCTGACGGTCGTCAGAAGTTACTCGATGGCGAGCAGGCCCTGGTTGATGGCGAGGCTGAGATTGCAGCCAACAAGATTAAGTTGGCAGACGGACTTGTCAAACTCGATGATGCCGAGAAAAAACTAAAGGCACAATCTGCTCAGCTTGAAGCTGGAATCAAGCAGGCTCAGGCCGCTGGTGCGCCCGAAGCTCAGATTCAGGGCATGATGGCCGGGCGCGCTCAGATCACTGCCGGCTTTGCTGAGATCAAAAAGCAGCGCGCAGTAATTACTTCTGGTCAAGAGAAACTTGTTGACGCTGAAGCCAAGCTAGTCACCAGCAGTGCAGATCTTGTGACGGGTAAGGCTGACCTAGAACTAGCTGACCAGCTCTTGAAAGTAAGTAAGAACTTTGGAACTGTTTCGGCTGATGGCTCTGTAGCGCTGGCTACCGTTCAGTTCACTAAGCCTGGCGCAGAACTCGAAGAGCCAATTAAGTTTGCCGTGGTTGATTCACTTGAAGCAGCAAACATTCCTGGAGTGAACATTGAGTTTTCTCAGGACCTTCTGCGTTCGGTAGATGGAATTCTTGGCGTTGGTGAAATCATTGGCTTGGTAATTGCCGCAGTTGTTCTATTTGTAATGCTGGGCACATTCATCGGTGCCGGTTTGCCTCTGTTGCTTGCGGTCATCGGTGTTGGAATTTCTGGTGCCACAACCTTTGCGCTGTCATCGGTGATTGAAATGAACTCAACCACTCCGGTACTTGGAGTGATGCTTGGTCTGGCCGTTGGTATTGACTACGCGCTGTTTATCTTGAACCGTCACCGTCGTCAACTAAAGGCTGGAGTTGAGCTTCGTGAATCAATCGGTCTAGCTACCGGCACCTCAGGTAATGCGGTGTTGTTTGCAGGGCTAACAGTAATCATCGCTTTGGCTGCGTTGAACCTAACCGGTATCGACTTCGTTGGCCTGATGGGCTCAATGGGATCGATTTCGATTGCTGTGTCTGTGGCCATCGCAATTACAGGCACACCTGCAGTTCTTTCATTGGTTGGCATGCGCATCCTTTCTAAAAAGGAACGCGCTGACATTGCCGAGGGTACTCACTTTAAAGAGAACGCCGAACCTAAGAACGCGAACAAGCCAGTCTGGGCCAACAAGCACCCTTGGATTGCACTTATTTCTGTTGTAGCTGTAATGGGAATTGCGGCAATTCCAGCTTCGTCGATGCGACTTGGTTTGCCTGACGGTTCTGCAGAAGACAAATATTCTTCTGCATTCAAGGCATACACAATCACCATTGATGCATTTGGACCTGGATTCAACGCGCAGATTCCGGCGGTGCTCACACTTGAGGCTCCAGTGAGCGAAGACGACAAACTTGCGCTGCAGGCCAATGTTACCAACCAGCTGTTTGCTCTTGAGCACGTTGCCGCCGTGGTTCCAGCCGCGATCTCTGACGACAACAAAACCTTATTGTTCCAGGTTGTGCCATCGGTTGACCCGTCAAGCGTTGAAACTGAGAAATTGGTTTACGACATTCGTGACCTTGGCGACAAGTTCAAAGCCGATCAAATCGGCGAGCTTGGCGTAACCGGAATTACAGCAACCAACATTGACATTTCAAAAAAGATTGCAGACGTTCTACCGCTTTACCTGGGCACTGTGCTGTTGCTATCGATGTTGCTTCTAATTTTGGTGTTCAGGTCAATTCTGATTCCACTGATTGCCGCCGGTGGATTTCTTTTGACCATCTTCGCAACCTTTGGTTCAGTTGTTGCCGTTTACCAGTGGGGTTGGTTGGCAGAGCTGTTTGGTGTGAACACACCTGGTCCGGTGCTTAGTTTCCTACCTATATTCCTGATTGGAATTTTGTTTGGTCTGGCGATGGACTATCAGTTGTTCCTAGTTTCTGGAATGCGCGAAGCGTACAGCCACGGTAAAGACACCAACGCATCGGTAAATTACGGTATTCGTTTGAGCCGTGCGGTAGTAGTTGCCGCGGCCCTAATCATGATCACCGTCTTTGGTGGATTTGCGTTCTCTCACCTAACCATGATTCGCCCAATGGGCTTTGGCCTAGCGGTTGGTGTTCTTGCCGACGCATTCTTGGTGCGTATGCTGCTTGTGCCTGCTGCCATGACAATCTTTGGCAAGGCAACCTGGTGGATTCCAAAGTGGCTAGACCGCATCCTTCCAGATGTTGATGTTGAGGGAACTAAACTCGAAGGAAAGCAGCTTCACTAAGGCTTTCTTCAAGGGGATCAGAATGTTTGCAACACCTCGCTCGCTCTACAAAATCTTTGCACTCAGCGAAGGCGTCACCTGGACACTTCTGCTTGGCGCACTGGCTGTGCGAGCTATTTTTGGAATTCCGCCACTGCTACTAACAATCATTGGTGGCTTACATGGTTTTGTTTTTCTTGCCTATGGCGTCTCGGCTGCATTGGTTGGCGTTAACAACCGATGGGGCATCGCCCGCACCGTACTTGCCATCGCTTTGGCAATCATTCCATTTGCAACCGTTCCATTTGAAATGGCAGCCGAGCGCAAAGGCCGACTAGTCGGCGAATGGCGACGTGAGAAAACTTCGGATGTGCGAGACAATCACTGGTTTGATTCGCTCTACCGTTGGTTCATCAATCGGCCAGTGATTTTGGTATTCACCCTCGTGGTCGTTGTCATCGGCATCTTCTCAACTCTTTTGATCATTGGCCCGCCGGGTGGATGGTCAGAGGATTAGTGCCAAGCACCCAGATAACCTATCCGGCTGATCTGCCGGTTAGTCAGCGTAGGCAAGAGATCCTCGAGGCCATTCGCGACAATCAGGTTGTCGTAATTGCCGGCGCTACGGGCTCAGGTAAAACCACTCAGATTCCAAAGATGTGCCTGGAACTTGGGCGCACCAGCATTGCCCACACCCAGCCCCGCAGAATTGCCGCGCGCGCTGTTGCCGAGCGTATCTCCGAAGAACTCAAAGTTGAGCTAGGTGGCCTTGTTGGTTACCAAGTTCGCTTCACCGATAAAGCCAGCGCCGATACCAAAGTCAAAGTCATGACTGACGGAATCTTGCTGAATGCAATGCAGCGTCACAGAAATCTTGAACCCTACGACACCATCATCATCGATGAGGCGCACGAGCGAAGTCTGAACATTGACTTTCTGCTTGGCTATCTGAAACAGCTGCTGCCAAAGCGCCCAGATCTCAAAGTGATTGTCACCTCGGCAACAATTGATCCAGAGTCTTTCAGTAAGCACTTCAACGACGCACCGATTATCGAAGTTTCTGGGCGCACGTTTCCGATTGAGGTGCGCTACCGCACAACTGCGCGCGATGCCGAAGATGAAAGCGACCCCGATGAACAAACCACCGCCAGCGATTACCTGGATGGCATTGTCAACGCTTTGGATGAATTGAAGGATGAACCCGATGGTGACACGCTCGTGTTTTTGTCAGGTGAATCTGAGATTCGCGATGCGCAAGAAGCAATTGAGGGGCGCGTTACATCAGGAGCTCTTGGGAAAGGGGTAGAGGTTCTTCCGCTCTACGGAAGGCTGAGTTCTGCCGAGCAGCACAGAGTTTTTGAAACCAGCAAAATGGCTGGTC
>JBEGUG010000048.1:0-7303 GCA_041179005.1 Actinomycetota bacterium | reverse complement strand
GCTCTTGAAAGAAAGGAAACAAATGGCTGTTGTCATTCTCATCACCAACGGTGGTCGCGTTCAGGCTTCGTATCGCGGAGGTGAATACATCGAGGTTTCGTTCGGCACGTCCGAGAGCCCTACCGACGTCATCAATGTTTTTGACTACAAGGCGGGAAAGCCTGTCATCGCGAACAATCCGAAGGCTGTTGAGCGAGTATTCGTGCGCTGGTTGCGCGAAAACAACCCCGGCTTGACTGTGTATGAAACGCGTTTAGTGGCGTAGAAAATAGGCGTAGAAAATGTTTTCTCAATACCAAATGTCAAGTAATCAAAGGGAACAGAGCCATTAGTGCGTTTCCAGTATTCTCCGCGAGCCGCTGGCGTGTCTGACAAAAACTAACGAACAAGTTAGTTTTCAAGACACGGCAGGCGAAGCTTGTACGAATGACATTCGGGAGCCCGAAGCCCCGAAAGGCGAAGCGAAACGAACCAGGGCTAGTCCAGCCCCCAAAACTTTCCCGATAGACCCACGCTTCTGAAGTAATCCTTTGCGGCGGCTGGTTCTCGTCTAACGTAACCTCGAGTCAGCCGACCCTCGTACCATTTTGAAGCCAACTTCCACAAAGTACCTAGGTCCATTACGTACCCCATTGGCAGTTTGTTTTTGGACAGCCAACCATCAACGCAAGCTCGTGAGCAGAACAATCTTTGATTTCCGCAAGTGTGAACGACGACGTCCCACATCTGTGCGGTTGGCACAAGGAAGTGCGCCACCTCATTGCCATTGGGCTCTGATTGCCTATTCAGATTCCACGAGAGCGCGACATTGCAATTTGGGCAAGTCGTGGCAACCAACAAGTCTTTCTCTTCAGTCAACAAATGTGGAAGTGCGAATGAATCCCAAGCACAACCTCCCCACCAAAGAGTTGACTCCCCCATTACAGAGAAACCAAGCGGCACTGAAGAGAACGGGTGCGCCATCACCACCTCAAGTTTTTCATTCAGAACTATGTGGCGATCTCTAGCCAAAGCCTCCAGTCCTTCAGCCACGTCGCTTTCGCTTAGGGAAAGTGTGGCGGCTAGCTCCTCAACGCTGGGACTGCAACCGGTCTTTGCGAACGAGTTGTAGATTTCCAGGCGTATGCTTTCGTTTTCCATGCCAAAAGACTAGTGCTGAAACAGGTGCAAAAAGACCCCCGACTTTCGTCAGGGGTCTTTTTGGTTTTTCTAAAGCGACTGAAGGATGTCGGTTACCTTGTCCTTGGCATCACCAAACAGCATCTTGGCATTTGGCTTGTAGAACAATGGGTTGGCAACACCTGCGTAACCCGAAGCCATTGAGCGCTTGAACACGATTACGTTCTCTGCTTCCCAAACTCTAAGCACTGGCATACCGGCGATAGGGCTTGACGGGTTCTCTGCAGCAGCAGGGTTCACTGTGTCGTTAGCTCCGATAACAAGCACCACCTGAGTGCTAGCTAGATCGTCGTTAATTTCATCCATCTCAAGCACGATGTCGTAAGGCACCTTTGCTTCAGCAAGCAGCACGTTCATGTGACCAGGAAGACGACCCGCAACCGGGTGAATTCCAAACTTCACGTCCACACCCTTCTCACGAAGTTTCTTTGCAAGTTCTGCAACCGGATACTGCGCCTGAGCTACAGCCATTCCGTATCCCGGAGTGATTACAACGCTCTTTGCAGAACTTAGAAGTTGCGCTACAGATGCCGCATCAATCTCAGTGTGCTCGCCGGTTTCTTCTTCTGTTGCCGACGGCGCTTCAATGCCGTAGCCGCCAAAGATAACTGCGATGAACGAGCGGTTCATGGCCTTGCACATGATGTATGAAAGGTAGGCACCCGATGAACCCACCAGCGCACCAACAACAATCAACAGGTCGTTGCCTAGCAAGAAACCAGTTGCTGCAGCGGCCCATCCCGAGTAGCTGTTCAGCATCGAAATAACCACTGGCATATCGCCACCGCCGATTGATGCAACTAGGTGCCAACCAAGTGCCAGCGCCAAAACTGTGACACCAATCAGCAGTGCAAGCTCTGGGGTGTTGACGTAAGCAACGGTGAGCGCAATAAATCCAACCAGCGCAGCTAGATTCAGGAAGTTTCTACCCGGCAAGATAAGCGGCTTTGAAGACATCTTGGCAGAGAGCTTTAGGTACGCAACGATTGATCCGGTAAATGTGACCGCACCAATAAATACACCGATGAAAACCTCAGCACGGTGAACGCCAACAAGTTCTGCTGATAGATCACCCGCGTGCAAAGCACCGTTCCAACCAACAAGTACCGCGGTCAAACCAACGAAGCTGTGGAACAGCGCAATCAGTTCTGGCATGCCAGTCATTGCGACTGCTTTTGCTCTCCAAAGCCCAATCACAGCACCAACAATTAGTGCAGCGATAAGCAGGCCGATGCCAATCAAGGTTGAGTCGGTCCATTCGCCAGCAAGTGTTAACCAGACGGTCACCACGATAGCGATGGTCATACCGGCGATTCCGTATCGGATTCCGGTCCTACCGGTCTCGTGCTTACTTAGACCAGCAAGGCTCATGATGAACAACAGTGCCGCAACTACATAGGCTGCGTTTGCTAGAGCTTGAGCAGTCATTATTTGTCTCCTCTCGTGAACATCTTGAGCATTCGAGAGGTGACGGCAAAGCCACCAAAGACGTTGATGCTAGCTAGAAGCACACCAACCGCCGCAAGAATTTGAACCACAAGATTTGCATCGGTGATCTGCAATAGCGCCGCAACCACAACTATTCCGGAAATTGCATTGGTCACACTCATCAATGGAGTGTGCAGTGCGTGGTGAACTTTACCGATTACATAGAATCCGATAACTACCGAGAGCATCAGCACCAAGAAGTGCTGCGGCAATGGTGCTGGCGCAACCGCAATCACACCGATAAACACGGCAAGACCCGCTGCAATTCCAAAGCCCTTGGTGCCAGCAGACATTTTCTTTTTCTCTGGCACGACAGCTGCCGCAGCAGCAGGAGCAGCCGCAGGTGCTGCTGAAACCTGAACCGGCGGCGGTGGCCAAGTGATTGAACCTTCTTTAACAACTGTTACTGCGCGCTGCACCACATCTTCAAAGTCGATAACTGTCTTACCATCTTTACCAGGGGTAAGAAGCTTCAACAGGTTGACAAGGTTTGTGCCGTATAGCTGTGATGACTGCGCTGGTAGGCGAGATGGTAAATCTGTGTAGCCAAGAATAGTGACACCGTTGGCAGTTACAACTTTCTTTCCGGCAACTGAACCTGCGACGTTACCACCCTGAGCTGCTGCCATGTCAACAATGACGCTACCCGGTTTCATCAGCGCAACATCTTCAGCGGTGATTAGCTTTGGAGCTGGACGTCCTGGGATAAGCGCGGTGGTAATAATGATGTCAACATCGGCTGCCTGCTCAGAGTAAATCTCTGCGGCTCGTTGCTCGTAAAGCTTGCTGGTTTCTTTGGCGTAGCCATCGCTGGATTCCATTTTTTCTTCGACTTCAACAGCCAAGTAGGTTCCACCGATTGACTTAACCTGATCAGCAACCTCAGGTCGTGGGTCAGTCGCGCGAACAATCGCACCAAGGCTTGATGCCGAACCGATGGCGGCTAGACCTGCAACACCTGCACCTGCAACAAGAACTTTTGCCGGTGCAACTTTTCCTGCAGCGGTTACCTGACCGGTGAAGAAGCGACCGAATTCGTGAGCGGCTTCAATCACCGCACGGTAGCCGGCGATGTTAGCCATTGAGCTGAGCACGTCCATTGATTGCGCACGTGAGATTCTTGGCACCGCATCCATGGCCAGTGCGGTCACGCCCTGCTTTGACAGGGCTTCGAGAAGTTCAGGCTTTAGGGCTGGGCTAAGTACACCCACGTAAATTGCACCCTTTTTTAGCTTGCTTATCTTGGCTTCTTCAGGGGCATTGACTGAAAGGACTAGGTCGGCAGCCCAGGCGGCATCGGTGTTAACGATCTTGGCGCCAGCAGCCTCATACGCGGAGTCAGGGAAAGACGCCTTGGTTCCAGCACCCTTCTCGACCACGACTTCATAGCCAAGGGAGCAGATGATTTTCACCGTTTCCGGTGTTGCAGCAACACGAGATTCCTCTTGATGCTCTGTAATTACGCCAACTAGCGACATGCCACTCCTTTGTAAGTCACGTTCTTTAGTTCTTGCCTCAACAGGATACTTCGGCGATTACTTCCCAAAAAACAGAATTGTTACCTATTCTCAGTGGCAATTGCTCGGTGAAGGCCCGAAAGGGGCCGAGGGCCGCAATTAGCTTCGCTTTAGGCGCTGTTCCGCTGAATTTTTATTCCCAGTTGCAGCCCCCAGGTTGCCAACTTTGCCGAAGCCAAAGGCAGGCATGTTGACGTAAACGTTCTCGGTTTTGCCCGGGTCAATCACGTAGGTCTCGTGCCAAATGCCTACTGCATTTGATTTCATGGCGCTCTGATTGAAAGCTCTCCAGGCAGGCAAATGTTCTGAATCTTTTGCCTTTGCATAGGCAATCAGCTTTTCGGAACTCTCCCAGTACTGAACCAGAATCAATGTCCTTGCCAACCACATCTGATATGACTTGAAGCCAAGATTGCGATTGATGTGAAGTTCTTTGAGCATCTTTGGCATAGCTAAGAAAACTGGCAACCATCGGTGAATCGCAAACCAATTATTGATTCGCATTCCAATCATGAAGACCACAAAGGTTTCATCGGTCGTTGCGGTTAGACGGGACTTATTTACTGTTGGCATTTTCACTCGATTCAGACTCTTGTATCAGTCTGGCACCGAGGATTCCAAATATCATGCCAATCACCTGCGCGCCAATAAATGGAATAACTGAATCTGGTGAAATTCCGGCGAAGGTATCGCTAAAGACACGACCTATAGTTACCGCAGGGTTAGCGAAGGAAGTGGATGAGGTAAAGAAGTAAGCAGAACCAATCCAAGCCGCAACTGAAATCGCAATTAGTTTCTCTTGCTTGCGTTGGGTCAAGACCAAAATCACGATCAGCAATCCTGCAGTTGCAAGAACTTCACCGATGAGAGTTCCAGAGCTGATTCGGTACTTCTCGGAAACCTGCACGGCCTCGAGATTGAACATTTGGTTGGCCAAGATTGCACCAGCAATTGCGCCAAGAATTTGTGCTGGTACAAAGGCGAAGAATTTTGATACTGGCATCTTCTTTTGCAGAAGCAGTACCAGAGAAACTACCGGATTGAATTGAGCACCAGAGACAGGTCCAAGAATCAGAATCAATAGAGCCAGAGCAAAGATTGTTGAGACGGTGTTGATCAGCAGCGCGATGCCCGCGTCAGCAGATAGGTTGGTGCCCATGATTCCAGAGCCAACCACAACACAGACCAGCACCAGAGTGCCAAAAAACTCGGCCAGACTTGGGCCTAATAATTTCTTCATCCCTACAGTTCTACCCTAGGAATGCCCAAGCCTGAGCCGAGTTTGCTATTTGTTAATTTAGATCGAAGCGGTCTGCGTTCATGACCTTTACCCAGGCAGCAACAAAGTCGTGTACGAACTTCTCTTTGCTGTCATCCTGAGCGTAAACCTCGGCATACGAACGAAGAATTGAGTTTGAACCAAAGACTAGATCCACACGAGTAGCCGAGTACTTGACCTGGCCGTTGGTGCGATCACGCATCTTGTAAAGGTTCTCGCCCGCTGGCTCCCACACTAGGTTCATATCGGTCAGGTTCACGAAGAAGTCGTTGGTCAACGCGCCTTCGTTATCGGTAAAGACACCGTGCTTGGTTCCACCGTGGTTGGTGCCAATAACTCGCATGCCACCAATCAACACTGTTGCCTCAGGTGCAGTCAGCCCCATGAGCTGTGTTCGGTCAAGCATCAACTCTTCTGGACTAACTTCGTAGTTATCTTTCAACCAGTTGCGGTAAGCATCGTGAATTGGTTCAAGCACTGCGAACGAATCAACATCGGTGTGCTCCTGAGTTGCATCGCCACGACCAGCAGCAAACGGAACTTGCACGTTAACACCGGCGGCCTTGGCAGCTTTTTCAACACCGATATTTCCGGCCAGCACAATGATGTCGGCAACACTTGCGCCAAGCTCGGCAGCAATTGGCTCAAGAACAGCAAGCACTTTGTTCAAGCGCTCTGGCTCGTTACCAACCCAGCTGCGCTGTGGCTCAAGACGAATGCGTGCACCGTTTGCACCACCGCGAAGGTCAGAACCGCGGAATGTACGTGCGCTGTCCCAAGCGGTAGTAACCATCTCAGAAACGCTAAGTCCACTGGCTTCAATCTTTGACTTTGCCGCAGCAACATCGAACTTTGCGTTTCCGGCAGGAACCGGGTCTTGCCAAATCAATTCTTCGGCAGGAACATCTGGGCCAATGTAGCGAGCCTTTGGTCCCATGTCGCGGTGAGTCAGTTTGAACCATGCGCGTGCAAACACTTCAGAGAAGTAATCCTGATCGTCGCGGAAGCGCTCCGAAACCTTGCGGTACTCAGGGTCCATGATCATCGCCATGTCGGCATCTGTCATCATTGGCATTGTGCGAATTGATGAGTCCTCAACATCTGGAGCCATGTCGTCTTCGGTAATACCAATCGGCTGCCACTGCGATGCGCCTGCTGGAGACTTGGTTAGCTCCCACTGGTACTTGAACAATAGATAGAAGTATCCGTTGTCCCATTTGGTTGGGTTGGTGGTCCAGGCTCCTTCGAGCCCGCTTGATACGGTGTCACGTCCAACATTACGAGTCTTGTGATTCTGCCAACCAAAACCCTGCTCAACGATGTCGGCGCCTTCTGGCTCCGGTCCGTTGTTTTCTGGGTTCCCGTTACCATGCGCTTTTCCAACGGTGTGACCGCCTGCGGTGAGCGCAACAGTTTCTTCGTCGTTCATCGCCATGCGAGCAAAAGTCTCGCGAATGTGGGCTGCGGTTTTTAGTGGATCAGATTTTCCGTTTACACCTTCAGGGTTTACGTAGATCAAACCCATGTGGGTTGCAGCTAGTGGGCTCTCTAGTGTTGATGCATCATCGAGGTTTTTGTAACGCTCCTCAGACGGTGCCAAGAATTGTCCTTCGCTACCCCAGTAGATGTCTGTTTCCGGGTGCCAAATATCTGCGCGACCAAAAGCAAAACCAAAAGTTTTCAGTCCCATTGATTCGTAAGCAATGTTTCCGGCAAGAATCATTAGGTCGGCCCAGCTGACTTTGTTGCCGTACTTCTTCTTGATTGGCCAGAGCAGACGACGAGCTTTGTCGAGGTTTACGTTGTCAGGCCATGAGTTAAGTGGTGCAAATCTTTGGTT
>JBEGUG010000047.1:0-4656 GCA_041179005.1 Actinomycetota bacterium | reverse complement strand
CGCATCACACTAGAAGATGGAAACGTCATAAAGGCAAATGCCGAAGATGGTTTCCTCTCAGTGGAAAACAACGTGGTTGCCATCGTTGCTCGAAACGCGGCTCTGGTTTAAGCAATTAGGTCTAAAAGCTTTCAATAAAAAAGCCTCCGAGACTATTCGGAGGCTTTTTTGTTTGGCTTGTCTTCAGGCGCGGGTGTTGCCTTGCGGGCGACCTTTTGTTCCTCGACCACTACTGACGCGTTAGCCGCAGTTGGCTGAAAGATCTCGGTAACCGCTCCAAGAAATGCGCCTGATGTGCGGTACTTTTTGTGGCGCTTCGGGTTGTCACGAGTTCTAATCTTTTTAGGTATTGGAAAGAATAAAAGAATCAAACCGGCGGCCGCCAATACTAACCACGGGAGGGAGTCCACTTGACGTCACCTCCGTTGTTTAGGTTTGCAACGCGGGCCAAGACGAAGAGCAAATCACTAAGTCGATTCAAATACTTGGCAGCAAGAATGTTTATGCCACCTGATTCGGCTCCAGGCTTGCTTGCTTCTAGGCCGTGAGTTTCAATTGCGTGCCAGGTTGCTCGCTCGGCACGGCGAACCACAGTCCTAGCTAGGTGCAACCCAGCTGCCAGCGACGTTCCACCCGGAAGGATAAAGGAATCTAGTTTGTCTAGTTTTGAGTTGTAGTGATCAATGAAATTTTCCAGGTCCTTGATCCAGGTTTCCGGCACCCTGATTGGTTCGTACTCATAAGACTCGTGAAGGGGAGTGGCTAGGTCTGCGCCTAGGTCAAAAAGCTCGTTTTGAATTCTGGTGACTAGGGCAATGTCCTCGGCTGCAAACTCGCCTTTGGCAAAACTCAAGGCCAAGCCCAGTGCTGAGTTTGCCTCATCTACATCGGCATACGCTTCAATCCGAGGATCGGTCTTTCGCACGCGCGTGTAATCGCTGAGACCCGTGATGCCTTCATCGCCGGTTCGTGTGTAGATCTTTGTGAGTTTCACCATGTGCCCAGTTTAGAAACTAATTTGTCTAGAAACTAATAGGCGGCATTCCTAATAGGATTTGATTCATGCTATTTTTGCTGCCACCATCAGAGACCAAAGCCGTTGGTGGCGGAGCAATCAAAATCACGCAGACTCACTTGACCTTTGGTGGGTTAGATCCAATTCGCGATCAAGTCATGGCTGCCTACATCAAGGCAACTGAAGACAAAAAGATTCTGACCGCGCCAACCATGGCCGCCATCAGTCGCTACACCGGAACGCTGTATTCGTCCGTTCACGGTCGCGGGCTCAAAGGTACCCCAACAGCAAATAACCAATTAACCGATGCTGAGATTCAGCGCGCTCGTCACTCAGTCCTGATTCAGTCGGCTTTGTTTGGGGTTATTTCGGCGACCGACCTGATTCCCGAATACAAAGTTTCACCGAGCAAACTTATTTGCGGCATAAACCTAAAAAGAGTCTGGCCTGAGCCGCACAATGCATCGGCTTGGAGCAGGCTGGCTAGCTCGCCGGTAATTGATTTGAGATCTAAGGCCTATGCCGAACTTGCACCGCTACCCGAATCGATTGATTCTTACACGGTGACCGTTTTTGTTGAGCGCGCAGATGGCAGCAGAGAACAACTGAATCATTTCAACAAGAAAGCTAAGGGTCAGTTGGTTCGCGCTGCGCTTACCGCAGCAAACGAACCCACCACGATTGCTGAACTCAAGAAAGTCGCTGCTAAAAATGGTTTGAAGTTAGAAGTGCAGGGCAAAGAAATTACCCTAATTACTAACGAAGCAACCTAAGAACTACTTCACCATCGGCGACACTTCGCCGGATTGCCCAGGTTCGGTTGATACGGAATCATCAAGTCGAGGTTCGATGGCCACTGGATCAGGCAAAGCTACAACACCATCCTCAAGTGCAAATACCGGAGTAAGCCAACCCTGATCTCCAATCAGAACATAGCCCGGCACCAACCAAGCATTGCCATTCTTGTCCCAAATCAAGACACTCACTGCGTGAGCTTCGTTAACGGTGACGACAATTGGTTCCGGTGTTGCCTCAGGAGTTACCTTAGGTTGCGTTGATTCGTCAACGTCAAGAGGTGCATCGTAGGCAATCATGTCTGGTTCCCCAGCTCTAACCGGCGGAGCGTACTTATTCCAAAGTGAACTAGCTATTTGCCCCGAGTAGCGCCAGTCGCTCATTCGTGCCACAGCAGACTTCTCAGAAATAGTGTCTAGGTTTCCCTTTTCTTCAAATCGCACTGAGTTTCCAGAAACGCTGCCAAGTTTTCCATTCATACCCCAACTCATGTACCACTCGATTGGGGTATCGGCTCCATCAATCTTTAGCGATGCCGAAGCGCTGGCTCCCCACTCTGAAACGTCCGCCCTGATATCGCTCGCAGAAACCTTCAGCCCGGTTGCATTAAATATTTCGACCGCAGCCGCAATTACTTTTTCTTTAGAAGGGATCAATCCTGGTGTTGGTTTTTGCTCTTCATAGTTGGTGCAGTATTCGGAACCATCATCAGCGGTGGCCGATTCAAGACACTTTGGGCTCGGATAAGCAGATGGGTCATTGAACCACCAGTTACCGGTGCCTGACCCGTTGATTGTTGCCGACGGCCCGCTGCCATCATTGCTACCAATTTGGAAGGTTGGATATTCAGGCTGAGAGTATTCAGGTTCAAATACGTTTCCTGTAATTCCAAAAACTTTTGCAAGCTTGGTCAATACCGCTTTAGGGTCACCATCAATGACAACCTTGTAGACCTTGCCATTGCCAGCTTTGTCTGAAAGTTTTTCACCAGCAACATATGTATAGCTGAACGGATTTGGCATCATCATCTTGTCGGCAGCGCCATCGGCGGCCAAACTTGTGCCGCGTCCCATTTCAGCAGCAGAGCCGCTGGCATTCAACTCAATCAATGGAACCTTAGGCCCAAAGCCCGATGCTGCCAACGGCAAAAGCACCAGGATTAGAGATACGCCAAGGGCGCGAAAAAAGATTCCAAGATTTTGTTTCATAATGCCAGTCTGCCTCAACACTGCAGGCGCACAGTTGATTTTCAGCAGATTCTAAGCAAGTTCTTTTCGTCTGAAGCAACCAGGTGCGTGGTCATTAATCATGCCAATTGATTGCATCAGCGCGTACATCGTGGTTGGCCCCACAAAGCCAAAGCCTCTGGACTTCAAGGCTTTACTTATTGCCTCGGATTCAGGGCTGATGGCTCGCCACTCAAAGTTTTTTGCAGCTGTGGTGCGCTTATGGACCGGAGGAGCGAATTGCCAAAGTAGTTCGCTAATTGACTCGCCATTCTTTTGCATTTCCAAAACTAACGAAGCGCCCTTGACAGTGCTTAGGATTTTTGAGCGATTTCGAATGATGCGCTCATCCTGCATTAGTCTTTCGACATCACTATCGGAAAACTTAGCTACTTTCTTGACGTCAAAGTCCTTGAAGGCCTTTCGAAAGCCTTCGCGTCTTTTCAAGATGGTGATCCAAGACAATCCCGCTTGAAAACCTTCAAGGCTAATCCGCTCAAAAATTTCACGGTCTCCCGTGAGCGGAACGCCCCATTCGGTGTCGTGGTAGTGAATGTATTGCTCGTCGTTGCCAGGCCACTGACAGCGGGTAAGTCCGTCGTCGTACTTGCGAATCACGAACGACCAGCTTTTTTAGTGCTGCGTTCAATATCAATAAGTTGCTGCTGCGTCTCTATGCCCTCGCCGGCAAAGTAGCCCGTCAACTTGTTTCCCGATGCCACAACGCGGTGACACGGAACCAGAAGCGGTAGCGAGTTAGAACCAACCGCTGTGCCAACTGCGCGTGCAGCGCCAGGGTTGCCGATTTTTTCGGCTATCTCGCTATAGGTCATGGTTTGGCCAAATTTGATTTTGGCTACCTGATTCCAGACTGCCTCTTGAAACTCAGTGCCCCGGTGAATGTAATCAAGTTGAAGTGCGCTGGTCTTGCCCGATAGGTAATCCAAGATCTTCACCTTGGCATCGGTGAGGGCTTTAGCCTTACCTAAATTTGGAATTACGCGATTGCCGCAGGGCCCCTTGTTATAAGAGCCAATTATCTCGATTCGCACGATCTTCTCGCCGCGAGAAAAGACGGTAATCCAACCAACGTCTGACTTAAACGAAAGGTTCGCATCGAATTCAATGTTCTTCATGAGTGGAAACTATCCTGCCATGAAGTCGGAATTCGATGCGAACCCTAAGTTGTGGAGAACTCTTACAAGGCCTTCCAAGCGTGCTCTAGAGATGAGCGCAGAATCTGCGTGATCTCGTCAAACTGGTCTGGACCAATGGTTAGAGGAGGAGCAAGCTGAACTACCGGGTCGCCACGGTCATCTGAGCGACAGTACAGTCCTTCTTCAAACATGCGCTGTGACAGGATTCCGCGAAGTAGCTTCTCTGACTCTGCGTCATTGAAAGTCTCCTTGGTGGTCTTGTCTTTAACAAGTTCGATGGCCCAGAAGTAACCCTTACCGCGAACGTCACCAACGATAGGCAAGTCCTTCAAGCTATCTAGCGATGCCTTGAATGCGTCCTGGTTTCTAACCACGTTGCCAACTAGATCTTCTTCATCAAAGATGTCCAGGTTTTCTAGAGCAACCGCAGCTGATACCGGGTGACCACCGTAGGTGTAACCGT
>JBEGUG010000046.1:0-3868 GCA_041179005.1 Actinomycetota bacterium | reverse complement strand
TAGTGGCTGAGTCATTCCCTTGCGGGATTCAGCAATCATCTCTGCCGTGCGAACTGCAGTTCCAGATGGCGAATCAATCTTGCCAGCGTGGTGCGCCTCAACGATTTCAATCGAGTCAAAGAACTTTCCAGCTTGAGCAGCGAACGAGCTAGCCAGCATTGAGCCAATTGAGAAGTTTGGAATAAGCAGGATGCCTGCCGCTGGATTGGCTGAAACCTTTTTTTGCAATTCGGCGAGCTTGGCAGCTGACCAACCACTGGTACCCACAACTACTTTCATGCCATTGGCGATAGCGAAATCTAGAACCTTCTCACTTACCTCTAAGCGGGTGACCTCAAAGACCACATCGGCACCAAGGATTTCAGAGAGTTCACTCTTTGAATCAATAGCCGAGTGCAGCTGCATGTCTTGAGCAGCATCGATTAGTTCAAGGGCAAGCTTGCCCATGCGACCGGTGGCACCGACTACAGCTACTTTGATTGACATGGCTTAATCCTAGATAAATTCGGCGAATGTTGACTCATCAACATCGCCAACGGCAACGATTGAGCGCTCTCGGCCAACCAGATCAGCGGCTAGAGATTGAACATCTTCTAGCGAAACCGCGTGAACGTGCTGGAGTGAATCGTCTAGGTCAAAGAATTCACCATTGACAATTTCAGCACTGATTAGGCGATTCATTCTGGCCATCGTGCTTTCATACTTCAAAGCCAGGCTGCCAGAGATGTTTCCCTTGGCGAGATCTAGCTCATCCTGACGAATTCCGTTGTTTGCGATTGCCTCAAGTTCGGCAATCATCAGACGGGTCACCTCGGCTGTCTTTGCCGGTGAACACCCTGCGTAAAGTCCAAAGTAGGCGCCATCTGAGTAACCCTGATTGAAGGAATAGACAGAGTAAGCAAGACCGCGCTTTTCACGAATCTCTTGGAACATTCGTGAGCTCATACCGCCGCCAAGAACGGTATTCAAAATTCCCATCGCGTAGCGACGCTCATCATCGGCGACCAGACCCTGCATGCCAAGCAACACGTTGGCCTGCGCAATTGGTCGCTTGATAACTTTGAGAGCACTTCCCCTAGAAATTTCTGCTGGGTGTAGCAATCTGCGCTCCACCGGCATTGCAGTTTTACTGAGGTCCCAGCCGGCATCGGTTAAAGCTTTTTCAACAAGTGAAATCAGGGCGCTGTGCTCAACACCACCAGCGGCTGCAATCACTAAATCTTGCGGACGGTAGTTAGCTTGGTAGTGCTCCCAAACTGCATCGCGACTAACCGCAGTGATGGTTTCATTGGTGCCACCAATCGGACGGCCAAGTGAGTGCGAACCTAAGACAGCTTCGGCAAATGCCTCGTGAGCCACATCCTGTGGGTCATCATCGTTCATCGCCAGTTCTTCAAGAATGACTGTGCGTTCGTTTTCAAACTCTTTTGGATCAATTAGTGAAGAGGCAAGCATGTCGCCAATTACATCAACAGCTAGAGGCAGCGCAGAGTCCTGCACGCGCGCGAAGTAACTAGTGTGTTCCTTGCCGGTTGAGGCATTCGAAGATCCGCCAACGGAGTCAAATGCCACGGCAATGTCTAGCGCAGTGCGCTTTTTTGTTCCCTTGAACAACAGGTGCTCTAAGAAGTGAGTTGAACCGTGGTGTCCATCGGTTTCGTCGCGTGATCCAACCGCAACTGAAAATGACACCGATACGCTTTGCGCGCCAGGCATGTGCTCTGTTAAAACGCGAACACCGCTTGGGAGGATAGAACGGCGAACCGTGCTACCTCCCGAAGCGGTGAACGAAAGGTCGCTCTGGTCTAGTGGGAAAATAACTTCACTCATGGCTAAACCAGAACTCTCTTTGTAAAACGGGTTATTACTCTTCGTCTGAATCAGAAGATGCGGCTGCATCACCTTCAACAACCGGAGCTAGTGAAAGCTTTCCGCGGTCATCGATCTTGGTGATTTCAACCTGAAGCTTCTGGCCAACCTCAAGAACGTCTTCAACGTTCTCAACGCGCTTGCCAGCCATCTTCTTTAGTTCAGAGATGTGCAGTAGACCATCTTTTCCAGGAACAAGTGAAACGAAAGCACCAAAGGTAGCTAGCTTCACAACGGTTCCAAGGAAACGCTCGCCAATCTCAGGGACGTGAGGGTTTGCAATTGCGTTAACCGCAGCCTTTGCAGCTTCTGCTGAAGGGCCATCGGTTGCACCAATGTAAACAGTTCCGTCGTCTTCGATTGAAATGTCAGCACCAGTATCTTCTTGGATCTGGTTAATCATCTTGCCCTTAGGCCCAATGACTTCACCAATCTTGTCAACTGGAATCTTCACTGCAATCACGCGAGGCGCGGTTGGCGCCATCTCGTCTGGCTCTGAAATTGCCTGAGCCATAACATCAAGAATTGAAAGACGAGCTTCCTTTGCCTGAGTTAGAGCACCTGCAAGAACCGAGGCAGGAATACCATCTAGCTTGGTGTCAAGCTGAATTGCGGTGATGAAATCGCGAGTACCGGCAACCTTGAAGTCCATGTCGCCAAGTGCATCTTCGGCTCCAAGAATATCGGTGATTGCTGCGTACTGAATCTTGCCATCAACGGTGTCTGAAATCAGACCCATCGCAATACCTGCAACTGGTGCGCGAAGTGGCACACCAGCGTTTAGTAGTGACAGAGTCGAAGCACAAACAGAACCCATCGAGGTTGAACCGTTTGAACCTAGAGCCTCAGATACCTGGCGAATTGCGTATGGGAAGTCCTCGCGCTTTGGAAGAACTGGAACTAGAGCACGCTCTGCAAGGGCACCGTGACCAATCTCGCGACGCTTTGGAGTACCAACACGGCCAACTTCACCAGTTGAGTAAGGCGGGAAGTTGTAGTTGTGCATGTAGCGCTTTGAAGTCACTGGGCTCAGTGAGTCAATCTGCTGTTCCATCTTCAACATGTTCAAGGTGGTGATACCAAGAATCTGAGTCTCACCGCGCTGGAAGATTGCTGAACCGTGAACGCGAGGAATAACTGCAACCTCTGCATCAAGGGTACGAATGTCACGAAGACCACGACCATCGATACGGATGCTTTCCTTCAATACGCGAGTACGCATGATTTTCTTGGTTACGGACTTGTAAGCCGCTGAGAACTGAGCCATCTGCTCTTCTGAAAGCTTTGCTTCCATCTGCTCTTTGGTGGTTGCCTTCAGTGCATCATCTGCATCCTGTCGAGCAACCTTGTCAGCAATCTGGTAAACCTTTGCAAGTTCTGCACCGGCTGCTGATTCAACAGCTGAGAAAACCTCATCGGTGTATGGCAAGAAGGTTGGGTAGTCAGCGGTTGGCTTTGCAGCAACTGCAGCAAGATCAGCCTGAGCCTTAACCAGTGCCTTGATGAATGGCTTTGCAGCTTCAAGACCTTCTGATACAACTTCCTCTGACGGAGCCTTTGCGCCTGCAGCGATTAGGTCCATTGAGTTTTCAGAAGCTTCAGCTTCAACCATCATGATCGCAACGTCTTCGACGCCGTTCTCAACGATTACGCGACCAGCAACAACCATGTTGAATACTGCACGCTCAAGCTGTGAGTGCTTAGGGAAACCAACCCACTGTCCATCGATAAGTGCAACGCGCACACCACCGATAGGACCTGAGAAAGGTAGACCTGCAAGCTGAGTTGACATTGAAGCTGCGTTGATTGCAACTACGTCGTACATTTCGTCAGGCTCAATTGCCCAAACGGTAACTACAACCTGAATTTCATTGCGAAGACCATCAACGAATGATGGACGTAGTGGACGGTCGATCAATCGGCAGGCAAGGATTGCCTCGGTTGAAGGACGACCTTCGCGACGGAAGAAGCTTCCTGGAATACGACCAGCTGCATACAT
>JBEGUG010000045.1:0-3351 GCA_041179005.1 Actinomycetota bacterium | reverse complement strand
TGATTCGCAAGGTTGATAGCCCAGAGAGTTACATCCCTGAATCAGATGAGTACCTAGAAAAGATTCTGCGCGAGACACGTCGCAGGATTCGCTGGCGCAAGGTTCGTCAGTTGCTTACTGTGTTGACACTTGTTGCGCTTGCGGTTTACGGAGTGAAGCTTGCCTACGACTACACCCAGACTCGTTACTACGTTGGTGTGTTGAACGAACAGGTAACTATCTACCAGGGCATCAAGGAATCACTTGGTCCTTTGATGTTCTCTTCTCCTTACGAGAAGACAGATCTATTCATCAACGAACTAAACCCTTATCAAATTGATTTGCTTACCCGCACAATCAGCGCAGAGTCACTCGCTGATGCGCAACGCATCGTGAAGTTGTTTGAGTCTGGAGGTGCCGAGTGAGTAATACCGCCAGCATCGTGATTCCAAAGATTGTTCGCGTAGTTCCGCGCAATCGCAACATCGAAGCGCTACTTCTAATTTTTGCGATTGGACTAAACGCTTTTGAGTTAGCGCAGATTCAGCTTTCGCTTCTCAAGGTACTTACCGCTGACATCTTCACCTATTGGTTGCCACCAGCAATCTTTGCATTTGCGATCCACTTCATTCTTCGTCGTCGCGCAAGCGAGGCAGATCCAATGATGTTGCCGATCGCTGTTGTACTCAACGGTCTTGGCCTATCGATGATTTATCGTCTTGACCTCGGCGCAATCGCAAACGGCAGCACTGAGTTGTTTGGTTTCAGACAGGTCATTTGGACAGTCGTTGCAATGGCTGTTGCCGCAGCCGTAATCATCTACGTGCCAAGTCACCTATTCCTGCGTCGCTACGTTTACGTCTCGATGGCTATCGGTATCTTCCTGTTGCTGGCCCCAAGCCTTCCGGTTATTGGTCGCAGCATCAACGGCGCCCGCCTCTGGATCGGCATCGGCCCGCTGACCTTCCAGCCTGGTGAGCTTGCCAAGATTGCCTTGACCGTGTTCTTCGCCGGCTACCTGGTCACCCGCCGCGAATCTCTGGCCCTAACCGGCCGCAAGGTCTTTGGCATGCGCATCCCGCGTGCCCGCGAACTTGGCCCAATTCTGGTGATCTGGGCCGCCAGCCTGCTGGTCTTGATTCTGCAGCGCGACCTGGGTACATCGCTGTTGTATTTTGGCCTCTTTATAGTGCTCGTTTACGTGGCCACCGGCCGCGCAATCTACGTGGTGGTTGGCCTAACCATGTTCCTAACCGGCGCCCTGGTTGCTAGCCGATTCATGGGTTACGTCTCCGGACGAATCGATGGCTGGCTCAACCCATTCGCCGCCGAAAACTACGACGCGGTTGGCGGCAGCTACCAACTTGCTCAAGGCATCTTTGGCCTGGCACACGGCAACCTGTTGGGCACCGGCCTCGGCGGCGGCATCCCACACCTAGTGCCACTTGCCGAATCAGACTTCATCATCGCTTCACTTGGCGAAGAGCTTGGGCTCATCGGTATGTTTGCGATCTTGGCACTGTACCTTCTATTCGTCTCGCGCGGACTGCGCATTGGTTTTAATCACCCCGATGATTTCTCGAAGCTACTGGCAACCGGATTATCTTTTGTAATTGCGCTGCAGACATTCATCGTTATCGGCGGCGTAACTCGCGTTGTGCCACTAACCGGTTTGACTACCCCGCTACTTGCAGCTGGTGGTTCATCGCTGATTGCTAACTGGATCATCGTTGGTGTGCTGCTGAGAATTTCAGACAGCATCGGCAGCGGCGACCAAAGCGTAGATCGCGAGGTGAAGTAAGTGAATCGTGAATTAAAGCGCGTGAGCCTATTGATCTTCGTGATGTTCCTTAGTTTGTTTGTTGCATCAACCACAATTCAAATTTTTGCGGCGGACTCGCTCGCGCAAGATCAGAACAACGTGCGCTCGGCATACGACAGTTACAAAACTCAACGCGGAGCAATTCTGATTGACGGTCAGCCAATTGCGTACTCAGAGAAATCCGATGACGTCTACCAATACCTACGCGTCTACGATGACCCGATGTATTCGGCAGTCACTGGATTCTTCAGTTTGTATCAGGGTTCAACCGGAATTGAATCTGCTATGGGTTCATACCTAACCGGACAAAACTCATCGCAGTTCTTCGAACAAATCTCTGCGCTGCTTTCTGGAAACCCTGTGCAGGGTGCATCGGTTGAATTAACCATTGATCCGGTTGTGCAGAAAGCTGCTTGGAAGGCTCTCGGCAACATGAAGGGTGCTGTTGTTGCACTTGATCCTAAGACTGGAAACATTCTTGCATTTGTTTCAAAGCCGGGCTTTGATGCAAACCAACTTGCAGTGCACTCCGGTGTTGAATCAAATGCAAACTACGCAGCGATGTTAGCCGATGAGAATGGTCCGCTATTCAACCGCGCAGCGAATGAACTTTATGCACCCGGCTCGGTTTTCAAAGTGATCATGGCAACTGCAGCTCTAGAGTCTGGTCAGTACACTGCGGAATCTGTTTTTCCTAACCCGCCAAAGTTTCAACTGCCAGGCACAAATGTTTTCGTACAGAACTCCGGTGAAGGAAAGTGCGGTGGCAAGCCAACCGTTTCTATCGCCGATGCACTTCGTTTTTCTTGCAACGTGCCAATGGCTCAGCTAGGTATTGCACTAGGGCAAAATCGCATTCGCCAGCAGGCTGAGCTGTTTGGCTTTGGTAAGAAGGTTAAGTACCCGATGACCTCAACCGCCAGTGTTTACCCGGAAAACATGGACGACGCCCAGGTAGCCCTTTCAGCCTTTGGTCAGTACGACGTGCGCAGCAACCCGCTGCAAATGGCCATGGTTTCAGCAGCCGTTGCTAACCAGGGCGTATTGATGACACCTAACTTGGTTGAGAATGTTTTGTCGTCGAACCTATCGGTGTTGGCGCAACCACAGACAAATATTTTCTCGCAACCAATGTCGAAAGAAACTGCGCAGTCAGTTAAAGAAATGATGATTGGCGCAGTGTCTCGCGGTGTTTCAGGAAACGCGCGCGTAAAAGATGTTGAGGTGGCCGGTAAAACCGGAACCGCACAAAACGGCAAGGGTGAGCCATACACACTTTGGTTCACCGGATTCGCACCAGCTGACAACCCGCAGGTTGCAGTTGCAGTTGTGATTGCCGATGGGGGTGGCCAGGGTCAAGGCGGAGTTGGTAACTCACTCGCTGCACCTGTTGCCAGAAAAGTTATAGAGGCGGTGTTGCGCAAGTGAAGCCAGAAGCAGGTCAGCTCTACGGCGGCAGATACAAACTAATTACTCGCATTGCAATCGGCGGTATGGGTGAAGTTTGGCAAGCACACGACGATGTGATTTTGCGCGATGTCGCAATCAAG
>JBEGUG010000044.1:0-6142 GCA_041179005.1 Actinomycetota bacterium | reverse complement strand
GAGGGTTGCACCGCCGCCAGGGGTCTCCACTGCAATGATGGTGCCACCGTGGCGCGCAACAATCGTGGATACGATCGCAAGTCCCAGGCCTGAACCGCCGGTTTCACTGTTGCGTGAATTGTCGACGCGGTAGAAGCGCTCAAAAACTTTTTCACGAAGCTGCTCTGGAATTCCCTCGCCGTGATCTCGCACCTCAAGGGTTAGGTACTTCTTACCGTTGACAACCGCAGTATTGTCTAGCGCAATCTCAATCTGTGCACCATTCGCCGAGAAGCGTGACGCGTTGGCCAGCAGGTTGGTTAGCACCTGGCGCATGGCATTCGCGTCTACATTGGCTTCGATGGTTTCAGTTTCGGCAAGTTCTTTGCCAGTCAAATCCGTGACCACAATCTTGTTGTTACCGTTAGCGACCGAAGCATCTTTGGCGGCATCAATTGCGAGGGCAACGAGGTTAGTCTTTGTGGTCTCAAGCTTTGTAGTTTCATCCATTCGAGTCAGCGTGAGCAGGCTCTCGACCAGACCGGTCATTCGCACGGCCTCGCTTTCAATCCGACCCATCGCCTCAGCAACTTTTTCTGGATTGTTCAGGGCTCCCATGCGGTAAAGCTCTGCGTAGCCTCGAACGGAAACTAGGGGAGTGCGTAATTCATGACTGGCATCGGCCACAAAGCGACGCATCTGATCCAAAGTCTTTGAGCGATCCTGCATCGCCGACTCAATGCCGTCGAGCATCGTATTGAGCGAGCGATTTAGTCGAGCAATTTCTGTCTTGCCATCTTGCTCCAGCAAGCGCTGTGAGATGTCACCCTCGGTTACAGCTTCGGCAGTGCGCTCTACTTCTCTCAGCGGTTTCAACGCCGATGAAATAGTTAGCCAAATACTCAAGCCCGAAAGCAGCAGTAACAGCGTTCCAAAACCGCCACCAATTAGCGCGTACTGAGAAAGCAAGGCTCTGTTGGCGCCGGTAGGAAGAGCTACGACTAATGAACCTGGCATGTCAGTGAGGCCCACAGCAACCATGCGCCAACCCACACCCGGAGTATCGTCACCAATCTCACCGTTTTGATTTACTTCAAAAGGAATACCCTGCGTAAGTTCTACGTAGTTGGCAGAAAAATTTGAGAGGTTTGGCACTTCGTTTGAATCCGCTGCCGAAGACATCAATCCAATTAGTAGGCCACCGTCTTGATCTAGGTAGGCAATGTAAAAATCTGTCGGCAAACTTGGCAGCTGCAGTTGCTTGGTAGCCAAACGCTGCTCAATCAGAACCGGATTCTCATCCTTCAACGCAATTGCGGTTGAGGTGAGCAGGGTGTCGGCATTGGTCTGCAAATAGGTTCTAAGCAGTGCAACAGTTCCAAGGCTTGAGACCATCAGCAAAACTCCGATGAGCGCAACCGAAAGCGCAGTCAGCTTGGTGCGCAGAGAAATGCGCTGCCAGGCAAAACTAAACTTTGAATTCAATTGCGAGCCAATCCTTGAGAAGTACTACTTACTATTCTTGGCTGTTTTATACATGTAGCCAACTCCGCGCTTAGTTTGAATTAGCGGTTCGCTGGTTAGCGGGTCCAGTTTCTTGCGTAGGTACGAAACGTAGGATTCAACAATTCCCATTTCGCCGTTGAAGTCGTATTCCCAAACGTGATCCAGGATCTGCGCCTTGGTCAGGACTCGGTTTGGGTTTGAGATTAGGAATCTCAGCAACTTGTACTCTGTAGGGCTTAGCTCAACGATCGTGCCGTTTACGAATACATCGTGTGCATCCTGGTTGATTTTGATTTCACCAACCTCAATTACGGATTCTTCAACTTCGGCTGCTTTGGTACGGCGAAGGATGGCGTGAATGCGGGCAACAATTTCATCCAAGCTAAATGGTTTGGTCATGTAATCGTCGCCACCAACGGTTAGGCCGGTAATCTTGTCTTCGGTCTCGTCGCGAGCGGTTAGGAATAGCACTGGAGCATTGATGCCCATCGATCTGATCTTCTTGGTAACGCTAAATCCGTTCATGTCGGGAAGCATCACATCAAGCAGGATGATGTCAGGCGCTCCCTTTTCAGCCGCGTGCACGGCATCGGCGCCATTGGCTACCGCGTGGACGCTAAAACCGGCGAACCGCAGGCTGGTTGAGAGGAGATCACGGATGTTTGGCTCGTCATCGACGATAAGTACCTTTACGTTTTCCATGCCTTCAGTCTTAGAGAGTTTGCTGTGAGAAGGCTGTAAGACTCTCGTGTGTCGGCTGAGAGACCTTAGAGAGCGTGCGCGTCCATAATCTCGTAGCTATAGCCCTGCTCGGCCAGGAAGCGCTGACGGTTCTGCGCAAAGTCCTGATCCACGGTGTCGCGAGAGATAAGGGTGTAGAAACTGGCTGTTCTGCCATCGGCCTTTGGGCGCAGCAGACGGCCCAGACGCTGGGCCTCTTCTTGACGCGATCCATAGGACCCAGAGATTTGAATGGCCACCGATGCCTCCGGCAGGTCAACTGAGAAGTTGGCGACCTTGGAGACCACCAGGGTGGTTAGTTCTCCGGTGCGGAATTGTTCGAATAGTCTTTCGCGCTCATCCACCGGTGTCTCACCGGTTATTTCCGGAACATTAAGCGCAGCGGATACTTCGTGAATCTGACTTAGGTACTGACCAATAACCAAGGTTGGTTCACCTGCGTGTTTCTCAATCAGTTTCTTGATCACTGGAATGCGAGTCGGCGAGGTCGCCGCGATTCGGTATCGGTCTTCTTGACTTGAAACCGCATAGTCCATGCGCTCAGTGTCAGGAAGATCAATGCGAACTTCAAAGCAGGCAGCCGGCGCGATGTAACCCTGAGCTTCAATCTCTTTCCACGGCGCATCAAATCGCTTAGGACCGATAAGTGAAAAGACGTCACCCTCTTTGCCATCTTCGCGGACCAGGGTAGCGGTAAGGCCAAGTCGGCGGCGTGCTTGCAAGTCCGCGGTCATCTTGAAAATCGGCGCAGGAAGCAGGTGAACCTCGTCGTAGACAATCAGCCCCCAGTCATTTGCATTGAGCAAAGCAAGGTGGGCGTATTCGTTCTTACGTTTGGTGGTGAGAATTTGATAGGTGGCGATAGTTACCGGCTTGACTTCTTTAAGCGAGCCTGAGTACTCACCAATGTCTTCTTCTGTTAACGTGGTTCGCTTTAGTAATTCAGCTTTCCACTGTCTTGCCGAAACGGTATTGGTCACCAAGATGAGAGTGTTGGTTTTTGCAGTTGCCATTGCAGCCGCGCCAACAATTGTCTTTCCGGCACCGCAGGGAAGCACAACAACACCCGAGCCACCGTCCCAGAATTTTTCAACCGCTTTGGTCTGGTAGTCGCGAATCTTCCAGTCATCGGTGTCAAGTGAAATCTCGTGTGGAGTTCCCGGAGTGTAGCCAGCAAAGTCTTCCGCCGGCCATCCAAGTTTCAAAAGCTCTTGCTTAACCTGACCGCGAGCCCATGGCTGAATCCGGAAAGCCTCATTAGAAATTGGCCCATCAAGCAGTTCAGAAATTTTGCGGTGCTTGCTGGCCTCAAGCAGAATTGCGCGGTCAGTTGAGAAGAGCTCTAACTCTCCGGCTGCACTCTTTCGAATAGAAAGGCGTCCATAACGGCTCATGGTTTCGGTGATGTCAGAACGAACACCGCTTGGCACAGCAAACTTTGCGTACTTATCCAAAACACCTAAGACAAAATCAGCATCGTGACCGGCGGCTCTGGCGTTCCAAAGACCCAATCGGGTGATCCTGTAGGTGTGGATGTGCTCGGGTGCCCGCTCAAGTTCAGCGAAAACTGCCAGGTCGTGCCTGGCTTCTGCAGCTTGCGGGTGGTCCACTTCTAGCAGTGCGGTCTTATCGCTCTGCACAATCAGTGGTCCGTTAGTCATCCTTAAAGCCTATCCCGCCTGTGTCTAGCAAAAGCCGCCGCTAATCCAGCACAACCCGGATGATGTTTGCGATGGGCAGTGTTCTCTCGATGTCTGCTTTGCGGTCCTTGGCCCTGAGGCGGCCGTTGGCAATACCGATGGGTTCTAGCAAGAACTCAATTTCTTCACCTGAGTTGCTGCTCACCGTGAATCTAGCTTTGGCCTTGTTCTTGATCGCCAATTGAATTTGTCGCTGAAGATCGTCATCGTCAGGTGCAGCGCCTAGTTTGGTTTCTTGGATTCGCAGTCGTTGAATGTCAATCAAAGTGGAATTTGATTTTTCTGAATCCGCAATCTGTCGAGTAGCGGCTAGCGGTGAAATAACGTTTCCAGCACCGTCCACGCGGATCGCCACAAAACCAATTTCACGCAGTGCAAAATACAACACCTCTGCTTCAAATCGAGTCGCCAAAACCCCGTCCTCAAGAGGCTGCAGCGCAAATGGTTTGAGCTTTGATTCATTCAAGATTTCTGCAATTAGCACCGGGTCGGGCGAGCTCAGGTAACAGCGAGCATCCTCAGAATCGGAGGTAATTTTCAGTCTTCCAAATCTCGTTTCGGCTTCATTTAACAAATATTCGATTGGTTGCGGAATCGAGTTATCGGAAAGCTTGGCCAGCAAATCGCGAATCTCGACAACGGTTTGACCGGTTTCTAGTCCGTGGCTAATACTCAGCGCTGATAATCGGTATGTAGACGCCATACCGATTTGCTCGGTGTCCGCGAATCTGCGAAGCATAATTTCAACATCGGTTGGCAGCGGCCCCGGTGCAATCAAAGTTAGATCTGCCTGGCAAATTAGTTTGCTTTGGGGTGCAGGCAATTTCTGCTGAGCTAATTTACTTGCTCCGGCAAAATCATTTTTCAAAACTTTGCTAGCCCAGCTGCTCATCCAGCCATTTGCCGAAAGTCCAATCAACGCAGCCAAGCCAGAAAGTTTTGTAATTTTGGAAGTTACTGACCCGTCGGCAAAAGGGTAGGTCTTGTGCAGACTCTGCTGCAGTGAGACAACTCCGGAATACTTCGATAGCGCAGCCTGCAGTTCATTCGCAGAAGAATCACCAAGAGCCTTTCGCCAAGTGCTCGCGAGAGTTTCGAATCTTTCTGCTGGACTCCAGCCCAACCACAAAACCGAATTGTTGCTCAGTTGCCAGCGTCCATTGGCTAGCGAAATCAGGTTGGCTAGATGCGCCAACTCGTAGATCTGTTTTGCATAGTCATTGGTCTTACGCAGGTGCGCGGCAAAGCGCTTTACATCCGGCAGGCCCACCTGCTTTTTTCCAACCTCGCGCACGTATCGGTTTTCAAGGTCAAAAATTAATTCGGTCACGGCCTGAACTGTCTCAAAGATCTCTAAGCCGCAGTCACGATCTACTCGGTCCTGGTCAGGACGTTCCTCGGGAGGCAATTCCACAACGGCTATTGACCTCGTTGCAGTCACCAAATTTCCAAGACCCGTCAAAGCTTCGATTGTTGATTCAAATGGCTTGAAATCTGGTTCCGCTGAAACCAACATTTGATTCGCTAGCTCGCGTGCAATTTTAGGGTTTGCTTTCTGGCCTGCGTACAGGGACTTCAGCTCCAGTGCCTGAGTCAGTGGTAGGGCCGCAATAGCGGAGCTGATCGATGCGGGTTTGGTGAGGGCCTCAGCAAGGTCAAAGAAATCAACCAGCTGCGAAGAATTCACCATTCTTTCGGCGATCAGCGTTTGCAGTGATTCATCACTCATTTTGCGAAGAGCGGCTGCAACCTGCAGCAATTCACTCACTTCGCCACCAGCCTTTTTTACTTGCGGTTTTCGCGATTGCGGCGGGAGATGTTGGTAATCAGCAGAGCGATGATTGAAGCGGCACCGGCAACCAATCCAAATTGCGGATAGAAGACCAAGACCGGGGGGAGAACCTGTTCTCCAAGCGCTGGAGTGTTGCTTCCGGTTGCGGCAATCAGCAGAGCGGCAACCATGGCCAAAATCGAGGTCCCGATTAACCCCACAGCCATGTAGGCAAAGATGCTTTCGAGACGAGATGCTTGGTTATTTGCTGGGTTTTTACTCTGTTTAGCCATCCTTATAGGATACCTTGGAGAATCCGCCCAACTCACGGGTAAAATAAGAACTTGGATTTACGAAAGAGGTCTCCATGCCAACCGGCAAAGTCAAGTTCTTCGACGAAGACAAGGGTTTTGGTTTCATCGCATCTGACGAAGGTGCCGAGGTA
>JBEGUG010000043.1:0-5914 GCA_041179005.1 Actinomycetota bacterium | reverse complement strand
TGTAGAGACGATCCTCTTTGATTACTTCACCAATGACTGAGAATTCAACTTCCCACTTATCAACGATGGCCTTGAACTTCTTGAAGTCTTTCTTAGGAACGATGCCCATCATGCGCTCTTGCGATTCACTCATCAGAATTTCTTCTGGAGTAAGTGACTCGTCACGCTTTAGAACATCTTGCAACTGCACGCGCATACCTGCGCCACCGTTTGAGGCAAGCTCTGATGTTGCGCAAGAAATACCTGCACCACCAAGGTCTTGAATACCGGCAACAACCTGAGCGGCGTAAAGCTCAAGACAGCACTCAATCAAAACCTTTTCTGCGAATGGGTCACCAACCTGAACGGCTGGGCGCTTTGCAGGGCCGGTGCTGTCAAAGGTTTCAGAGGCAAGTACGCTTACGCCACCAATGCCGTCGGCGCCGGTTCTGGCACCGAAAAGAATAACTAGGTCGCCAGGGTTTGATGCCTTGGCAAGCTTTAGGTCTTCGTGACGCAGTGCGCCAACACTAAGAGCGTTTACCAGAGGGTTGCCCTGGTAGACCTTGTCGAACACTGTCTCGCCACCAATGTTTGGAAGGCCAAGGCAGTTGCCGTAGAAAGAGATTCCGTCAACGACGCCGCCGAGTACGCGAGCGGTATCGGGGTTTGATGGTTCACCAAAGCGAAGCTGATCCATCACTGCAATAGGGCGTGCACCCATAGTCAAGATGTCGCGAACGATTCCACCGATGCCGGTTGCGGCACCCTGGAATGGTTCAATGTAGCTTGGGTGGTTGTGTGACTCAACCTTGAAGGTCACGGCCCAGCCCTCACCGATGTCAACAACACCGGCGTTCTCGCCCATGCCAACCATTAGGTTCTTGTTCATTTCTGGAGTTACCTTTTCGCCAAACTGACGAAGGTAAATCTTTGATGACTTGTATGAGCAGTGCTCAGACCACATCACCGAATACATGGCAAGTTCTGATGAACTTGGGCGGCGGCCGAGGATGTCACGGATGCGTGCGTACTCGTCGTCTTTTAGACCGAGTGCTGCCCACGGTTGTTCTTTGTCTGGAGTGTTTGCGGCTTCGGTGGTTGTGTCAACGCCCGATGCGATTTTCTTTTTTCCGAACAGGCCCATTATGCGTTCACCACATTCTTCAATACCGATGTGAAGAATTTCAGACCGTCAACACCGCTGCGCATTGCGATTGGGGTGTCAGGACCGAAGCCTGCTTCAACTGCGTGCTCTGGGTGAGGCATCAGACCAACAACGTTGCCGCGTTCGTTTCTGAGTCCGGCGATGTCGTTCATTGATCCGTTTGGGTTTACCTCTTTGTAGCGGAACGCGATGAGTCCTTCGCCTTCGAGGCGCTTGAGGGTTTCATCGGTTGCAATGTAACCACCCTCACCATTCTTTAGCGGGATGGTGATTTCTTGATTTAGTTCAAACTCGTTGGTCCACGCGGTGGTGGTTGACTCGACGATAAGTTTTTGATCGCGGCAGATGAAGTGCTGGTGCTCGTTGCGAATTAGTCCGCCTGGAAGTAGGTGGCTCTCGACAAGAACCTGGAAGCCGTTGCAAATGCCGAGTACCGGTAGTCCGCCGTTTGCTGCTTTGATGATGGATTGCATGACTGGGGCTTGAGCTGCGATAGCGCCGCAGCGAAGGTAGTCACCGTAAGAGAAACCGCCTGGAAGAACAACTGCGTCAACCTTGTGCAGGTTGGTGTCTGCGTGCCAGAGCTGAACTGCTTCGCCACCGGCTAGGCGAACCGCGCGTGCTGCATCGCGATCATCAAGGGTGCCGGGAAAGGTGACAACACCAATCTTCATGTTCGGTGCCCCTTAGTTTTCTTGGCTGATCTTGACGACGTCTTCGATGACACCGTTTGAAAGGAATGATTCGCCGATTTCGCGTGCTTCGGCGAGGTCTTTATCGGTGATTGGACGATCAAAGTGAAGCTCAATGCGCTTGCCAATGCGGACGGCGGTGATGTCTTTGTGGCCCTTGCGGTGCAGGGCGTTGTTCACGGACTTTCCGGCTGGGTCAAGAAGGACCTCTTTTGGCATAACTTCGACGATGATCTTTGGCATGTTTGCTCCGATATTGGTGGGGAGTTAGCGGTTTTTGGGTGTCGACGTCGTTGCCGGACACCTTTATTTTAGCCGATTGAGGGGTGTGCAGAAGTGCGGCAAGTATCTGAGTACCTGCAATCCATAAAAGGCCCCAGGGTCATTAAATTTGCAACGAAAGAGACCATGAGCACCGGGTTGCAGATTGCCGACCTAGTAGCTCGCCCAATAGCGATGAATATCTTGAAGCCAGATCAGGCGAATCGAGCAATCGATGCAATCCGGGCAAAAATAATGGCTTAAAAAAGCAATGGCTCCTCTTCCGAGAAGCCATTGCCGACGAACTTATCTCCGCCAGAAGCTTGGGGCCAAAAGCCACACGCCGACCGGATAAACCGGCCCATTTGTCTAGAGTCTATTTGACGCAGCCGACAATGAGCAAGGCTCATCGGTGTTGTGTTGATAAGTGGGCATTGACCGATGTCAGGGTGATGTACATACTTAAGTACATGAAGTACTTCTCAATGGCGGACGCCAGGGCAAACTTTGCCAAATTGATTGATTCAGCTGAGCAAACTCACGAGCGGGTAGTTATCACCAGAAATGGTGAACCGGCCGCAATCCTGCTTGGGATAGATGACTATGAAGGCATGAACGATCTACTTGATATTTACAGCAACCCTGAAACCCAAAAGCGCATTCAAGAGGCCCTCGACTACAACGATGCTCACCCCGAAGAGGCCGTGACTGGCGAGGAAATGAGACGAATCCTTGACGAGCAGTGGGCTCGTGAGGGTTCAGATGGCTAAATACAAACTTGTTTATGCGCCATCGGCTCGAAAAGACATGAGCAAGCTGCCTCGAAAAATTGCTGATGCAGTTGCTAGTTTTTGCGAGGGGCCGTTGGTTGAGAATCCTCAGCGCGTTGGCAAGCCGCTGCTTAGAAATTACGAGGGGCTCTATTCGGCCAAACGAGGTTCGTACCGCGTTATCTACAGGATTGAAAACGAAAAAGTGATTGTGACGGTTGCTTACGTTGAACATCGCGCGGATGTTTATCGACCATCACGGTGAGGCATAGTTCGCGGGCTTACCTGTCGGCTGTTCTTGCATAGGTAGGTTCCCACCCTTTAATACATTCAGATAACCGAACATTTGCTATCTTTAAGGCTGTTCATTTGGTTACTTAGGCGAACTTTTTAGTTGATTTTGCCTATTTGGGGGTTTGTTTTGGGTCTGTTTGGCAATCAACCGCGCTCGCCGCAAGACAACGTTGACCGCTTCTTGGCTCAGGGTGAGATTGATTTGCGTTCCGTACTCAGAACTCAGCCGGGGGAGTTTCACCTTAGGGTTCACGGCCAAACCAAATACGCGGTTATTCGTGAAAATCTTTTGAGCACCAGTCAGCGAGCGGGACAAAAGTTTTGGCAGGGCAAGGTTTACCTTGAGACCCGATTGGTCACCGAGTGGGGCAACACCACCAAGACCATCTTTGTGATTTTGTTCAACGATGTGCCGATTGGTGAGATCAGCGAGTTTGATTTGAAAGCCAAGGATCTTTTGGAATTCGCGCTTCAGGCGAATTACTACGGGCGTGCTGTGATTCAGGATGACCTAATTGGCAACATCGTGCACCTATTTATAGATCCGGTCAATCGACTTTCATAGGTCCTTTGCTCTACAGACGACCGATGCTCTCGATGTCTTGCTCAAACTCCGCAATAACTTCATCGCTCACCGTGCGTCGAGTGTTTGTGATTGCCCAGAGGTAGTGCTCGGTTGCAGTTGTTGAGTTTGCTTTGGCGGAATCATTAGTTTCGTAAATAGATTGCTCAAGTGCGCGCTGCGATGCTTTGCGTGCTGCGTACTCAATGTCAGCCGGTGAGAAACCTTGGGTGCGCTTAACTAGTTCTGCAACATCAATGCTGTCGAGTGCCTGCT
This sequence comes from Actinomycetota bacterium, assembly GCA_041179005.1. Classification (GTDB taxonomy): domain Bacteria; phylum Actinomycetota; class Actinomycetes; order Actinomycetales; family Microbacteriaceae; genus Rhodoluna. The sequence continues at coordinate 1,912 of JBEGUG010000043.1, read as the reverse complement.
GCGGAATGTAGCGCGACCAAATTGAATTACGGGCTTCAGCATCAGGTAGACCAATTGGAATTACGTAGTCAAATCTTCCGTGACGCAGGAATGCATCATCAAGTGCGCGAATGTAGTTGGTGGCAACAATCAGAAGGTGGCCAGGCTTTTCGCGGAAGGTTGGAATCAGCTTTAGAAGTTCGTTTGTGACGCCTTGTGTTGGTGATGGTGGGTCACCCTTGCGCTTTGAAGCAATCTCTTCAACCTCGTCGATGAAGACAACAACATTATCTAGATCGTTGATGGTATTAAAAATTTCGCGAAGGCCGCCAGCTAGTCCGTTTTGATCTCCGGCTAGGCGTGATGGAAAAACTTCAACAAAAGGCCAGTTGAGTCTTGACGCAACTGCTTTTGCAAAAGTGGTCTTGCCTGTTCCCGGTGGGCCAAAAAGCACGATGGCTTTTGGTGGCTCAACGCCAAACTTCTCGGCAAGTGAAGAATCGGAAAGAGGAAGAACGAGTCTGCGCTCGAGCATTTCTTTTTCGTTCTTCATGCCCGCTATTTTGCTCCAGAGGTTACGCGGAAGCAATCCACCGCCTAGGTCTGTAAGAACTTCTCGTTCGCGCTCACTTACCGATACTGCGCGTTCAAAATAGTTCAGGTGCTTGCGTGCTTCAAAGCCTGCTTTTTCTAGAACCCCGCTCTTGCCATCATCGGCAACCAGCATTGACATTTTTGTTATGCCGGCTTTTGACATTTCAATTTCAAGTTCTGCAAGAAGGCGCCCGCCAACACCTTTGCCTTGGTGTGATTGCGCAACAGTAAGAAGTACAACCCAACCCTGTTCGTGCGCTGCGCGACCAACCGCGGTGCCAACAACTTCATCACCATCGCAGGCAACTATCGCAAAGTCCTTTGAGCAAGAGGCAAGTACCTCAGCTAGCGAATAGACCGGTTCAAAGCCAGCACCGCGTGCCTGGTCCCAGAGCGTGAGCAGGGCATCGGTGTCCACGGGTTGAAAGCTTCTGAATCTAACGCTCAAGTGCCCACTCCTTTAAGGTTTGTAGTTACATTCAACTACCTTGGGCACACTCAGATACTAACGATTCAGTGACGCTTCGCCCGCAGCCCAAGTTAGGTAGCCACCGTCCAGATTCTTTACCTTGGCGCCATTGGCTTTGAGGATCTGGGTGGCAATGTGGCCGCGCTGACCAACCTGGCAATATACAACGACGTTTTCTAGCTGCACCTCGCTCAAGCGGTCGCGAAGTTCCTCGACTGGAATGTTTAGGGTGCCCGGAATTTTGGCGAAGCCGTGCTCGCCACCACTTCTAACATCAATAACCTGTGCGCCGTTTGCCCGTGCTGTCTCAAGTTCGTGCCACTGAAGGGTTGGAGTGGTTCCGTTGAAAACATTGTTTCCAACATAACCGGCGATGTTGATGGCGTCTTTTGCCGAACCAAATTGCGGAGCGTAGGCAAGTTCAAGATCCATCAGGTCATCGATTGTTAGATGTCCGTGCATTGCGGTGGCAATAACATCGATGCGCTTATCGACACCGTCTTCACCATTTGCCTGTGCACCAAGAATCAAACCGGTTGCTGGATCAAAGAGAACCTTCATTGAAAGGCGCTTTGAGCCAGGGTAGTAACCCGCGTGATTGTTTGGGTGAATGTGAATTACCTGGTGCTTGATGCCCGCTTTGACAGCGGCACGTTCACTGAGGCCAGTGATGCCAACTGCATGACCAAAGGCTCCAAGGATTACAGTGCCGGTTGCCGCGTGCGCTTTCACATCGCGACCAGCGATCACATCGGCAATTAGACGGCCGTGACGATTTGCCAAGTTTGCAAGTGGAATCAAAGTTTGTTCGCCAATTAGCTGACCTTGTTTTTCAACTGCGTCACCTGCTGCAAAAACATCTGGGTCACT
>JBEGUG010000042.1:0-8381 GCA_041179005.1 Actinomycetota bacterium | reverse complement strand
TGTTAAGCGAAAAAACAGCCGATAATCGACTGTCTTCAAAGCTGGGGTACCTGGACTCGAACCAAGAACAAAGGTACCAGAAACCTCCGTGTTGCCAATTACACCATACCCCAAGGTACTTATGAGCCCATGGGCTCGATTTACAATCTTAGCCCGACTACACAGAGCGAGCAAACGCCTCTAGTCGCGCAATTGTCTCTGACTTGCCTAGGATTTCCATTGATTCAAACAGTGGTGGCGAAATTCTTCGGCCAGATATTCCGGTTCTGAGTGGGCCAAATGCAAATCGCGGCTTTAACTCAAGGACTTCAATCAACGCTGTGTTCAATGCATTCTGCACGGCCTCAGTTTTGAACTCAATTTCGTTGATGTCCTGCAGCGCCGCTACTGCCGCAGCCAACACCTCCGCCACATTCTCTGGCATTCCAGCAAGCGCATCTTGATCGATTGTGATTTGATCGGCAGTCTTGAACAGAAAGCTCAAGAGTTCCGGCGCTTCACTCAGAACAGTTACGCGCTCCTGAATCAATGGGCAGGCCGCGTCAAGAATCTCATTCTCATTCGCACTGAGGGTTGCGCCGACTATCCCCGCGCTCTGCAGATATGGCACAACTCTTGATTTGAAATCTTCTGGGCTGAGCAGACGGATGTGCGATGCGTTAATAGCATCAGCTTTCTTTTGGTCAAATCGCGCTGGATTAGGATTCACGTTTTTAACGTCAAAAGCAGCGGCCAGCTCCTCCATTGTGAAAATGTCTTGATCTGCCGACAATCCCCAACCAAGTAGCGCAAGGTAATTGAGCAAACCTTCTGGAATAAAGCCTCGATCGCGGTGGTGGAAGAGATTTGCCTGCGGGTCACGCTTTGAAAGCTTCTTGTTGCCCTCGCCCATTACATAAGGCAGGTGACCAAACTGCGGGATGAACTTTGTGATGCCAGCCTCAAACATTGCGTTGTAGAGAGCAATCTGACGCGGGGTTGAAGAAAGCAGATCTTCCCCGCGCAGCACGTGAGTCACTCCCATCAATGCATCATCTACCGGATTTACCAGTGTGTACAGCGGCTGCCCATTTGGACGAACAACCACAAAGTCAGGGAAAGATCCCGCAGGGAATGTGATGTCTCCTCGAACCAAGTCGGTGAAGGTGATGTCTACGTCAGGCACTCGAAGTCGAAGTGCCGGACTCCTGCCTTCGGCCTTGTATGAGGCGCGCTCTTCATCGGTGGCATCTCGCTCAGAGTTATCGTATCCAAGCTGCACCGCACGACCAGCGGCCTTGTTGCGCTCATCGATTTCTTCGCCGGTCAGGTAGCTTTCGTAAATGTGACCCGACGCCTTTAGCTTCTCAACTACCTCTTGGTAAATGTGAGTGCGCTCACTTTGACGATACGGTTCAGCTGGACCGCCTACGTTGACGCCCTCGTCCCAATTCAGCCCAAGCCAACCGAGTGCATCCAAAATCATGTCGAAAGATTCTTCGCTGTCGCGCTCGGCGTCGGTGTCTTCAATGCGGAACAAAAAAGTTCCGCCGGTGTGACGCGCATAGGCCCAGTTAAATAGTGCGGTGCGAATCAAGCCAACATGCGGAGTTCCGGTTGGCGAAGGGCAAAAGCGCACTTTGACATCGGTTCCAGTGGCGGTAGAGAAGGGTGCGGTTATCGAAGACATAATTAGCCCAGTCTAAAGGACGGGATTTAATAGTGTGCCGATGCCTTCGATTTCACACTCAATTAGCTGCCCCGAATCAATTCTTGAAATACCCGCAGGCGTCCCAGTGAGAATGACATCCCCTGGCAGCAGGGTCATATTGTGGCTCACGTAAGAAATGATTTTTGGAACGTTATGTAGCATCAGGTCAATTGAGGCCTGCTGCTTTGTTTCGCCATCAATGCGGCTTTCAACAATTTGACCATCAGGGACAAATTCCGTTTCAATCCACGGGCCGAGAGGGCAAAAAGTATCAAAAGCTTTGGCCCTTGCCCATTGGTCATCAGACGCCTGAAGGTCTCTGGCGGTTACGTCGTTGGCAATTGTAAAACCCCACACGTGCTCCAGAGCCTGCTCTTCGGCCACGTTTTTTGTAATTTGACCAATCACAATTGTCAGTTCGGCTTCCAACTCCACACGATTACTTTGAGTAGGCAAAACAATGGAATCTCCCGGACCGATAATGGCCGAAGAAGGCTTGAAGAAGATTGTTGGCTCTGGGTTAATTTCACGACCCATTTCGGCTACGTGGTCAGCATAATTCTTGCCAATGCAAACAATCTTGGATGGAATCGTTGGTGCCAAAAGTTTTACGTCCTTTAGAGCCACGCGTTCGCCAGTGGTGTCATAACCGTTTACCAATGGGTGTCCTTTAAGAACAACCAACTCTGGTCCATCGACAATGCCGAATCGAGGTTCGCCATTCAAACTAAATCGAGCAACGCGCATTTTGATTAGATCCCGATCTAGTCAGCAAGCTTTAGCATCCAGCCGTGGCGGTCTTCAACCGTTCCGTACTGTATACCGGTTAGTTCGGCGCGCAAACTTGCGGTCAATTCACCAGGTTCCGCATTTGGATCTCCGATGTTTCCCTCGCGAGACTTGAATTCACCGATAGGGGTAATCACTGCTGCGGTTCCGCAGGCAAATACCTCAACAATGTCCCCCGAGGTGATCCCGGTCTTTATTTCATCTAGCGAAATCTTGCGCTCTTCAATCTTTAGTCCGCGGTCCTTAATAAGTTGGATCACAGAGTCACGAGTGATGCCGCGCAAAATCGTTCCATCTAATGAAGGGGTTGCCACGTGACCGTCTTTGTAAACAAAGAATAGGTTCATGCCGCCAAGTTCTTCAATGTAAGTTGCAGTTTCGGCATCCAAGAACATTACCTGGGAGCATCCATGTTCATAGCCTTCGTTTTGGGCCTGAAGTGACGCAGCGTAGTTTCCGCCGGTCTTGGCCTCTCCGGTGCCGTGCTTTCCAGCACGTGCAGAGTCAAGAGCAATCCAAATTGAAACCGGCTTAAGTCCACCAGTGAAGTAAGGACCAACCGGTGATGCGATTACGCGGAATTCCGCTCGGTGTGCTGCGCGCACTCCAAGAAAGTTTTCGGCAGCAATTTCAAATGGACGGAAATAGAGAGTCTTCTCGTTCACTGGTGCTGGCACCCAAGCCCCGTCAACCGCAATTAGCTGACGAAGTGATTCAATGAAAATTTCTGTCGGAAGTTCAGGAAGTGCCATGCGCTTAGCAGAGCGCTGTAGACGCTGGGCATTCTTCTCTGGGCGGAAAGTCCAAATTGATCCATCCTGGTGACGATAGGCCTTAATGCCCTCAAAGATTTCTTGGCCATAGTGCAAGACAGCCGCTGACGGATCCATCATGATTGGGCCGTATGGAAGAACTTGAGCGCTGTGCCAGCCCTTGTCTTTTTCCCAGACCACAACGATTTGGTGATCGGTTAGATTTGCACCAAAAACTGGCGCCTTGATAATCTCTTCGCGCTCGGCATCCGGAGTTGGATTCGGATTGCGAATAACTTCAAATTTTAGATCGTCCATGATCTGCTACTTTCTTGAAACTTTTAGAGAAGAGCGAAAATACTTTCAGCAACTTCTTGAGTCGAACGCTTCTTGTCACCGCGATTAGCTAGGTCTGCTGCCACTGCATTTTCAATTCGTGCAGCCGCCACCGGGTTCTTCAAGTGTTCTAGCAGCAACGCGGCCGAAAGAATTGCTGCCGTTGGGTCTGCAATATTCTTTCCAGCAATATCTGGAGCTGAACCATGTACCGGTTCAAACATGCTTGGGAAGGTGCCCTCTGGATTTATATTTCCTGAAGCACCCAACCCAATGCCGCCGCCGATTGCAGCTGCAAGGTCTGTGATGATGTCGCCGAAAAGGTTGTCGGTGACTATTACGTCAAAACGCTCTGGGTCTGTGACCATGAAGATTGTTGCAGCATCAATGTGTAGATAGTCGTGCTTGATCGCAGGGAATTCCTCGGCAACGCGATTGACGGTGTTCTGCCAAAGCCAACCAGCGTGCACCAATACATTATTTTTGTGAACCAGGGTGACTTTCTTACGATCACGAGTAGAGGCAAGTTCAAATGCGTGTCGAACTAGACGCTCAACCCCAAATGAGGTGTTTACTGAAACCTCATTAGCAACCTCATTGGGTGTGCCTACGCGGATGGATCCCCCGTTGCCAACATAAGGGCCTTCGGTTCCTTCGCGTACAACGACAAAATCCACGTTGCCAGGATCAGCCAACGGACTAACCACACCCGGATACAACTTGGTTGGTCGAAGATTCACATAGTGATCAAAAGTGAAACGCAGTTTCAAAAGTAATTGACGCTCTAGGACACCCGATGGAACTTTTGGGTCACCGATTGCGCCAAGCAAAATTGCATCGTGTTTTTTTAGTGATTCAAGATCAGCGTCGGTAAGTGTCTCGCCGGTTGCTAGGTAGCGACGAGCGCCTAGATCAAATTCGGTGGTTTTGAATTCCACTCCGGAACCTGCAGTTACGCGACGAATTGCCTCGAGCGCAATGGCGGTCACTTCCGGACCAATGCCATCCCCGCCGATTACGGCAATCTTGTATTCACGCGTCAATTGAAGCTCCCAGTGCTCTTATTTGAACCGAGTTTATCGCCTTTGATTGCGGATTACCGCTACTGGAGCTTTGCCAGCAGCACCAGTGTGGTTGAAGGCTTTAGACCTTCCCTGGTTTGAACCTGGCCCTCACGATTTCCAAGAAATTCGATATCCAATGGGTACTGCTCAAGGAATTCACGCATCTCGCTTGCGGTCGGCAAAACCTGCGGATCCTGGGGACCACCAAAACCGCCTTCGAGATTTTCGCGAGCGTGCCAGACGCCCATTAGGTAACCCTTGCGCTTGATGTTTTCAATCAAGTTATCCAAGGCATCAAATAGGTCAGGCTGTGGAATTTGAAGATAGGCACAAACACCGATATCCACCGGCATCAAGACCGACTCAAAACCTGTTGCATCGGCACGGTTTGCAAAAACCAGTTGCGATACACCGCGCTCTTCAGCGAATTCTAGAAATTTGGACAGAGCCTTGCCTGAAAAATCTATGTTCTCTGCCTGCCAACCGTGTTCGGCGAACCAAACTGAGTTGCGGCCCTCGCCACCGGCAAGATCAATTACTTTGCCCGACTTACCAATTTTTTGGATAAGTGGTTCACAGTATTCTTTGACGAACCGATTTACCTCTTTTGTGTAAATGAACTCGTCAACGTCATACTTTGAATCCCAGTACGACGAATCTGCCATTTTATAAAACTAAATTATTTAACGATTTCGGCGCCGGTAGTCGCGGCAGCCTCGTCTAGAGTTCCGCCGTTTACTAGCTCACCGGTAAATCCGAGTTCCGCCATAATGACTACCGCTTGACCTGAACGGTTACCTGAGCGGCAGTGCACGATGTAATCGGCTGACTTGTCTAGTTCAACAACTTTCTCGCGGAAGTCATCGGCCATGAAGTCAACGAATAGCGCGCCCTCAAGGTGGCCCTCGGCAACTTCTGCTGGAGTGCGTACATCAAGAATTATTGACATTTTTCTTCCTTCGCTTAGTGGCAGTTAGCCAATAATGTCGATTGCTTTCATTACATCTGCCTTAATTGCCACGCGCACTTCTTCAAGTACTGCAGCATCAACTGGAGAATCCACTGTGATAACAGATAGAGCCTTGCCGCCTTTTTGCTGGCGAGCAATCTGCATCGCTGCAATGTTTACATTCGCATCGGCAAATGCTTTTCCATAAACGGCAACGATTCCCGGGCGGTCTTCATAAACCATGAGAACTAGGTGCTCTGCAAGACCAAGTTCAACGTCGTAGCCATTGATATTCACAATCTTCTGGTGAAGTTTTGGACCAATAACGGTTCCAGAAACCGATGCGGTCGTGCCATCAGCAAGAATCGCCTTTATGGTTGTGACGTTTCGGTACTCTTCTGACTTCACGTCAACGGTAAGCTTCACGTCCATGCCGCGCTGTTCAGCCATTAGCGGAGCATTCACGTATGAAACCTGCTCGGTAACCGCATTCTGGAAAAAGCCCTTTAGTCCAGCTAGCTTCAGCACAGTTACATCGTGAACTGCAATCTCGCCACGCACCTCTACCTCAATTGCTGAAACAGATCCACCGCAAATTCCAAAAAGGACCTGGCCCAATTTTTCAATCAGAGAAATTCCAGGCTTGACCGACGCATGAATGTTTCCACCGGCCACGTTCACTGCATCCGGCACCAAATCTCCGGCGAGCGCCAGACGAACTGACTTGGCAACTGAAACACCCGCCTTCTCCTGAGCTTCATCGGTTGATGCACCTAGGTGCGGAGTTACCAAAATATTCTTTAGACCAAGAAGCGGTGACCCCTTAGGTGGCTCGTTGACGAAAACGTCCAGTCCGGCACCGGCAATTTGGTTTGTGCTTAGTGCTTTGAAGAGTGCGTCTTCATCGATGATTCCACCGCGTGAACAGTTCACGATGCGAAGATTTGGCTTTGCAATTTTGAACTGAGCTTCGCCGATCATGCCGGTGGTCTCAGGAGTCTTTGGAATGTGAATGGTAATGAAGTCAGACTGCTTCATAACTTCTTCGAGGCTGGCCAACTTGACGCCCATCTGCTCAGCGCGAGCAGGTGTGACATATGGGTCATAACCAATAAGCTCAACTCCAAATCCGGCAAGACGCTCTGCTACGAGTCCACCAATGCGGCCAAGGCCAACAATGCCTACGGTTTTTTCGTAAAGCTCAGCACCGGTGAACTGTGAGCGCTTCCATTCATCGCGCTTCAGCGAGGCATTGGCGTCAGGAATGTGGCGGGCAAGTCCTAGCATTTGTGCAATCGCAAGTTCCGCAGCAGAAACCACGTTTGAGGTGGGGGCGTTTACCACCATCACACCCGCGGTAGTAGCAGCCTTGATGTCTACGTTGTCTAGACCAACACCCGCACGAGCTACAACCTTTAGCTGAGGTGCAGCAGCGATTGCTTCGGCATCAACCTGAGTTGCAGAGCGCACCAAAATTGCGTTGGCGGTTGCAAGAGCTTTCAGCAGAGCTGGGCGATCGGTTCCATCAACATTTACAACCTCAAAATCTGGGCCTAGGGCCTCAACGGTTGCAGGAGAAAGTTCCTCGGCAATTAGAACGACTGGCTTAGTCAATGGGAATCCTTGTTAGATGGAATGTTATGCCCACGGCAACAGCGACGAGGTGCTAATCCAATTCTAGCCAAAAAGAAAAGGCACCCCTGGCTCGAAAGCGACGGGGTGCCTTTAGATGACTGAGGCCCGAGCCTTAGCGGGCTGCAACACCTTCCTGGTAGTCATCTGAGTTCTTGATCCATGAGAAAAGCTTGCGCAGGTTGCGACCTACTGCCTCAATTGGGTGAGCCTCACCCTTTGCGCGTAGTGCTAGGAACTCTGGGGCACCGGCATCTACGTCAGCAACGAAGCGCTTTGCAAATGTGCCGTCCTGAATATCGGTTAGCACTTCACGCATACGCTCCTTAACCTCTGGGCCAATTACGCGTGGACCAGAGATGTAGTCACCGTACTCAGCTGTGTCAGAAACTGACCAACGCTGCTTTGCGATTCCACCCTCGTACATTAGGTCAACGATTAGCTTCAACTCGTGAAGTACCTCAAAGTACGCAACCTCTGGCTGGTAACCAGCTTCGGTAAGAGTTTCGAAACCGTACTGAACAAGCTGCGATGCTCCACCACAAAGAACTGCCTGCTCACCAAATAGGTCAGTTTCAGTTTCTTCAGCGAAGGTTGTCTTGATGGTTCCCGCACGGGTACCACCGATTGCCTTTGAGTATGAAAGACCTAGCTCAAATGCTGAACCGCTTGCGTTCTGGTGAACAGCAATTAGGTTCGGCACTCCTCGGCCACCTTCGTACTCGCGACGAACCAAGTGACCTGGTCCCTTTGGAGCAACAAGGAAAACGTCAACACCCTCAGGTGCGGTGATGTAACCAAAACGAATTGAGAAACCGTGACCGAAAACAAGTGCCTTACCTGCTGACAGGTTTGGTTCGATGTCTTGGGTGTAAAGATCACGCTGACGTGGGTCTGGTGCAAGTACCACGATGACGTCTGCCCATGCAGAAGCTTCACTTGGGGTAAGCACCTTTAGACCAGCGGCTTCAGCCTTTGCGCGTGACTTTGAAGTTGCAGGAAGACCTACAACAACATCCACGCCTGAATCCTTCAGATTAAGTGAGTGAGCGTGACCCTGTGAACCATAGCCAAGCACTGCAACTTTGCGACCCTGAATGATCGAAAGGTCTGCATCCTTGTCGTAAAAGATTTCAGCCAATTTGTTTCTCCTTGTTTTTAGTGAAGCG
>JBEGUG010000041.1:0-9610 GCA_041179005.1 Actinomycetota bacterium | reverse complement strand
GGTAGAAGTGACCTAGGCGAGCACCAAGTGGGCCACCACCAGAAATGGCGTACTTCACGCGTCCACCCATTGCAGCGCGCAGTTTCTTGTAAACCAACTTGTCAAATAGACCGTGTTGAATCTTTAGTCCAAGCGAAGGGCCCTTCTTGGTGTCAAGCGCCTTTGAATAAGCGATTGCAGTGTAAGCCGCTTTGCGGAAAATCTTTCCCTTGCCGCCGGCTTCGGCTTTTTGCTCTGCAGAGTTGTATACCTTTTCAAACACGCGAGGAACTGCAAGTAGAAAGTGTGGCTTGTAACTTTGCATAGCGGGAGCAACATTCTTGGTATCAGGCTGGTGACCAACCTTAACCCCACCGTGCACACAAAGAACAGAAATGAAGCGAGCGAAAACGTGCGCTAGCGGCAAGAACAAAAGAGTGCTGTGCTTGGGGTTTACAACCTCAGACATTTCGAGAGTTGCGTTCTTGCTCAGCTCAACAAAGCCACGGTGTAGCAGCTCACAGCCCTTTGGCATTCCGGTTGTGCCCGAGGTGTAAATGATTGTTGCAAGGTCATAAAGACCTGAAGACTTACGTCGCACTTCTATTGCATCCGATGTGATATCTTTGCCCAGTTTTTCAAGCTGTTCGATTGCGCCGCCGTCGATGCTCCACACCTGGCGACAAAGTGGCGCTGATGCCTTGATTTCGTTGAAGCGTTCCTGGTGCTCGTCGTTTTCAATGAATAGTGCAACGCAGTCGGCGTCAGAAAGAATCCATTCAATTTGTGATGGGGCAGAGGTTTCGTAAATTGGAACTGAAACACCGCCGGCGTACCAGATAGCAAAGTCAATGAGCGCCCATTCGTAACGGGTGCGGCTCATGATTGCAACGGCTTGTCCAGGTTGGATACCGGCTGCAACCAGTCCCTTGGCAACCGCGATTACCTTGTTTTGAAATTCTTTGGCGGTTTGGTCTACCCACACGCCTGGCTTTGTCTCAATGGAGAAGAGGTTGAGGTTTGGAGTCTCTTTTACTCTGTTGACTAATAGGTCAGTTATGTTCTCTGACTTGTCACTGACAACGATTGGGGCAACATCGTAAGTCTTCACTGCATCTCCTTTGACGGGTTTATTTCGATAACTCTACTTGGCGATTTGACTAAACTTTAGAGGTCAGTGAGAGAATATTGCTGGTTCAAAAAATTCTTCTAAATGGGGTTCCGTGTACGCAATAGGCATTGATATCGGTGGTACGAAAATCGCTGGGGCGTTGGTCGATGCCGAGGGTCAAATCGTCAAGGAGCTTAGGGTTCCTTCGCCGGCACAGGATTCTTCCGCTCTAGTTGATGCGGTTGTTGGCCTGATTGAAGAGCTTGCAAAAGATTACGAAGTTTTAGGTGCCGGAGTAGCCGCAGCTGGCTTCATCGATGCTGAGCAATCCAACATTATTTATGCGCCAAACATCAACTGGAGAAATGAGCCGTTCAAGGCTCGTCTTGAAGCCAAGTTAGATATCCCGGTCATTATCGAAAACGACGCCAACGCCGCTGGTTGGGCAGAATACCGATACGGTGCCGGCAAGGGATACAAGCACATGGTGATGCTCACCATCGGTACTGGAGTTGGCGGTGCGGTAATCACAGATAGCAAAATGCTTCGCGGTGGTTTCGGCATTGCCGGAGAACTGGGCCACCTAAGGATTGTGCCGGATGGACTGCCTTGCGGCTGTGGCCAAAACGGTTGCCTTGAATCCTACGGATCTGGAACGGCCCTATTAAGGGCTGCCAAAGCACTTGCCGAATCGGGCGATGCTTCGGGGGCCAGGTTGAGGGAACTTCAAGCTGCCGCCGGTCAACTAAGCGGACAAGAGGTCTATCAGGCCATTCTTGAATCAGATCCGGGCGCCTTGCGTTTACTTGCCGAACTTGGCGATTGGCTGGGTCAGGGAATTGCCTCTCTGGTTGCCGTTCTTGACCCGCAGATTGTCGTAATTGGCGGGGGAGTTAGTGCCGCCGGGGATCTATTGCTAAACCCTATTCGGGAGGGCTACCTGAGGTCTCTTCCGGCCAGAGGTTTTAGGCCGGAATTGGTCATTACCGGTGCCGAATTCGTCAATGATGCGGGAGTTGTGGGCGCCGCAGATCTCGCTCGCGTATCCCTGAGCCCAAAGGTAAACTAAACCTTTACAGTCGGCAGGCGCGAAAGGGTTGAATAAGTGGCTTACTTTATTCTCAAAACTTTCGTTCTTGGGCCGCTTTTGCGAGTCCTATTTAGACCTTGGGTCAGGGGCATTGAAAATATCCCTACCACTGGCCCGGTGATTCTGGCCAGTAATCACCTTTCTTTTTCTGATTCGATTTTTCTTCCGTTGCAATCCAGACGTCCAGTAGTTTTCTTGGCCAAGAGTGAGTACTTCACCGGTAAAGGCCTAAAGGGGGCACTTACGCGCTGGTTCTTTAAGTCAACCGGCCAGTTGCCAATCGACAGAAGCGGCGGAAAAGCCTCGGAAGCCTCGCTAAACACCGGTCTCAAAGTTTTATCTCAGGGTCAGGTCCTAGGTATCTACCCAGAAGGTACAAGAAGTCCTGACGGAAGACTGTATCGGGGTAGGACCGGAATCGCACGCATGGTGTTGGAATCAAAAGCGCCAATTATTCCAGTTGCAATGATCGATACCGAAAAAGTGCAGCCAATCGGAAAGCGACTACCAAGGATTCGTCGCATCGGGATAGTTGTTGGTACACCTTTGGATTTTTCTAGGTTCGATGGCATGGAAGGCGATCGAATCGTCTTACGCGCTGTTACCGATGAAATCATGTACGAACTAAGAAAACTTAGCGGTCAAGAATACGTGGATGCTTACGCATCTTCGGTTAAAGAAAAAAGCGCACGTCTGGCTCGCTAGCAGCCAACAAACAAGAAAGCGGCAAAATGAATGATCCTGTAATCGCAGCAAACCCAGCAGTTCTTGCCGGGCTGGATCACTATTTAACTTTGCCAGCTGCGCAGCAGCCAACCTGGCCAGATCAAGGTGCAGTCGCTGATGTGCGTGCCGAGCTTGCCACATTGCCACCACTTGTGTTTGCCGGTGAAGTAGATATTCTGCGAAGCAGATTAGCTGCGGCAGCACAGGGCAAGGCTTTCTTGCTGCAGGGTGGCGACTGTGCAGAAACTTTTGCCGATGCAACCGCTGATCGAATCAGAAACCGCGTTAAGACCCTTTTGCAAATGGCGGTCGTCTTGACCTACGGCGCATCTATGCCGGTAATCAAGATGGGTCGCATGGCCGGTCAGTTCGCTAAGCCGCGCTCAAGTGACAACGAAACTCGCGGCGATGTAACTCTTCCAGCGTTCCGCGGGGACATTGTTAACGGTTACGACTTCACCGCAGAAGCTCGCACCCCGGATCCAAAGCGCATGCTTAAGGCCTACAACACTTCTGCTTCAACCTTGAACCTTATCCGTGCTTTCACGCAGGGTGGTTTTGCTGACTTGCGTTCGGTACACGAGTGGAACCGAGGCTTCGCAAATAACCCGGCAAATGAGCGCTACCTCTCTTTGGCACAGGAAATTGACCGTGCGATTAAATTCATGGATGCCTGCGGAGCAGATTTCAATGAACTTCGCACTACAGAGTTCTACGTAAGTCACGAGGGGTTGTTGATGGACTACGAGCGTCCGCTAACCCGCATCGATTCTAGAACCGGAAATCCGTACATTACTTCGGGTCACTTCATTTGGATTGGTGAAAGAACCAGGCAGATGGATCACGCACACGTTGACTACCTATCGCGCGTGCGCAATCCAATAGGCGTTAAGTTGGGTCCAACCACACAGGTTGAAGACGTGGTTCAACTAATTGAAAAGCTTGACCCAAACCGCGAGCCTGGTCGATTGACATTCATTACTCGCATGGGAGCGGGAAAGATTCGTGAAGAATTGCCGAAGTTGGTAGAAGCGGTTAGAGATTCCGACGCCAACCCACTTTGGATTACAGACCCAATGCACGGAAACGGCATTACTACAAAGAACGGCTACAAGTCACGCCGCTTCGATGACGTCATGGACGAAGTTCGAGGCTTCTTTGAGGTTCACAAGGCTGCTGGAACTTTCCCCGGTGGTGTGCACGTTGAGCTAACCGGTGATGACGTAGCCGAGTGCCTGGGCGGATCTGAGCAAATTGACGAAGCTAGCCTTGAAGAGCGCTACGAATCTCTTTGTGACCCGCGCTTGAACCACATGCAGTCACTTGAGCTGTCGTTCTTGGTTGCTGAGCAATTAGCTAAGCGCTAAACCTAGAAACTATTTTGTAGAAATAGTGATTGAGTCGCCGACCCGCAATTGAGTTCCAGCGGCGGCGCTCTGACGCTTAATAGCCACGACACCCCATCGGGTGGTCAGTTGGTCTGTATTCACAATCACGCGCAGTCCAAGTGATTCGAGCGCAGCTTTGGCAGCCAAAACGGTTTGGCCAATCATGTTTGGAACATCAACAATATTTGGGCCTTTTGAAACGATTAGATTCACTGAGCCGTTTTTCTCAAGTGGCTGCGTTTGCGGAACGATTGATATGACCTGACCCGCAGCAATTGAGTCGCTGTAGTCCTCTGTTATTTCATTGATTTTTAGTCCAACCAATTCGATGGCAGCTACTGCGGCCTCTTGCTCTAAACCGGCAACGACAGGTATTGCTCCCAAGGAAACTGAGATATCGATTCTGCTATTTTCAGGAATTCTGTTTCCATCGGAACCTAGGTAATCAAACACTTCGCCAATCGGTGCTTCATTGAAAACAGATTTAACCTCGCCCAAAGTGAAACCATTCTTTATGATTTCGGCGGTTGCGGCGGCAACGTTCATGCCTTTCAGCTCTGGTGCAGCCACCAGGCTTGGCCCACTTGAAATATAAATTATCAAAGTGCCGCCAAAAAAGAATGCTCCGGCCGGCGGATCAGTTCGAATTACTAGGCCCTTCGTGACAGTCGCGGAAGATTCTTCAGCGAGAGCAATATTTGCCTTCAGCGTTGAGAGTGCAAGTTGAGCATCGTCGGCTGTGCGGCTTGTAAGGTTTGGAATCACAGCCAATCCGCCTGGCCCACTGCTGAACCACCAGCCGCTGCCGCCACCAAGCAGAACTACTAGCAGGGTTACGATCAACAGTCTTAAGCCGCGGCGTTTTCTGCCAAATCCTTCAAGTGGGGAAGAAAATGAATCACTCTCAAAACTCAGGTTGTCGAGCACCGTTGTCGCTGAGTGATCACCGATTCCCGAAAGCGCCATCGTTTGATTTTCATCAAAGCCGGATGCGGCATAAAGGTCTGGGTTTAAGACCTGGGTTTGATCTTGAGTGGTTGGAAGCACGGTAGTTGCGTTCGACGACTGTTGACTATTTGGATTCTGCACCACTGGAATTCCAAGATTCGTATCATTGCGACCAGCTTTAATTTCGGTCTTGGCTCGTTTTACAACTTCTAGAAGTTCAACGGCATCCGCGGGGCGGTGGGCAGCATCTCTTGCGGTTGCCCAAAGCACCAGCTCATCCAAGAGAGGTGGAACATTGCTGCTGAATTTTGATGGCGCCGGAACGTTATCGTTTGCGTGCTGATATGCAATTTGAACTGCTTGTTCACCTTCAAAGGGTTGTTTCCCGGCAAGCATCTCAAAAAGCATTATTCCGGCTGCATAAACATCACTGCGAGCATCAGCTACACCGCGAGTAACTAGTTCAGGGGATAGGTAGGCAACTGTTCCAACCAAAGATCCGGTTGAGGTGTTGTTTTCGATATCGCGAGCCAAACCAAAGTCGCCAAGTTTGATGCGGCCATCATCAGATAGCAAAACATTTTCTGGTTTCAAATCCCGATGCAATATTCCGGCGCGATGTGCAGCGGCCAAACCACTCAAGATTGGCTCAAATAGATCAAGCGCCCTTTTTGCATCAAGTGCACCAAAATCTTTCAGCGCATCGCGCAGAGTAATTCCAGAGACAAACTCCATGGCCATAAATGCCATGTCACCCTCTTGGCCCTGATCAAAAACATTGACCAAATTAGGGTGTGAAAGTTTCGCCGCAATTCTTGCCTCGCGAATGAATTTATCTCTGAAAGATTCGTTGCTGGCAAGATGAGGGTGAATCACCTTCAGGGCAATCTTGCGTTCTAGCCTTAGGTCCATGGCCAGATAAACAGTAGCCATACCTCCGCGAGCAACGACCTGCTCCACTTGGTATCTGTCACCAATCAGGCGGCCAACCAAACTAGGCATTGGACTTGTTTTCCTCAGGGCTGACACCCATCAGTTCATCGAGCCAAACCCATGCAGAAGCTTCCCATTTTGCATAAGCGTTTGGATAGGCCGAAATTTGAACGGCCTGTGCCGCCTGGGTCAAACTCATGGCAGTCCAGTTCTTGATATCCAATAACCCTCGGGCAGCACCATATGTTGGGCTGGTTCTTCCACCAAAAAATGCTCGTGCCGAATACTCGGGATTCATTATTTGAGAGACAGACCCCCAGTGAGCACTTGGTCGCTGCTGGAACAAACCAACTGAATCTCGATCGCCATAGTTGATGTTTCGCAACCCTGATTCCTGCATGGCCGTTGCAAGTGCGATAACGATTCCATAGTCGCTCACACCTAAAGATCTGCCAATCTTGTAAATGGTTTCAGCGTTTGATTTCATCTCGGCTGTCATCTTGGTCAGGTCCGGGCAAAACTTTATTTCGTGCACGCCAGGGATCGCCAATTTCTGACCGATGAAAATCATTGCCGACCAGGTCAGTCCGTTTTCGCTCAACACTGATTGAGTTGGTACGCCGTAGATTGCCGCAATCTTGCTAACCGATTCACCAGCTTTTACGGTGTGGTGTCCGTGTGTTTCACAAACATTGCTTGGGCGATGCGGATCGGTTGAGCTGAGCCCACCGCTGAGCGGTGCAGCAACAGGTTTTGGCGCAGCGGGAGCTTTGGGTGCCGCCGGAGTGCTAACTTCAGCGGTCTTGAGTTGTATTTTCAATCCGCTGTAAATCAAGGAAGATTCGGTTAGGCCATTTAGTTCCAAAACTGAATTCAGTGCAATTCCATAGTGGTTTGCAATTGAAGCCAGGGTTTCCCCGGCCTGAACCACATGCTCGTTTGGCTGCGCAGGTTTGATCGTTTTTGGAATAACCGATCCGATTACTAGTCGCTGACCAGGGAAAATAATCGCAGAAGCTGAAAGCTTGTTCATGGCCAGAACTGTGGTGATCGAAATTTTGTGAGTCTTTGCGATTGAGCTAATCGTTTCGCCGCGCTTCACAACATGGACCGTGGCAGCATCGGCTTTCTTCTGCACTGCAGGTTCAATCGCATCACTAATCAGTTTGAGTTTTTGCCCTGGCACAATCAATGCCTTAGCGCCAAGATTGTTGATTTGAATCAATTGGTTTGTTGAGAGCTGAAACTTTCTGGCAATTTTGCTCACTGTATCGCCGGCTCTGACTGTGTAGCTGAGCTGAGTTGCCCTGCTAATTGGTGCTGCGGTCAGATTCATCTGCGCTGAAGTTTTGCCAGCCTCAGGGGTATTTGCCTGCGGGTTTTGGGTATCGGAGTTTAAGGTGGTTTCGGTCGCGATGGCTGCATCGGAACCGGTCAGGCCGCTAACTATTGAAATTGGCACAGTGACAAGCGCCATTCCCAGCGCTTTCTTGTCACGTTTATCTTCCAAAGTCTCAACATTTCTTCTGCGACGGCCAGCCAATATCATCGCACGGGGGCCGTTTGATACCCGTGAGGCTCTCAGGTGTGGCAATCTTGTCTTGTGAGTGATGTTCTAGACCAGGTTGAGTCCTGGATAACAATTCCCGAAGCTGCCGAGGCGCTGTCGATTCCGGTTGGCAGGGTGCGCCGATTTATTGAGGAGCACCACCTGATTGCCATCAAGCGCGATGGAGTCCAGATGATCCCAGCAGAAATCATTGTTGAAGGGGAGCCGCTGCCTAGCCTTCCAGGAACGATGATTGTGTTACTTGATTCGGGATTGAACTACGAAGCTGCGTTTCGCTGGCTCTACACGGTAGAAGAAAGTTTGCCGGGCACGCCAATGGAGTTTCTGCTGAAGGGACACAAGTCTGCTGTCCGTCGCGCCGCTATGTTGCTTGCACTCTAAAAACTTTAGAAGCCAATTAGGCCTGACGGTTAATCACCTTCATGGCTAAATCACGAAGTTCATTTTTTGCACGTTCGTCAATTTCCAGCGATTCCAGTGCGTTCAAACTCTCATCGGCAAGCTCTTCAATCATTCGCTCAGTTTTAGCTAATGCTCCAGAGCCAACGATTGTCTGCTGAAGGAAAGAGATTTGCTCACCGGTCAGCGATCTACTGGAAAGCATTTCGTCAAAAATCGCACCAACCGATGAAGTTAGCGATTCCCTAGTTAGGGCAACCAGAACGGTTCGCTTTCCTTCCCGCAGGTCATCGCCAGCAGGCTTACCGGTTATTGCTGGATCGCCAAACACTCCAAGAATGTCATCGCGAAGTTGGAATGCCATGCCAAGTGGAATTCCAAAAGCAGATAGTCCTCGCAACAGGCTCGGTGAAGCACCGGCAAAGGATGCGCCAATCAAAAGTGGTGCTTCGATGCTGTACTTGGCGGTCTTGTAGAGGATCACGCGATTTGCCCTGCCAACGGCTTCATCAACCGGGCGGGTGTTTGCAGCATTCTCTTCAAGTACGTCTAGGTACTGACCGGCCATAACCTCAACGCGCATCTTGCTGAATTCAACTCTGCAGGATGATTCGGCAGAAGGTTCAGGTGCTTGCAGCAGCGCGTTGCCAAAAATTTCACTGCTCCAGCCCAGCATGAGGTCGCCAACCAATACCGAACCGGCGACACCAAAGCGTTCGGCCGAACCGGCCCAGCCAGAATTTCCGTGCAGAGTTTCGAATCTTTTGTGAACCGATGGCTTGCCGCGGCGGGTATCGGATTGATCAAGCAGGTCATCGTGCACCAGGGCGGCAGCGTGAAACATCTCGAGAGCGGCAGTGATGCCAACCATGGCCTCGGCGGAAGCAGATCTTTGGACTTCAGATTGTCTGATGTCGGAGCTGCTCAGTGCACCTACCCAAGACCAGTAGCAGAATAAAGCCCTAAATCGCTTGCCCCCTTGGAGCAGGTCCCTTGTGTAATCAATAACGGGCACTAAATCAGGGGAAATCTGCTCAAAATCGGATTTCCGGGCGGTGCAAAACTCATCGAGGTGGTCTTGAATCAGGCCTAACAGAACTTGGGTTTCACTCACGGGAATAGCCTAACTGGCCACAGATGTTTAGACTTTATGTAGGTGGTTTTTCTCACCCAAATCGTTAACCAAAGGAGTTATCGTGGGCCTCTCAGATAAAGAGCAGCAGCTTCTCGATGAACTAGAACGCGGGCTTTACGCCTCCGATTCAAGCCTGGCCCACAAACTGGGCAAACCGGGCGCCACATCTCCAAAGCGAATCATCGCTGGAGGAGCGCTTGCCGTGATTGGTCTTTCCCTTTTGGTGGTTGCTGTAATCCTGCAGTTTGCGCTTTTTGGTGTAGCCGGATTCCTGGTTATGTTGGCTGGCCTCTTCTTGGCCACATCTTCGAATCCAAGCCTTCAGGCCCCA
>JBEGUG010000040.1:0-2987 GCA_041179005.1 Actinomycetota bacterium | reverse complement strand
GCCAGGGTGAATCTAGTGGCCAGAAAGTCGTAGAAAGGCTGATCTTGGATTGCATCCTTCATCAGAACAAAAGCCGCGCCCCAAGTAATGGCAACCGCGAGCATGGCAATAGCAGCCCAAGATGTTTTCTTCATCCTGCCAGCCTAACTGAACGAATTATTTTTTTGGCTGGGATTTCTTGGAACCAAAGGCGGCAATTCGAGCCATCGATGGAAAAACCAAACCGTGCATTGGCCAAACGGCCCACCAGTATGCGTGGCCAAGTAAACCCTTGGGTGCGTAAATCGCAACCTGGGTTAAAACGGTCCCGCCGGTTTCGTCGTCAGTTTCCAGACCAAATTCCAACCAGGCTAGTCCCGGCATTTTCATTTCAGCACGAAGGCGCAAAAGTTTTGGTCGATCAATTTCCTCTACGCGCCAGAAATCTAATGCGTCACCAACTTGAAGGTGGTTTGGGTCGCGGCGACCACGTCTAAGCCCCACACCGCCAAAAATCTTGTCGATGAAGCCGCGCACTTCCCATGCCCAGGTTGCAAGTGAGTAACCGTTGTCTCCACCGATTGATTCAACTCGCTTCCAGACCTCTTCAATCTTTTCTGGAGAGTGCACAATTCGCACATCTCTATAGAGCGTTCCTCCGGCCCAGTCCGGATCCGTCGGCAGTGGCTCAGACGGAGTCCCAGGCACCGATGCGTCAGTCCATCGGGTTTCGACTCGTGCATCTTTGATTTTGGTAAGTGCTAGCTGTACTGCTTTTTTGAATGGGGTGAGGCCGCCAGCTGCATCTGGAATCAAAGAGCGGATTCGGTCATCGCCCGCAATTACTTCGTTCCTTAGGCTGGCTACCAAACGTTTTGCCAATGTGTAGGGAACTGGTGTTACGAGCCCAACCCAACCGCTAGAAAGGCGCGGGGTGAGAACGGGAACTGGAATGATGATTCGTCTTGGTAGGCCAGCAGCCTCGGCGTACTGCTGCATCATTTCCTTGTAGGTGAAAATTTCTGGTCCACCTATATCAAATGCCCCGCTGATCTTTGAATCAATCGAGGCCGCCCCTACAAGGTAGCGAAGCACATCTCGAACCGCAATCGGTTGAATGCGCACGTTTACCCACTTAGGCACGGTCATAATTGGCAAGCGTTCGGTGAGGTAACGCAACATCTCGAACGATGCAGAACCGGAACCAATTACAACTCCGGCCCGCAATTCAATAGTTGGAACACCAGAGGCCCTCAGAATTTCGCCAGTCTCGGCTCGTGCCTGAAGGTGTGGCGACATAACTTCATTCGGAGCGATGATTCCACCGAGATAAACAATTCGTGACACCGATGCAGCTTTGGCGATGCTGCCAAATCCTTCGGCCATATCTCGCTCTTCTTGTTCGAAGTCATCTTTAGACATCAGTGCGTGCAATAGATAGTAGGCAACGTCAACGCCGGCCATGGCTTTAGCGAGGGCATCGGTGTTATGTGCATCGCCTTCAAAAACTTCAACCTGGTCGATCCAAGGGTGGTATTTGAGACGTTCGGAATTTCTAGCCAGCACGCGAACGCGGTAACCGTGCTTCAGGAGTTCAACAATTAGACGACCACCGATGTAGCCGGTCGCGCCGGTGACCAGGCAGAGCGCGGGCTTGCCAGAGGAGTTCTCGAGAAGAGGAAGGCCTTGGCTCACCGATGAATTCATGGCTTTAGATTACGCCGTATCTTTCAACTGAAACTATCTTTCGTTTCTTTTTGGAGTCACTTGTGGTCATGTGTATGACAGTCATTTCCGCCGGCTTTAGTGCCGGGCCCTCATCCAGCAAATCAAACTTGGTCTCAGGAGCATATTTCTTGATGGTGTCAAAGATTGTTGGCAGGGCTGGCCGATGACTACAGATCACCGCAGATTGGCCTTCTTCAATGACATCCAGGACTACGTTCTTGGTTCGCTTTGGACCCTTTTTATTTCCAAATTCTGAAAGTTGAGATCGCTCAATGATCTTTAGCTTTCGCTTATTCGCGTAGGGAGCCACGGTATTTAGGCATCTCGACCAAGGGCTGGTGATTACTCGCTTGGGGGCAAATGCATCAAGTAGCTTTATGAGTTTCTTGGCTTCGGCGGCGCCCTGTGGCAATAGTGGCCGGTTGCCGTCATCTAGCGCTTTACCGCCCATCCAGGCAGATCGGGGAGTTGCAGTGGCGTGACGAAGAATAATCAGGGGCTTGGTTTTAATCTGACCGCGCTTGTAAATAGCCATGAGTTCATCAAGAACCTGGGAGTCAAATTCGTAGGTCAGCAGTGCGCGCGCTTCTTCCGGGGTCTTCCAATCAACTTTGGCAACTTCTTCAGAAGGTTTGAATTTTGATTTCGCCAAAATTGCAGGCGTTACCTTGGCAGCCCAGTAAAAAACTTCTTTAGGTGCCCCACTTGGAATCTTGTATTTCACAATTTTTAGCAAAGGCCCAAGTTTGATTGCGAGTCCGGTTTCTTCGGCAATTTCACGAACTGCGGTTTCCGGAAGTAATTCACCCGGATCAACTTTGCCCTTTGGCCAACTCCAGTCGTTGTGACGACTTCGATGAATTAGCGCAACCAGAAGTTGACCTTTTTCTTCGCGCCAAAGAATTGCGCCTGCGGCAAGAATTGTCATTAGCTGCGGTTGTTACGCTTTGCGTAAACTTCATTCATGACGTGGTCTTGAAGATCTATCAAAATTTCACCGTTTGCATTGTGCTGGTGACGACTCCACTTTCCATCTGCCGACAAATACCAAGACGCAACGGTCTCGCTCATCGCAGTTTCAAAAAGTCCATTTAGTTCACGGATGTGATCCGGTTGGGAAAGTCTGACGAGAGCCTCTACTCGACGGTCCAGGTTTCTATGCATCATGTCTGCCGAGCCAATAAACACGGCTGGGTCGCCACCACCCATGAATGAGAAAATTCTTGAGTGCTCAAGGTACCTACCCAGAACAGAGCGAACCTTGATGTTTTCACTGAGAC
>JBEGUG010000039.1:0-10530 GCA_041179005.1 Actinomycetota bacterium | reverse complement strand
CAGTCGGCCGTTGACGAAGCCCTAAAAGAGGCGTTAGCGGCTATTTCTGCTGCCACGGACCTAGCTGGCTTGAAGGCAGCTCGCCAAAGCACCGTGGGTGAGCAATCGGCCATCGCCAAGTTAAATGCTCAGATGAAGAGTGTTCCAAATGAGTTCAAAGCCGAGGCAGGCGCTCTAATTGGTAAGGCTCGTGCGCAGCTAAACGAAGCATTTGCGGCCAAAGAAGCGGAATTCACCGCAGTTGAGCAGGCTGCCAAGCTTGCCGCTGAAGCCGTGGATGTCACCGCAGCAGCGCAACCGGCACGCATCGGTGCTCGTCACCCGCTTTCCCTTTTGCAGGACTCAATCGCAGATGTTTTTGTTGGCATGGGTTGGGAGATCGAAGAGGGTCCGGAGCTTGAGAGCGAATGGTTCAACTTCGATGCACTGAACTTTGATGCTGACCATCCAGCTCGTGCAATGCAAGACACATTCTTCGTTGATCCAGTTGAGTCACACCTCGTTCTTCGCACTCACACCTCTCCGGTACAGGTGCGATCAATGTTGTCTCGCGAAGTTCCGATTTACGTGTTGTGTCCTGGTCGCGTTTTCCGCACCGATGAACTTGATGCCACCCACACTCCGGTTTTTCACCAGGTTGAAGGGTTGGCGGTCGATAAAGGTTTGACCATGGCAGACCTTCGCGGCACACTCGAGCACTTCGCCAGAATCATGTTTGGGCCCGATGCAAAAATTCGCTTGCGTCCATCATTCTTTCCTTTCACCGAACCATCTGCGGAGCTAGACGTTTGGCACCCGGGTGCCAAGGGCGGCGCTCGCTGGGTTGAGTGGGGCGGCTGCGGAATGGTAAATCCAAATGTTTTGAAGGCTGCGGGAATTGATCCCGAGGTCTATTCCGGTTTTGCATTCGGTATGGGTATCGAACGAACTCTCATGTTCCGCAACGACGTTCGTGACATGCATGACATGGTTGAGTCCGATGTGCGCTTCAGTGAGCAGTTTGGAGTGTCCATCTAATGCGCGTTCCATTATCTTGGCTTGCCGAATTCGTAGACGTTCCAAAAGGCGCTACGCCTGAAACAGTGATGGCCGAACTTGTAAAAGTTGGTCTTGAAGAAGAAGGCTCACACGGCTTTGGAGTTTCTGGTCCACTCGTGGTAGGCGAAGTTCTTGAATTTGTAGCAGAGCCGCAGTCAAACGGAAAAACAATTCGTTGGTGCCAGGTAAGAGTTGCCGCGCCAGGCAGTAAAGCCGCCGATGGTGGCGAAGACGTTCGCGGAATTGTCTGTGGAGCCAGCAACTTTGAAGTTGGCGACAAGGTAGTTGTTTGCCTTCCGGGTGCAGAGCTGCCGGGAGACTTCAAGATTGCCGCTCGCAGCACCTACGGACACATCAGCGACGGCATGATGGCGTCGGCTCGTGAGTTGAATTTGAGCGATGACCACGCCGGTATCATTCGCCTGCATGAGCTTGGACTTGATCCAGCTGTTGGCACCGATGCCGCAGAGTTGCTTCAATTGTCGGAACAAGCCGCAGAGGTTAACGTCACACCTGACCGCGGTTACTGCTTCTCAATTCGCGGCATTGCTCGCGAGTTTTCGCACGCTACCGGCGCTGAGTTCCGCGATCCAATTGGCAAAGTCCAACCTGAATCAACCAGCGGATTCAAACTAAAGATTCAAGACAGTGCGCCGATTCGTGGCCACCAGGGTTGTCACCGCTTCGTTCTTCGCTCGGTAAAGAACGTTGACACTAAGCAACCAACACCACCTTGGATGGCAGCTCGCCTAAAACTCGCAGGCATGCGTTCAATTTCGCTGATTGTTGACATCACCAACTACGTGATGCTTGAGATGGGTCAGCCACTGCACGCTTACGACGCCGATAAATTGCAGGGCGGCATCACTGTTCGTCGTGCCAATGCAGGCGAGACCATCAAAACTCTCGACGGTCAAGAACGAAAACTTAATCCAGAGGACCTAGTCATCGCAGACGATGCGGGCGCCATCGGAATCGCCGGCGTGATGGGTGGAGAGCGCACAGAAGTTTCTGACACCACTGTGAACGTAATGATTGAAGCTGCAAACTTCGACCCAATTTCAATCGCCCGTTCAGCACGTCGCCACAAGTTGCCATCTGAAGCTTCAAAGCGATACGAGCGCGGCGTCGACAGCAATGTCGCCGAATACGCTGCTGCCCGAGTTGTGCAACTCCTTGAAGACGAAGCAAAGGGAACTAAGGATTCACTCGGTGCTGATTTTGCCGAACATCACGAAGCTACTCCAATTTGGCTACCACAGAATTTTGCATCTGAACTTGTTGGCGTTGATTACAGCGCAGAAGAAACTGTTTCAATCCTGAACCAGATTGGTTGCATCGTCGCAACAGTTGATGGCGGCTACGAGGTAATTGCTCCAAGTTGGCGCCCTGACCTAACTCACAAAACAGATTTGGTTGAGGAAATCGCTCGTATCGGAAACTACGAACGAATCCCAGCAAGACTTCCGGTTGCACCACCGGGGCGTGGCTTAACTACTAAGCAGAAAAACCGTCGCGCCGTGGTCAACTCTCTGGCCGGATCAGGGCACGTTGAAGTTCTTACGTACCCTTTTGTTTCTGCCGAACAGAACCAGCTGTTTGCAGCAAAGAAGCAGCCAACCGTTAAGTTGGCTAATCCACTTCAGGGCGACGCCGATGAAATGCGCGTGACCTTGTTGCCGGGCTTGCTTGATGCTGCCAAGCGCAATCTTTCGCGCGGATTAACTGACTTGGCTATTTTCGAAGAGGGTTCAGTCTTCTTGCCTGCAGCCACACTAAAAGCAACAGCCGACCTTCCAATCGGCAATGAGCGACCAACGCCAACGCAGCTCGAAGAGTTGAACAAAACGATTCCGTCGCAACCACACCATGTGGCAGGAATTTTTACTGGCAACCGCCTCGCTCAGCAAGTTGGAGTTCGCTCGGTAGAGTCCGGATATACCGATGCCATTCACGCCGTTCGAATTCTTGCCAAGAGCATCGGTGTTGAAATTGCAATTCATCAGGCCTCACCTTTTGGTTTCCACCCGGGTCGCACCGCCGAAGTTTTTGTTTCAATTTCTGGCACAGAGACTTCTGTTGGTTTCGCTGGCGAGCTTGACCCAACTTTGACCGGCGCAAATGATCTACCGCGCAGAGTTGGTGCTTTTGAGATCAATCTTGATCAACTATTTGCCGCAGCTCCTGAAGTAATTCAAGCTGGGGTTCTGCTGACCATGCCTGCTGCTACTCAGGACCTTTCCCTAGTCGTGAAGACTGAAGTTCCAGCTGGTGAATTGCTTGAGGTTGTTCGAGTGGCCGCCGGTGAATTACTTGAAAAGGTAGTTCTAGTAGATGACTACCGCGGAGCGAATGTTCCAGAGGGGCATAAGTCACTAACTTTTGCGCTTCGATTCCGAGCAGCAGATCGCACTTTGACTCAAGTAGAAGCGTCAGAGGCTCGAGACAAAGCAGTTGAAGCAGCCAACAAAAAATTCGGAGCAACACTAAGGACCTAAACAGGTCAATCAAAAAGATAGGAACGCAATGTCATTTTCAGTTGCCGTAGCCGGCGCAAGCGGCAACGTCGGCGGAGAACTCCTGCGACTTATCGCCGAGCATCCAGAACTTGAACTAAAAACTGTGACTGCCAGCAGCATGGTTGGTCAAAAAGTTTCTGCACTGCACCCGCACGTGCCAAAGTTCGCAGACGTAGTCTTCAAAGAAAACACCGCCGAAGTCTTGGCCGGTCACGATATCGTCTTTCTCGCCCTGCCACATTCCAAGTCAGCAGAGGTGGCCGCCTGGCTTGACGAGAGCACCCTGGTACTAGATTGCGGTGCGGATTTCAGACTTGAATCAGCGGAAGACTGGAAGAAGTTTTACGGTGGCGAGCACGCTGGCACTTGGACCTACGGAATGCCCGAGCTACCTATCGGTGCTGGTAAAAAACAACGTGAGCTTTTGGTTGGCACAAAGCGAATCGCGGTGCCTGGCTGCAACGTGACGGCAATCACAATCGGTTTGGCCCCAGCCCTTGCCGCAGGCTTGGTCGAAAACACCGATATCGTCAGCGTCCTAACTGTTGGTACATCCGGTGCGGGACGCGGTGCAACCGAAGAGCTTTACGAAATCGAGCCAACCGGTTCGGCAGATGCCTACCAGGTAGGCGGTATTCACCGTCACACTCCAGAGGTTGAGCAGAATCTTTCTAAGTCAGCCGGTGCAAGGGTGCAAATAAATTTCACTCCGGTACTCGCATCGATTGAGCGCGGAATTCTTGCGGTGAACACAGCGATCCTCAAGCCGGGCGTCACCCTGCAAAAAGTTCGTGAAGCCTTTGAGAATGTTTACGTGGGGGAGCAGTTCGTGAAAATTTCCAAGGATGGTGAATTCCCAAGCACTGCGGAAACCATCGGCGAGAACTTTGCTCTAATCGGCCTTGCCGTCGACACTCACGCGAACCGTTTGGTCACCGTTTGCTCGATAGACAACCTAGTAAAGGGCACTGGCGGTGCTGCAATTCAATCTATGAACATAGCGCTTGGTCTGCCAGAGAACACCGGACTTGGAAACATCAGTCTCGCTAAGAAGGGTTCTGCAAAATGACCGTAACTGTAGCAAAGGGTTTCGTTGCGGGCGCTGTGCATGCCGGGCTAAAAAAATCTGGAAACCTTGACTTAGCGCTTGTTGTGAATCAGGGCCCATTGAATTCTGCGGCGGTTGTTTTCACGACCAACCGCTGCCAGGCTAACCCAATCATCTGGAGCAAAGAAGTAATCAAAGATGGCCAGGTGTCAGCCATCATTCTCAACTCGGGCGGAGCTAACTGCTACACAGGTGCGCAGGGTTTTCAAACCACTCACGCAACCGCTGAAAAAGTTGCCACCGAATTATCAATCAGTGCTGGCGATGTTTTGGTTTGTTCCACTGGACTAATCGGTGATCAACTGGATCGCGAAAAGCTTCTTGCCGGAACTTCTGCCGCAGTTGCTGGCTTGAATGCATCCAACGGCGCTCTCGCCGCTGAAGCAATCATGACCACGGACTCAAAGCCAAAGACCACAAAATTCACCCACCCCGATGGCTGGTCAATCGGCGGCATGGCTAAGGGTGCCGGCATGCTCGCACCTGGGCTGGCAACGATGTTGGTAGTCATCACAACCGATGCCGCGTTAGAAAGCAAAGCACTTGATGCCGCACTGCGTGCAGCAACCAGAGTCACTTTTGATCGCCTTGATTCAGACGGCTGTATGTCAACCAATGATCAGGTGACGCTTATGGCTTCTGGTGCATCAGAAATTACTCCAACTCAGGTTGACTTCACCACTGCGCTCACTGAGGTTTGTCTGTCACTAGCTACTCAGTTGCAGCAAGACGCCGAAGGTTCTTCTCACGACATCACCATCACCGTTCTGGGTGCTGCATCAGAAGCAGATGCCGAAGAGGTTGGTCGTTCAGTCGCTCGCAATAATCTTTTCAAGGCAGCCATCTACGGCAACGATCCAAACTGGGGTCGCATCTTGGCCGCAGTCGGTGTTACCAAGGCAGAGTTTGACCCTTACAACATCGATGTCTCAATCAACGGAATCAGCGTCTCAAAGCAGGGTCAGCCTGACCAGCCACGCGAATTGGTTGACCTCAAGCCACGCGCTGTTGACATCACAATCAATCTTAATTCCGGTACGCATTCGGCAGCCATTTACACCAATGACTTGACTCACGAATACGTCACAGAGAACAGCGAATACTCAAGCTAATGATTCCTTCAGAACAGCAAGATCAAAAAATTGCTGCCATCAAGGCAGAGACTCTAATTGAGTCATTGCCTTGGCTGCAGAAGTTTCACGGCAAAGTAGTTGTTGTTAAATTCGGCGGTAACGCAATGGTCGATGCCGAATTACAAAAAGCATTTGCCGAAGATATGGCTTACCTACGTTGGGTTGGCATTCGTCCAGTCGTTGTGCACGGTGGTGGCCCGCAGATATCTGCACGTCTGGCCGAACTTGGCATTGAAAGTGAATTTCGTGGTGGATTCCGCGTAACTACCAGCGAAACAATCAGCATTGTTCGCGATGTCCTGCGTGATCAAATTTCTGCTCAGCTGGCAACGCTAATCCAGGATGCGGGTGCAAAAACTTTGGTTATGTCTGGTGAAGATGCAAATCTTTTCCGCGCTGAAAAGACCGCACTAGAAACTGAAGATGGTCCGGTAGACATCGGTCTCGTTGGCGAAGTAACCCAGGTAAATCCTCGCATCGTGCTTGAAGCTCTAGAGGCTGGCAAGATTCCAGTTATTTCTACTGTTGCACCAACCACTTCGGGGGAACTCCTGAATGTGAATGCAGACCTTGCCGCCGCAGCACTTGCTGTTGCACTTGGCGCCGAAAAACTGATGGTGCTTACTGACGTTCCTGGTCTCTACAGCGATTGGCCAAATCGTGACTCTCTGGTATCTGAGATCACTTCAAAAGAACTAGAAACCATGCTGCCTACTCTTGAATCAGGAATGATTCCAAAGATGCAATCGTGCCTGAAGGCAGTTCAGGGTGGCGTGCCAACCGCACACGTTATTGATGGCCGCACCCCGCACAGTATTTTGCTTGAGATTTTCACGGTGACCGGCGTCGGCACCATCGTGCTTCCATAAAAGATTTTCAAAAAGAAACGGATAAAAAATGGTTCGCCACTTTCTAAAAGATGATGACATCACTCCAGCTGAGCAAGCAGAGATCATCCGCCGTGCAATCGCAATGAAGAAAGACCCATACGCTGCAAAGCCGTTTGCTGGCCCAAAAACTGTCGCATTGATTTTTGACAAGACCTCAACTCGCACCCGAGTTTCCTTTGCGGTTGGTGTCGCCGATCTTGGCGGAGCACCACTGATCATTGACAGTCAGTCCAGTCAGATGGGCGGCAAGGAATCTGTTGCCGACACTGCCAAAGTTCTTGGCCGTCAGGTCGCTCAGATCGTTTGGCGAACCTACGCTCACGCTGGCCTCGAAGAAATGGCTGAGCACGCGGGAGTTCCTGTGATTAATTCCTTGAGTGACGATTACCACCCTTGCCAGATTCTTGCTGACCTAATGACAATTCAGGAACACAAGGGCAAACTCGCTGGGCTAAAACTTGCTTACGTTGGAGATGCCAGCAACAACATGGCTAACAGTTATTTGATAGGTGGCGCCACTGCCGGAATGCACGTTGCAGTTGCCGGACCTGCAGATTATTTACCAGATGCAAAAATTGTTGCTCGTGCGGAATTAATCGCGCAGACAACCGGCGGATCAATTTCAGTTCACGGTGATCCAACATCGGCAATCGCGCATGCGGATGTTGTAATTACCGACACTTGGATTTCAATGGGCCAGGAGAGTGAGAAGGAACAGCGTCTTCGCGATTTCGCCGGCTACACAATTGATGAGGCTCTATTCGGACACGCCAAAGAAGATGCAATCTTTATGCACTGCCTTCCTGCATATCGGGGTTACGAAGTTTCAGCCGAAGTTCTTGACGGACCGCGCTCCGTAATTTGGGACGAAGCCGAAAATCGACTGCACGCGCAGAAGGCTCTGATGACTTGGCTCGCCGAACAGGCATAGCGCGTCATTCTGAAAACTCTCGAAAGTAAGATTGACAGCATGAATGCAAACACCGGCAATTCCTCAAACAGTGGCTCAAATGCTCTTTGGGGCAGCCGCTTTGAGGGTGGCCCGTCGGATGCACTTGTAGCCCTTAGCCGCTCGGTCCATTTTGACTGGCGCCTAGCCAGTTACGACATCGCTGGCACCCGCGCACACATCAAAGCTTTGCAATCAGCTGGCTATCTAACCGTTGCCGAACTTGAAAAGATCGACCGCAGTCTGGTTGAACTTCTCGATCGAGTAGAAAAGGGCAGCTTCCAGCCAAAACCAACCGATGAAGATGTCCACTCAGCACTTGAGCGTGGATTAATCGAAATCGCTGGTGTCGAGCTCGGAGGCAAGGTTCGTGCTGGCCGAAGCCGCAACGACCAGATCGCCACCCTGATTCGCACCTACCTGTTGGACCAGGCTGACATCATCAAGGACCAAGTCACCCAGCTTGTTGAGGTTCTGGTTTCCCGCGCCGAAGAGCACCTTGGCGTTGCAATGCCGGGCCGAACTCACTTCCAGCACGCCCAACCTGTACAACTTTCGCACCACCTCCTCGCTCACGCCTGGCCACTAGTCCGCGACCTCGAGCGCATCGAGGATTGGCGTAAGCGCGCCAACCTTTCTCCTTACGGGGCAGGCGCACTGGCTGGCAACACCCTTGGCCTTGACCCAAACATCGTGGCCCGCGAGCTTGGCCTAGCTGGCCCAACCCAAAACTCAATGGATGCCACAGCCAGCCGCGACGTGGTCGCCGAATTCTCTTTCATCGCCACCCTCATTGGCATCAACCTGTCGCGCTTCTCAGAGGAAATCATCATCTGGGCCAGCGCCGAGTTCAACTACGTCAAGCTGCACGACGCCTACTCAACTGGCTCGTCGATCATGCCGCAAAAGAAAAACCCCGATATTGCCGAACTTGCCCGCGGCAAGGCAGGTCGCCTAATCGGTGACCTAACCGGCCTGCTAGCTACCCTCAAGGGTTTGCCTCTGGCCTACAATCGCGATCTTCAAGAAGACAAAGAACCGGTTTTCGATGCCGTCGATACCCTTACCGTCTTGCTACCAGCCTTCACCGGAATGGTCGCGACCCTGGAATTCAACCGCAACCGCCTAGAGCTGCTTGCTCCAGCTGGCTTCTCACTGGCCACCGATGTTGCCGAATGGCTCGTCAAACAAAAGGTTGCCTTCCGCGACGCCCACGAAATCACCGGCAAGTTGGTTTCCTACTGCGAGCAGAACAACCTTGAACTGCACGAGGTCCCTGACGCTGAAATGGCTGCGATCTCACCAGCGCTGACCCCCGATGTTCGTGACGTACTCAGCGTTGGCGGCTCAATCAAGGCTCGAGCAGGCGCCGGCGGCACCGCACTTCCGAGAGTCCTCGACCAAATTGCTGCCCTTCGCAAAATCGCCCCAAAGCGTGAGGCCTAAACGATGTCAGCACTAAAGACCCAGTCAAACGACCCAAGCTTCAAAGACCTTCTCAGTGAGCTGCAGTGGCGCGGCCTGGTTGCCCTAAACACCGATGAAGATGCCCTCCGCAAGGCCCTCAACGAAACCAAGATGACCTATTACATCGGCTTCGACCCAACCGCACCGAGTCTGCACCTAGGAAACCTGGTCCAGTTGCTGATTATGCGCCGCCTTCAGCTAGCAGGCCACAAGCCACTAGCGCTCATCGGTGGTTCAACCGGTTTGGTTGGCGATCCTCGTCCAACTGCCGAGCGCACCCTCAACACCAAAGAGACCGTTGGTGAATGGGTTGAAAAGCTGGGTAAACAGGCTTCTAGATTCCTATCTTTCGAGGGGGAGAACCCAGCCCGCCTTGTAAACAACCTCGACTGGACTGCACCGCTGAGCGCAATCGATTTCCTGCGCGACATCGGCAAGTACTTCCGTGTCGGAACCATGCTTAGCAAAGATGCCGTTTCAGCTCGTTTGAACTCTGAACACGGCATCAGCTACACCGAATTCAGCTACCAAATCCTGCAGGGCTACGACTACCTGGAGCTGTTCCGTCGCTACGACTGCACCCTCCAGATGGGTGGCAGCGACCAGTGGGGCAACCTAACTTCGGGCACAGACCTGATTCGCAAGGTCGAAGGCAAATCTGTACACATTTTGGCAACCCCACTAATCACCAACAGCGATGGTCAAAAGTTCGGTAAATCAGAGGGCAACGCCGTTTGGCTCGATGCCGAGTTCACCAGCCCATACGCCTTCTACCAATTCTGGCTAAATGTCGACGACGCCGATGTTATCGACCGCCTCAAGGTTTTCACCTTCCTCACCAAGGCCGAGATCGAGGACCTAGCCAAGCAGACCGCCGACGCCCCGCACCTTCGAGCGGCCCAAAAGCGCTTAGCTCTTGAGGTCACAACCTTGGTTCACTCAGCCGAAGCTGCGCAGGCAGCAATCGATGCCTCAGCCGCACTCTTTGGACAGGGCGATCTAGCCACCCTGGATGCCGCTACTTTGCAGTCGGCCCTGGGGGAGTTGCCTAATGTGACCGCCCCGGTCGGAACCCCGATTACCCAGCTTTTGATTGACTCGGGCCTAGTCGAAAGTATCTCTGCTGGCCGCCGCGCAATTAAAGAGGGTGGCGTCTACGTCAACAACCAAAAAGTCGATGACGAAATGGCTGTTTTGACCGACATCCTGCACGGAAAATTTGCCGTTTTGCGTCGCGGAAAAAAGACCCTAGCCGGCGTAATTACTGCCTAAATCAGCAGTAACCCGGGGAACTTCTTCCCGCTTCAAATCATGTCAAAAAAGATTTAATATTTTTTCGCAAAAAGGCCTATTTCAATTTGACATGAAAGTTATATGAACGTAATGTAGAGACTCGTTGCCCAAAGTTTGGAACCTTCTGCTTAGA
>JBEGUG010000038.1:0-9990 GCA_041179005.1 Actinomycetota bacterium | reverse complement strand
GCTATTAAGCAGCTAGGGCGAAGTCAGTGCGTGATGATTTAGCACTTATAGTTTGCAGCGGACATTTACGAGTTGACGCTACATTCTCGACCCGCTTCATCCAGTTACACATGCACTGTCGAAACCGATCATCCCCATATTGAGTTATCCCCCAAAAAATCCAACCTAAACGTCTGGGTCTCGATTTTTTGGGATTATTCCAATGCTAAAGCACGGCAACGACAAATCAAACCCCGGATGCTGGCAACAGACTGTGAATTACCAGTCTTTGCCCTTTGTAGACATGGCACGATCTGCCTCGCGCTTATCGGTCTGTTCCTTTAATGTCTGGCGCTTGTCATACTCGCGCTTACCGCGAGCCAACGCTATTTCAACCTTTGCGCGACCATCTTTGAAGTAAATAGACAGCGGCACCAAGGTGAATCCTGATTCCTTGAGCTTTGAAGACAGCTTCAAAATTTCTTCGCGGTGAAGCAGTAGCTTGCGCTTTCTTCGAGATGGCGAGTTGTTCCAAGTGGCTTGGGTGTATTCAGGAATATGCACATTCTCTAGCCAAGCTTCGCCGGCATCAATCGAGGCAAAGCCATCAATCAAAGATGCTCGGCCTGCTCTAAGCGACTTTACCTCTGGCCCAGAAAGCGCCATCCCAGCTTCATAGGTATCCAAAATTGTGTAGTCGTGGCGAGCTTTGCGGTTGCTTGCGACAACCTTCTGACCACGTTCTCTAGGCATAAGACTTCTATATTCGCAGGTATCTGCGAATTGCCAGACCGGAGGCCAATGCAGCCAAGAGAATTCCAGCAAGTATCAAGAGTGGAACGACCAGTAGACCATCTGAAAGCCCAACGAAACTGGTGAACGGAAGTCTTTCTGCCAGGTATCCCTGCACGAAGAATTGGACGATTGCCAAAACAGCGCCGCCCGCAAGTATCGAACCAACCGAAGCCGCAACAACCCCTTCAAGAATGAAAGGCAACTGGATATAAAAGTTACTTGCTCCAACAAGACGCATGATTCCGAGTTCGCGCCTACGGCTGAATGCCGAAAGTCTGATTGTCGTAGAGATAAGTAGAGCTGCTGAAAACAGCATCAAAACTGCAACACCGATAGCCGCGAGCGAAGCCGCATTCAAAATACTGAAGATTTGATCTAGGTAACTTCGCTGGTCACGAACTTCTTCAACACCTGGAACGCCAGTAAGGCTTTCGGTGATGATCTGGCTTTGGGTCGCATCGTTCAACTTGACCCAATAGGTCTCATTTAGTTGCTGAGCAGTTACATATTTTGCAACTGCGTTTCCTTCAAACTGTTCCTGGAAGGTCTTATATGCCTGTTCGTGATCTTCGAAGTAGAACTTTTCGATGTATTGGCTGAGGGTATTGGATTCAAGCTTTTCTTTGACAGCAGCTTTGAGGTCATCGGACGCCTCGCCCTGAGGGCAAACATCGGAAGCCGAAACATCGCTGCACATGTAAACCGCAATCTGAGCGCGGTCGTACCAGTAATTCTTCATCTCCCCGATTTGCATCTGCAGCAGAGAAGCAGTGCCAACAAAGGTCAGCGAGATAAACGTCACCAGAATTACTGAGACAACCATTGAGAGGTTGCGCCTGAAGCTCTGCGCAACTTCGCTGAAGACGAACTTCACTAGTACGACCCGCCAATCTGGTCGCGAATAATTTCGCCGTCTTTTAGTTCAATAACGCGCTTCTTTAGGCGATCAACAATGCCGCGGTCGTGAGTGGCCATAATCACTGTGGTTCCCGCAAGATTGATTCTTTCAATCAAAGCCATGATGTCTTGAGATGTTGCCGGGTCAAGGTTTCCGGTTGGCTCATCGGCAAGTAGCAACGCCGGTTTATTCACAATCGCGCGGGCAAGGGCCACTCGCTGCTGCTCTCCACCGGATAATTCATTTGGCAATCGATCCGCTTTTCCTTCAAGCCCAACCAAACGAAGAACTTCAGGCACCGCTTCTTGAATGAATCCCTGAGATTTGCCAATCACTTCAAGGCTGAATGCAACATTCTGCGCAACGGTCTTGTTTGGTAGCAATCTAAAGTCTTGGAAGACAACTCCAAGGCGGCGCCTAAAGAATGGCACACGGCGACTTGGAATACCAACGAGGTTTTCACCAAGCACATTGACGCTTCCCTTAGTTGGAACGTCTTCGCGAAGCATCAATCGCATCAAAGAGGATTTACCGGAGCCCGATGCCCCCACCAAAAAAACAAAGTCACCCTTTGCAATTTCGAGCGAAACGTTATTTAGAGCCGGACGTGCCGAACCCCGATATTGCTTGCTTACGTTTGAGATGCTGATCATGATGAGTCCAGCCTAAGAGGACTCCAGCTCTGGGGCGCCTAAGCGCCCTGTTGTGTCTGCTTGCGCCAGCGAATTCCCGCAGCAATAAACCCTGAAATGTCTCCGTCGAAAACAGCCGACGGGTTGTTGACCTCATAATCAGTTCGCAAATCTTTAACCATTTGGTAAGGAGCCATGACATATGAGCGCATTTGCTCACCCCAGCTTGCTTTTACATCACCAGCTATTTGCTTCTTTTTAGCATCTTCTTCGCGGCGACGAATTTCCAGCAATCTTGATTGCAAAACGCGCATGGCCGCAGCCTTGTTTTGAATCTGGCTTTTTTCGTTCTGACAGCTAACAACGGTTCCAGTTGGGATGTGAGTAATGCGCACGGCAGAATCTGTCGTGTTTACTGATTGACCACCGGGGCCCGATGAACGAAATACATCAATACGAATCTCGTTTTCTGGAATCTCGATCGCTTCAGTCACCTCTACCAATGGAACTACTTCAACAGCAGCAAAAGATGTCTGGCGCTTTCCGGCGGCATTGAAGGGGCTCATGCGAACTAACCTGTGAGTGCCAGCTTCAACCGATAGTGAGCCGAACGCATAGGGAGCATCGATTTCAAAAGTTGCCGATTTAATTCCGGCTCCTTCAGCGTATGAGGTATCTAGAACTTGCACCGGCATCTTGTTTTTCTCGGCATAGCGCAAGTACATTCGCATGAGCATCTCGGCGAAATCAGTGGCATCGTCACCGCCAGCACCTGAACGAATTGTGATGACAGCGGCTCGCGAGTCATATTCCCCGTTGAGAAGTGTCTGAATCTCAAGTTCGGAGATTAGAGCCTGTAGTGCAAGCAACTCCCCCTTAGATTCGGTTTGAACGCTTGAGTCGCCCTCGGTATTTGCCATCTCAATCAGTACTTCAAGATCGTCAAGCCGTGACTGCACGGATTCGAGCTTTGCGATCATGCCTTGAGCATGCGATAGCTTGCTCGTGACGCTTTGGGCGTGAACCGGCTCATCCCAGATGTTTGGGTCTG
This sequence comes from Actinomycetota bacterium, assembly GCA_041179005.1. Classification (GTDB taxonomy): domain Bacteria; phylum Actinomycetota; class Actinomycetes; order Actinomycetales; family Microbacteriaceae; genus Rhodoluna. The sequence goes on along the minus strand of JBEGUG010000038.1, from coordinate 6,635 downwards.
AGGCCTGAAGTTTTAGAGTCGCGATGTCGTCGTTTAGTTTTTTGACATCAACCACATGCTGAATATCCGCGAAGGTAGCGCGAAGAGAGCGAATCTCTTGAGTAAGGTCCAGGTCAGCCATGTTCTTACTAGTTTACGTGAGCCCCATAATTGTTATGTGAGTTCTAATCCGGCCAAATTCCAAGCACGCGAGCTTGCGGTGCCGGTCTACCTTCCCTCGCTACTGTTTTCAATTGGTGAATCTGGCCTGATTCCTCTTATTCCAGCAAGTGCTGAGCGCATGGGTGCAGACATTCCAACCGCCGCTATGGTTGCTGGTCTGGTTCTCATCGGAACACTGGTCGCCGATTTACCTGCCGCGCGAATTGTTAACCGTTTCGGTGAGCGCCTATCCATGATTTGGGCAGCGTTTATTGCAGCAGCCGGAGTCGTGCTTGCGCTAAACGCTGTAAACCTTTGGATGATTGGTGCTGGTGTTTTTCTGCTCGGTATGACCGCAGCGATTTTTGGACTCGCACGTCATTCATATATTGCTGAAACCGCGCCAAAGGAATATCGAGCCAGAGCGCTTTCTATTCTTGGCGGAATGTTTCGACTTGGCTCCTTCATCGGGCCGCTTATTGGCGCACTGATTATTCAGCTTTACGGAATTGAGCGGATCTACTGGATGACAATTGTCTTCTGTTCACTTGCCGGGCTCATTCTGCTAACGACTAAGCCTGAGAAGATGCCGAACACTCCGCCGAACAAATCTGGTGGAATTCTGGCTGTCGCGAGAATTGAAAGCAAGAAACTGCTGACGCTTGGAATAGCCGCTTCAATTCTGACTTTCCTGAGAACCGTTAGACATCTGGCTCTTCCGCTGTGGGCACTTCACATAGACCTAGATATAGCTACCACCGCGTTGATTATCGGTCTTGCCGGAGCAGTAGATTTTGCACTCTTCTACAACGGCGGCCAAGTGATTGATAAATACGGGCGAAGAATCGCTGCCGTGCCAACAATCCTGGCTATTGGCCTGGGAATCGCATTCATACCAATCACCACGGATGCGCAGAGTTTCGCCGTTGTTGCTGTTGCACTTGCCGTTGCAAATGCGCTTGGCTCGGGACTGGTTTTAACAATCGGTGCAGACCTCGCTCCCGAAGGGTCTAGGAACGAATTCCTCGCTGCGTTTAGATTGATGCTTGATTCGGGAATTGCGCTAGCGGCACCAATAGTTTCCGTTCTAACTATTTTCATTGGACTATCAAGTGGCTTAATTGCCGTTAGCGGTTTGGCCCTGATTGGCGCCTACCTGATGAATTACTACCTTCCGAAATACGGGATCAAGTAGTCGAGCCTCAGCCCGCTCGGGACGAGGCGTTCGAGCAAATTCGCGTAGCAGGCAGGGAAACATAAGTTGTCACTGAAGCAATCCATTTTGCACAAGCAGTAATTTTCACGGTAACACCGTCGTCAAGGATTTGCTGAGATAAATCTAATTCTAATAAATTCTGATTTCCTGCTCTGAGTTGAAAATCAGAAACAGTTGCATCTTGACTTAGAACATAAATTGCTGCCATCTCGGCATAGTTTGTCAAACGTTTCTGAAAAACAAATAAGGAACTCGCTGCCGAGATCGCTAGAACAAATGTCAGGCTTAGTGCGAACAATCCAATACCAAGCGGAGCCATGGAGCCACTTTCATTTGAAGCGCAAAACTTAGGCATCAGCGAACCATCACGGAAATAGCCCGGACGCCACCAACGGAAACCTTTAGGCGAAGAATGCTATCTGGGCTGGTGCAGTCTGGTTCGCAATCCAACTCAACGACTGGGCTAATCTTCAGGCGGAAATCCGCTGAAATCTGCCGGGCAGTCAATGCCGCTGGAGTGTCATGCAAGACAAATGTGCGAAGCGAATGTCTGGCAATCGAATCTGCCGCCAGCTGGTTTGCATGAATTGTTGCCAACTGGGTTGCAAGAACTAGTACAGGGATCTGAAGCAGTAATCCAAAGCCAAGAAAATCAATCATCGATGATCCGCGTTCATCCTTAATTCTCACGCGGAGCCCTGCCCGTTGCACTTAGTTCAGGACTCAAGGCAATGATTCCAAACACTGGGATCTTTGCCAGCAAAACAACTTGCTCAAGTTCCCCACTTGCTTGGCTAGTCAAACTGCAAGATGCTTTCAGGTCTAGAAAACCAGCGAATGCTTGCTTTGCCAGCTCAAGTGACCTTTTGCAGCCGGCACTGGAATCTTGATCAGCTAGAGCCGCATATCTGGCGCCCTCGATTGCACTGTCCTGCAGCACAGTTTGTGCATAAGAAACAAACGAAACCGAGATCACGCTTAACGGTATTAGCGCAAACGGTGCGGCGAGGAAGACAAAGTCCACGAGCGCTGAACCTCTCTCGGACGACTTCATTTATTTTTAGAAACTAGTAACTTTTGATAGAGCTTGGTCGAAGACTCCCTTTAGTGCAGGGCCTGCGACTGACCACATCAAGACCACCAATCCTGCAGTCATTAACGTGATCAAAACCCAACCAGGGACATCTCCAGCGTCTTCACTAAGTATTTTTCTCATTTTGCCTCCATTTATATGTAAACCCCGCCTAGCATTTCTAGGCTTGGAAAAATTGCAAACAGAATAGTGACCGGGAGGATCAGGAATACCAAGGGAATCAGCATCCTCGTTTCATTTCGACCGGATTGCTTCAACATTTGGTTGTGCAAATCGTTGCGCACAAAAGCCGCTTGGTTCGAGAGCAATTGCGCAATCGGTGAACCTCTTCGAATTGCCAACAGCAGCCGGTTTGCCACCTCGCTCAATGGATTATTGCTGTTGCGAATGCTCATCTGGGTTAATTCCGATTCAAAGTCAGATCCAAGTTCAAGTGCCAGCAGCAACTGTTCGAATTCGCTCGCTACAACACCGTGCATGCGAGGTACAACGCGACTTAGCGCAGAGTGCACGCTCTCGCCAGACGATAGCGCAACCGAGAAAAGATCTAGAAAATCGGGTAATTGAAACAGAAAATCTAGGTCTTGATTTCTTGGAGATGTTCGGGAGATAAATGTGGACCAAAGATTTCTTAGCACCTCTTTATGGCTAGCCTTTGGGCTATTGACTTGACTAATCTTCAAGTACAAAGGAATGGCTCCAAATGAACGCAAGTATCCAAGGATTGCGAACAAACCAGTCACTAGTAGCAGGGACGCAAGGTAAACACTTGTCATTTCAGCAAATTCCTGGGTTGTTTAGGGATTACACCTAAGGAATTGACTAGCCGATAGGCAACGATACAAATTATGAAGCCCACAAATAAAATTTGTATACCCGCTGCAGAGTTGTAGACCTGGGCATTTTCGGACCTGACTGAAAGTAGCGCGACAACGATCCAAGGTGCTGCGACTGCAATTTTTGCAGTGCCTAGGACCCAGCTTTGTTTTGCTTCTAGCTGGCCAGCAATTGCCAAATCATTACGAAGGTTTCTTGATTGTTGTGCGAGGGAGTAAGCAAGCGTCTCGGCACCCGATTCATTGGCTAATCGTAAAATCTCACAAAATTTATCAGCATGAACCTCACCGATATTGGATTTTAATGAATCAATTGCAGACTCCATGGTGATCCCGGAGTCGAGGGAATTTGTCAGATCACGAAAATATTGCCTAACAGGTTTTGGCCCTTCGATAGCCAGGTCGTCAAATGCATCACTAAGCGACAACCCTGAAACCACTGCCGAATGGACCGAATCAATCACCTCAGGCCAGAGCTGTGCCATTCTCCTTCGCCGAGCAGTTGCAAGCAGCGATATAGCTTCAAATTGAAAAGCAAGCACCCCGAGGGTTAAAAAGAAACCGAATGCGGTTATACCTGTCGTTGCGGCAGATAGCAGACCAACCAAAAGTCCGAACCCGAGAACTATGACAAAGACCGAACCTGCCCCAATTCGCTTTAGGCCTGCCCCTTCAATTGTTGAAACGAACCATTTCATATTGTGACCGACTTAGAAAACTCAATCTGTTTCAATAACGAGTTCCAACTGACCTCAAGAATCTCGGACACCACTCTGGTGCCGTCTGCGTTTAGGGTGCAATGCACCACCAAGTCAATTGCATTCCCCACTGTTGGATTTACGAAATCAGATGAGATGTTCTGCCCGGCGAGAAGCGGTAATGTACACAACTTAAAGATTGCATCCCTCGCTGAATTCGCATGAATCGTACAAGCGCCTGGCAATCCCGAATTCAAAGCAATAAGCAAATCAAGGCTTTCAGCTTCTCTCACCTCTCCCACGATTAGCCTGTTGGGCCTCATTCGCAGAGCCTCTTTTATCAGTCTCCTTAGCGTTACCTCACCGATGCCCTCAAGATTTGCCTGCCTCGTTTGCATAGCAACCCAGTCAGGCTTCATTATTTTCAATTCGAAGGTTTCCTCGACGCTAATAATGCGCTGATTTGATGAAATCTCATTCAGCAGTGCACATAAGAGAGTAGTTTTTCCAGATTGCGTTGCTCCTGAAACCAAAATATTTTTACCAGCGTTTACCGCATTTACGAGAGTTTTCTGTTGTTCAATCGTTAAGGTCTTTGAAGCAGCCAGCTCTCGTAGGTCGATTATTCTCTCTGGGAACTTTCTGACATTAATTGACCAATTGGATTTGGTTATGTCGGGGATAACCACGTGGAGCCTCGATCCGTCGGCTAGCGAAGCATCAACAAATGGCGTGGACCTATCGAGTCGCCTTCCGGTGGAACGCAGCATTCTCTCGACGACAACTTTTATTTGTGATTCGCTAATGCTGAGTTGGACCTTTTTTGAAACCCCCGCCTCTGCGATGAAGACTTCATCTGGTCCATTTACCCAAATCTCTTCAATCATGGGATTGTCTAGCAATGGCTGCAAAGGCCCGAACCGAAATAGATGATCCCTCGCGATTGATTCAACAGACTGCTCATAGACAGGATTATTCGGCTCAAATTCCAGCAATTGATCTAGAGATTTTTTGATTGCAGCATCGGGAGTTATGCCATCCCGAATCGCAAATTTGCGGGCAAGCTGAATCGCTTCTTGAGTCTTCACACGCTCCCCTTACTGGCACAGGAGAACTAGTTTTCTGGAGATTTTTCCGGCTAACCGAACTTATCCACAGGTTTGACCAGTTAGACTATTCAGGCATGCGGGAGTGGCGAAATTGGCAGACGCACTGGATTTAGGTTCCAGCGCCGCGAGGCGTGTGGGTTCAAGTCCCACCTTCCGCACCAGTTCTACCTAGTAGAACTAATCGAACAGACCAGACTTTAGAGTTTGGTCTGATTCTTTTTAACCGGTGATGGCAATAAGGGCTTCTAGGGCCGTCGCAGCATTCAGTGTTCCAATTCCACATCGGGCTGGTTCAAGTGAACACTTTGATCCGACTGGGAACGGTTGGACAGACGCTTTGAGTGCTTCCCAAACTGTCTTGGAATCTATCTTTGGGCGAATCGAATACATTAGGGCAATAATCGCTGACGCAACTGGGGCCGCCATGCTCGTACCCTGCTCAAGTCTGTAGATTGGTGTGCCGACGGTTGTAGTTCCAGAGTTTGAGGTTGAGTAAATCATTCCGCTTGATCCGCTTGGGGCACCGGCTGCATTTCGCTGGTCACCGCCTGGAGCTACAAGATCTACACCAAAGTTTGAGTAAAACGCAACGTCACCGGTGTAGCCGATTGAACCAACCGATAAAGGACCGAAGCAGTTGGTTGGGTAGACACGTGCGTTGTCAACCGGGTTGAATTGGGTATCACCGTTTCCAGCAGCCGCAACAAGGGTCACTCCGTTGTTTTGTGCGTATTCAACAGCTGCTTGAACGAAACTTGGGCAAAGCGCAAAGTCGTTTGTTCCCGCACGCGGCTGGAACGCCATCGACATGTTGATTACCTTTGCAGGAGTCATGTTGATTGGAATATTCGACAGCGTTTGATTATTGATTACAAAACCATTTAGGTCTTGTCCAGCAGCCCAACGAATGGCAAGGGCCAAATCAATTGATGATCCCTCACCCTGAACGCCTAGAACTCGGATTGGTTGAATCTTCACATTCGGTGCGATACCTGACATGCCAACTGAGTCTGATTTTGCAGCAATGATTCCGGCAACGTGTGTTCCGTGCCATGAAGATGCGTCTGCACCAACTCCATCACCCGGATCTGTCGGATCGGCATCTCGCCCATCGCCATCTCCGGATTTGGCAGTATCGGCAACAAAGTCATAACCGTCAACAAGCTGCCCATCAAACTCTGGGTGGCTCGTGATTCCTGAATCCAAAACCGCAACTACAACTTCACTTGAACCTCTGGTAACTGTCCAGGCTCGCGTAGCTGCAATGCCGTGTTCAGAACCTAAATACCACTGAAGTGAAACATCTGCATCCTGAGCTTTGAACTCGTCGATGTTAACTTCTGAACCGCGAGAGTTTCTTGCGGTTAGCGTGACGTTGTACTGAACGCCGGCAGCCAAAGAATTAAGCGTGCAGTAATTTGTTTGAGTTGCGGAGCAAGCGATTTCTTCACCGGTAGTTGCTTTTGCAACAACTCGATAGGTGGTGCTGGCTGAACCTTTTTGAGCCGCAGTCTGCGGCAGCCAACGAACTATTTTGTTTCC
>JBEGUG010000037.1:0-5877 GCA_041179005.1 Actinomycetota bacterium | reverse complement strand
TACCTGGCGAGGTGCTGTTCATTGATGAAATCCATCGCATGGCCAGATCAGCCGAAGAAATGCTCTACTTGGCCATGGAAGATTACCGCGTCGACGTGATGGTGGGTAAGGGTCCGGGTGCAACTTCAATTCCACTTGAGATCTCTCCATTCACACTTGTTGGTGCGACGACCAGGTCAGGAATGCTGCCAAGTCCGCTTCGGGATCGATTCGGTTTCATCGCGCATCTCGAGTTTTACGAAGATGTTGAACTAGAGCAAGTAATTGACCGGGCAGCGAAAAAGCTGAACCTCAACATTGATTCAGCCGCACTTACTCAAATTGCCATGAGAAGTCGCGGCACTCCAAGGATCGCCAATCGCCTTTTGCGCAGAGTTAGGGACTTTGCTTTGGTCTCTGGAGAAGACGTAATTGGTCTGAACCAAGCCCTTTCAGCGCTAAGCCTCTACGAGGTTGATGACCTGGGCTTAGATCGACTCGATAAAGAGGTGATGCGTGTTTTGGTTGAAAGATTCCCAGGACGACCTGTAGGACTGTCGACTCTGGCCATAGCAGTGGGGGAAGAGGCCGACACTATTGAATCCGTCGTCGAGCCATTTTTGCTTCGAAAAGGCCTGATTGAGCGTACATCACGGGGCCGAGTTGCCACCGATGCTGGCTTCAGACACCTAGGCATTACCCCAGTTAGTAGCCAGTTGGATGGGCTGATTGACCTATAATTACCTAGACGCCATTGGGCGTCTTTGCTTTGTTAACCCCTAACGTTAGGCCGAAATGTCTCAGGACGTATTTTTAGTCGTAGCCCTCGCAATCTTGATTGCCATGATGTTCCTCAGTTCACGCAAGCGTAAGAAGCAGGCGGCTGACCTTCTATCCAGCGTAAAAGTTGGCTCAAGCGTTGTTCTACACAGTGGCATCACCGGCAAGATTTTGTCTCTAGATGGCGACCGTGCGGTTATCGAGACCACACCGGGAACCAAGATTGCGTTTCTTAAGGGAGCAATCCGCAACGTTGAGGCTCCTGCGAAGGCTGAGCCAGTCGCAAGGGCAGCTAGCACTGCAACTAAGAAACCAGCTGCTAAGAAGCCGGGCACAAAAACAGCAGCTAAAAAGCCAGCTGCAAAGTAATTAACTAAAAGGATTTCGTTGTCTGATTCAGCTGTTTCAAAAGGTGCGCGCAAGCGCTTAACGTGGCTAGCCGGTTTCACTGTCCTGTTGGCCGGAATTATCGGTCTTGGTGCGGTTACTGGAGCTGGTGCTACTTTCACCCCAAAACTTGCCCTTGATCTACAGGGTGGTACGCAGATTATTCTCGCTCCACTTCTTGAAGATGGTGCGTCTGTATCTGAAGAGCAGTTGGCCCAGGCTGTAGAAATCATCAGACAGCGCGTAGATGCGACTGGTGTAAGCGAAGCGTCGATTAAGACTCAAGGAAATAGCAACATCATTGTTGAAATTCCTGGCATTCCCGATGAGAACACGCTTAAGCTGATTCGCTCCAGTGCAAAGCTGGAGTTCCGTCCGGTAATCCTTGCCTCACAATCTGCAACTGCTGCGACCGATGTCACCGGCGGCAGTGAGCCAACAGTTGAGCCTAGTGCTGCGCCAACTGATGCGAGCGATTCAAACTGGGTATCAGCTCCCGTCAAAGCTGCCTTCGATGCCTTGGATTGTGCAACATCATTCCGCCAGCCTGGGCAGGTAGATGATCCAGCACAGCCACTTGTAACTTGTGATGTAAATGGTTTTGAAAAGTACGTTCTTGGACCAGTTGAGATTCAAGGTTCAAATATTGCGGACGCTAACGCAGGAACAGTCACAACCTCAACCGGTGCGGCTACAAACACCTGGGCTGTCAACCTTGATTTTGATACAACTGGAACAAAGCAGTTTGCTGATGTAACTGGAAGGTTGTTCCCGCAGGCCGAGCCAAAGAATAGATTCGCGGTTACTTTGGATGGCTATGTAATTACTGCACCAACCACGAACGCCGTCATCACAGCTGGTTCCGCTCAAATCACTGGAAGTTTCGATAAAGATTCTTCGAAGGCGCTAGCGGATTCGCTAAAGTACGGATCGCTACCTATTGGCTTTGAAGTGCAGAGCCAAGAGAACATCTCAGCAACTTTGGGCTCGGAGCAACTCACTAGCGGTTTGCTCGCCGGTCTAATCGGATTAATCCTGGTTATTATCTACTCACTCTTCCAGTACCGAGGTCTTGCCTTGGTGACCGTCGGATCGCTAGCGGTAGCTGCGATTCTGGTTTACCTCGTAATCACCCTGCTGTCATGGCGCCAGGGGTACCGACTATCCCTTGCAGGTGTAGCGGGCCTTATTGTGGCGATTGGTATAACCGCCGACTCGTTCATCGTCTACTTTGAGCGTGTACGTGATGAACTTCGCGATGGTCGTTCAGTATCCGCCGCTGTTGAACAGGGTTGGAAGCGCGCGTTCAGAACCATTATCGTCTCTGGTTCGGTTAGCTTGCTAGCCGCTGTAGTGCTCTACCTGTTGACAGTAGGTAACGTAAGAGGCTTCGCTTTCACACTTGGCTTGACCACGTTGATCGACTTGTTTGTCGCGATTATCTTTACGCACCCAATCTTGCAACTGCTTTCTCGAGTTAATTTCTTTAGCTCAGGTCACCCTTGGTCTGGCTTTGATTCAAAAGCTCTTGGCGCATCAAACTACGTAGGCCGTGGCCAATTCAGAACCGCCAAGTCTGTTCCTGCCTCAAAGGTTGCTATGGCCTCAAAAGAGGCCGCTAAGCGTCAAACAATTGCCGAACGAAAAGCCGCTGAAAATGCAGCAGCCGCAGGGGAGAAGAAGTAATGTCTAAATTCAGTGAGTTTGGAAACGATCTCTACACCGGAAAGCGATCAATCAACTTTGTTGGTCGTCGCAAGATATTTTACGGTGTAGCTCTTCTTATGGTGGCCATGGCAGTTCTGCTGCCTATGCTTCGCGGTGGTTTCAACTTTGGAATTGAATTCCGCGGTGGATCTGAGTTCCGAGTTGCCGGGGCTACCAGCACCTCTCAACAGGTTGCGGTAGACGCCGTGCATTCAGTTGAGCCGGAATCACAGCCTTTGGTCTCGAACGTGGGAACAAATGGCATTCGTGTTCAGACCGAGCAGCTAACTGATGTTAAGTCAGAAGAGGTGCGAGTAGCGCTAGCGCAAGCGTACGGTGTTGATTCATCGGCAGTTGCAAGCTCATTCATTGGAGCCAACTGGGGAGCAGACGTTACCGGGAAAGCTTTAAACGGACTCGTTGTGTTTGTTGCTCTAGCCGCAATCCTGATGGCACTTTACTTTAGGACTCTAAAGATGTCGATTGCAGCTGTTGCCGCATTGATGCACGACTTGATCATCACAGCCGGTGTTTATGGTGCCCTTGGTTTTGAAGTAACCCCTGCCGCTGTTATTGGATTTTTGACCATCCTTGGTTACTCGCTCTACGACACCGTGGTTGTCTTCGACAAGATTCGCGAGAACACCTTTGAGGTTGAATTCAGTGAAACCACTACTTTTGCTGAACAGGTCAACTACGCGATTAACCAGACTCTCGTGCGCTCGATCAACACATCGGTTGTTGCGGTCTTGCCTGTAGCGTCCATTCTCTTCATCGGTGCAACTCTTCTTGGTGCTGGAACTCTTCGCGACATCGCGCTTGCGCTGTTTATTGGAATCGTTGTTGGTACTTACTCGACCATCTTCATAGCTGCTCCTCTATACAGCCACTTGAGAGAAGGCGAAGCTAAGTACAAGAACGCTGCCGCTAAGGTTCTAGCCGCTAAGTAAGTCCAAGGTTTCTCTTTGCCAAAATCAAACCTTTGGCTTGTAGGCTGATAGCAGAGAGAAGGTATGGCCGTGAGTGATCCAACTCAAACGGGTAGTATTTCTACCCTCCGCAATCGCTTGCCGCGCCTTTTCGCAAAATCAGGTCCTTACGCTACTGAACTTGGTGAGATTCTAAGAGTCGCAAAGCTCAACCACCCAAAGGCCGACCTTTCGATAATCGAACGCGCATTTACAACGGCTGAAGAGGCTCATCGCGAGCAGAAGAGAAGATCGGGCGAGCCATACATCACCCATCCTTTAGCCGTAACTCAGATACTTGCTGAACTTGGCATTGGGCCAATTACCTTAGCCGCCTCACTACTGCACGACACTGTTGAGGACACCGACTACTCGCTCGAGATGCTCACCAAGGATTTTGGTCCTGAAGTTGCGATGTTAGTTGATGGGGTCACGAAGTTAGACAAGGTCAAATTCGGTGATCACGCCCAGGCAGAAACTGTTCGCAAGATGGTTGTCGCCATGTCTAAAGATATTCGAGTGCTGGTAATCAAGCTCGCAGACCGCTTGCACAATGCTCGCACGTGGGGTTTCGTTTCAGAGGAATCCGCGAAGCGTAAGGCCCAAGAAACTCTAGAGATTTATGCGCCACTAGCTCATCGACTTGGCATCAGCACGATGAAGCTAGAGCTAGAGGATATTTCTTTCTCTGTTCTCTATCCAAAGGTTTACGAGGAAATAGTCAACCTGGTCACACAGCGCACTCCGAAGCGCTCTGAATTCATTCAAAATGTAATCGAGTCAATCGAGCAAGATCTTCGCGACTCGAAAATAAAAGGCAATGTTGCCGGCAGGCCGAAACAGTACTATTCCATCTACCAAAAGATGGTTGTGCGCGGTCGAGAGTTTGACGACATTTATGACCTAGTGGGCATTCGCGTTCTTGTTGATGAAGTTAGAGATTGCTATGCCATCCTTGGTGCCATTCACGCAAGGTGGAATCCGGTGCCAGGCAGGTTCAAGGATTACATCGCAATGCCCAAGTTCAACCTCTACCAATCCCTACATACAACCGTCATGGGCCCTCAGGGCAGACCGGTTGAGATTCAGATTAGAACCCATGACATGCATAACCGCGCTGAGTACGGCGTTGCAGCTCACTGGAAATACAAAGAGCAGGTGGGCAAGAGTGCTGAAACCGCCGATGAAGATCTAGTTTGGCTAAAGCATCTTACTGACTGGCAAGCGGAAACTCAGGATCCTTCTGAGTTCCTCGACTCACTACGTTTTGAGATTGGCGCTAAAGAGGTCTATGTTTTCACTCCAAAGGGCAAGGTAGTCGGTCTTCCAGGGGGAGCAACTCCTGTTGATTTCGCCTACACAATCCACACCGATGTTGGCCACCGAACAATGGGAGCAAAAGTAAATGGCCGACTTGTGCCACTTGAAACTGCTTTGCAATCAGGAGATGTAGTTGAGATTTTCACTTCAAAGTCTCCAGATGCTTCACCTTCAAAAGACTGGCTAAATTTTGTCAAGTCTCCTCGAGCACGAGCAAAGATCAAGCAGCACTTTGCGACTGAGCGCAGAGATGATGCGATTGAGAATGGCAAGGAAATGCTTGCGAAGGCCATGCGCAAGCAGAATTTACCGCTTCAGCGTTTGATGGCAGCCGACGAACTTGTGAAATTAGCCGGAGAACTTAGATTCCCTGATGTTGAGGGCCTTTACGCCGCCGTCGGCACTAACCACGTCTCCGCGCAATCGGTTGTAGAAAAACTAACTGCGGCAGTAAACCACGAAGAAAACGATGAACATGAATTCCAGTTACCTACTCCAAGGACATCCGGAAGAACTCGTTCGAATGACGCCGGTGTTTTAGTAAAGGGAGATGGCGATGTACTCGTCAAGCTTGCACGTTGTTGCACACCGGTGCCAGGCGATCCAATTATAGGTTTTGTGACCCGCGGTTCTGGTGTATCCGTCCACAGAAACGACTGTAAGAATGTAGAGCAACTGATGCTCGAGCCGGAGCGTCTGATGGATGTAAGTTGGGCGCCGACCTCTAAGACTTTGT
>JBEGUG010000036.1:0-3422 GCA_041179005.1 Actinomycetota bacterium | reverse complement strand
GAGCAATAGCCTCATCGCTTAGTGAAATGGCATCTTCTGGTACACGCGACTTGAGCACTGGCACCAAAAGAGTTCCACCAGTTTTGCGAGTGTGCTGAATCAGCTCAAGCCAACGCTTTGCACTTGGCCTTGCAGCTACAGCTACTGTTCCCCCGATGTCTAGCCAGTGCTTGGTAGGCGCGTATTCGGCAGCACCTGCTAAGGCAATGAGAAGATCACTTGAGACAGGAAGATTTTTGTGAGAATCAAGAAACTTGAAGGCAGCAACCAAACCCGGCTCAGCAATTTTCTCGTGAACGTAAATTTGCGCAGCATCGGTGAGAGTTGCAATTTTAGGTAACTCAAGAGCGATTGGTTTTTGAGTACCGCTGATTATGAAGGTCTCAACCAACGCCGGCCCGGTCCAACCCGACGAAACAATCTGAGAAAGATTTCTGCCGCTTTCGTCGGTTACAGATTTTGAAAGTAGGCCCAAACCGGTCTTTGCTATTTCTAGCAAGTTTTGCTCTTGATGAAACTCAGTTCTGGAAAGTGACAGAAAAACTGATTGATACTCTTTGCGCCAATTCTTGATCCCAAGGATTTGAGCATTCAGGTTTGAATCAATCGAACGAGTAGCTTCATCCAAGATAATTCTGGCAAGGGAAGTGGAGCCGATTGCTTCCCCAGTATTTGGATTACTGAATCTAAGACCCATTGGTTCAGCTCCCCCGTGATTATTTATTTGAACTACTGATTAGAAAGTTGGTCACCACAGCGATAGAAACCGGTGACCAGATTGTCGATTGCGATTTTGGCATCTGGCTTTACATTACCCAGAGCGTAGACCGCAAAGGCAAGAGTCGAAGAGTCCTTGGCATTAATCAGACCAGCAAGGGTGTAACCCTTCTTTATCCAGCCGGTCTTGGCGAAGACGTGCCCAGCGGCATCGATGTTGTCTCCCTTGAAACGCTCGGCGAGACCACCGGACTCAGCGGCAACCGGCAAGCCCTGACGGACCTGCTCGATGCCCGAACCAGGCTTATTCACCAGCTGCATCAGCTTGGCAACAAAGGTCGGAGATACGGCGTTGAAATCGCTCAGACCTGAGCCATCGCGAATGGTCATTCCTGCGGTGTTTAGACCAAGCGGCGCCAAGGCCTTCTTGATTCCGGCGTCAATTGAAGAGAAGGATGCGCTCATCCCCATGTCTAGCGCAACTAGACGAGCTAGAGCCTCGGCCTCGGTGTTGTCTGAGACCTGAAGCATGTGGCTAATCCACTTGCTGATTGGCTGTGAAGAGACGCTGGCAATCTGCACTGCACCCTCTGGCATAGTTTCGGCTACTACCGTTGCAGCTGCCGCATTTGCACCAAGTGCTTTCTTGAAATAGTTTCCGGCGTTCATCACGGAACTGTTTGAACGCTTTGAAGTTTCGGCAGCCGGGTTTGAACGATCACCATCAACCTGAAGCGCAGTCACCTCGGACATGTAGCCCTCGGTCATCTCTGACTTTTCCCAAGACGGTTCCCAGGTTGGGCCGCTGTAGAGTGATGCGTCAACGATGATCTTGGTAATTGGAGTTGCCGCAAGTTTTTTGTTTACGTTTAGCGCCAGCGTTGAAAGCTTTGGAGCATCGCGATAAACAGACTGCTTTCCAGCCGCGGTTCGCGAAAGGGTTGGGTCGCCGGCACCCACGAGAATCACAGTGCCCGGGTCCGCGGAGTCTTGATACACGCGTGTTTCAACTCTGTAGTTTGGTCCAAGCGTCAAGATTGCTGCAGCTGCCGTCAAAGTTTTCATAACAGATGCGGTTGCTGCCGGAGTGTTTGCATTGCGGTCAAAAAGAACTTCATCGGTTGCTGTGTTGATCACTACTGCCGAAAGATTCATCAATCTAGTGTCCGCTGCTAGCTCTGCAACCGAACAGGTTTTGGTGCTGCTTGCGCTTGGACTTGGTGAAGCCGAGGAACTAACCTGCGGAGCTGCATCGGGGTTGTTGTTGGTTGCAGTACCACCAAAGCCGCCAACGCTGAATCCACCGATGATGAGTGCTAGAACACCTAGACCAATGAGTGCGCCCTTGCCAACCTCTTTGAAGTACTGAAAACCGGCCTTACCTTGGGACACAGACTCTCCATTTCGAGTTCAAACTAGAATTGCATGCATGAAGCGCATTTTGAGCACCGCAGCAACCTTAAGCCTATCTCTAGCAGTCCTATTGGGAGGCGCGAGCGGGGCCTGGGCTCACAGCGACGAACTAAAAACCTCACCTGAACAGGGCAGCACCGTTGAGGCAGGACGAATTCCGATCATTTTGACCTTTGGTGAAGAGCTCCTGGTTGGCGATGAATCAATTAGCCACGAGGTCGTTGTCACGAACGAGGCCGGAGACATTTTGCCAGCGCTATGTGCCAGCGCTGAAGGGTTTGAGTTGAGCACCGCTGCCGCGCTGGACCAACCGGGAACCTATCTGGTTACCTGGCGAACAGTCTCAGGCGATGGCCACCCGGTGTCCGGAAGTTTTGATTTCAAACTGGTGAACACCACTGACTACGACGCCGCTACCGACGCCGTTGATGCCTGCGTGACTTCTTCTATGGCCGAGCCAATGCTTATATCTGAGCTACCCACACCTGCTAGCAACGCCGATAGCTTGGGTTGGTTAGTTGCCGGTGGCTTGGTTGTCTTAGGAGCAGCGGTTGCAATCAGCGGCAGAGTGATCAGAGCCCGAGGTTTGCGCCGCAAGAATAAAATCGAGTAGCAACAGAATCTAGTGCTCCTCTAGTTGCCCAGCCAACTTTCTTGCCATCAGCACTTCTGGCAAAAATCGAATATGCCAATCTGCTGCCATCTTTGGCATTGATGACCCCGGCCAAACTGTAGAGACCTGGGATGAAACCCGTTTTACCTTTGACGAATTTTCTTGCCACTGTATTTGCTCCGGTGAATCTTCCACCCATCGAGCCTGGACCAACTCCAGCTACTGGCAGATAGCTTTCAAGTGGGGCAAGTACGGAACCGCCCTGTGCGACGTTCACCATCAGCTGCGTAATCATTTTGGGAGTAACTCGGTTTGCCTGAGCTAACCCAGATGCATCTTTCATTACAAGCGCTGAAGAATCAATGCCCAAATTGTTTAGCATGTTTTTTACCATCGGTTCCAGCGATTCAAAAGATGGGCTCATACCTGCAGCCTTTGCTGCGTGACGCGCAATAAATTCGGTTTCGGTGTTGTCAGAAATTCCAGTTGCGTGAGCCATCCAAGTGGTAATTGGTTGACTGGTTACTGACGTTAGCTCAACGGCGTTCTTTGGAGTTTTTCCCTTAACCAACTTTGCATCCGGTGCTAAACCCTTTAGTGCTGACTTGAAAAGCGTGCCCGTCTTCAAAACAGGATCGGTGCTGCGATAGCCGCTGTAGGCATAGCTGGTTTGATCTCC
>JBEGUG010000035.1:0-2797 GCA_041179005.1 Actinomycetota bacterium | reverse complement strand
GACAAGCTCTGCGACGTGTGCTTTTTCCGCGGCCAACACATGCAGCACCGACATATCTTGAATCTCTGAAATCGCTTTGCTGGCTTGCCGAGCCGATGTGGCAATTTTCTCAACAGTCTTTGCAGCTGAAAAACTTTGTTCAATACTTTGCTCGACCACGGCTGCGCGAATGTCATCGGGGTTGGCATCCAGCCCGCGGGCCGTAATTTCTTGATTGATCAGTGCGGATATCACATCGTCAACGAAGGAGCTGGTGTTTTTGTAGCCAACTGCCACGAGGGAAAGCTTCTCTTCTTTGCTGAGGTGCTCAGCCACATAGTCGGCCGGCGAGGCAATCTTTTCTCTGACGGTGCTGGCTAGCTCTTGAGTTTTATTTGCAAGATTAACCATGGCTTTTTTGGGAGCCTCGCCAGCGGCGACCGGCACCAACTTCTCTTTCAATACGTCGAGGTCTAGACCGAGTCCCAGGGTTCTGCCTTTTTCATCGACCACCCGGTAACTCATTCGAAGGGAGGTTGGTAGGGCTGCAAAGTTGAAGTCGGCTGCCGTCATGTGGGTTCCGCTTAGCGTGCGCAGAGTCTTGGCCAGAGTTGCCACCAGTGGCTCATCGGGTTGTTCCGGCAAAGCGGCAAGGGCCTTTGCTGCCCAGTCGGCTGCAGGCACAACGTTTCTGCGGATGTTCTTAGGTAATCCCCTGATTAACTCGGCGATCAACTCTGCCCGCATACCGAGCACTAGCCAATCAAATTCATCAGCATTAATTTGTGAAAGTATCTCGACCGGAACATCAACAGTTACGCCATCGTCTGGTGCTCCAGGTTCGTACCTGTAACGCAACTTGAGCTTGCGCTCACCTAACTGCCACTCTTTGGGATTGTCTTGCTCGCTGGGCGGTTTAATCTCAGGCGGAAGGAGATCATCACGAGTCATACTCAAAAGATCCGGCGTCTCGTGCTTTGCTTTACGCCACCACCCTTCAAAAGTGCGAGTTGAAATAACTTCTTCAGGAATACGTGCGTTGAAGAAACGGAAAACATCTTCATCGTCTGGTGCAAACTGCGGTTTGCGCGCGCGATCGGCCAACGCCTCAAGTTGCTTTAGTAGCTGCTGGTTAGCTCGATCGAACTGCTGCTTTGAATCCCACTCGCCGTGCACGAGCGCGTGACGTATAAATAGGTCTCGGCAAAGTGCTGCGTCGATTCGTGAGTATTGCATGCGCCGTGAAAAAACAATCGGAACGCCAAACAACATCACACGTTCATAGGCAACCACGGCACCTTGAGATTTTTCCCAGTGTGGTTCGCTAAAGCTTCGCTTTACTAATTCGCCGGCCAGCGCTTCTGCCCACTCAGGATTGATAGCCGCGTTCATGCGCGCAAATAGCCTGCTGGTTTCAACAAGTTCGGCACTCATGATTGCAGTTGGCGGTTTCTTGGCCAGAGTTGATCCAGGAAAAATCACAAACTTCTTGCCGTTGGAGCCGAGGTATTCGTTTGATGCCTTCGCGGGCTTCTCGGTTTTTGAGGCAGGCTTCTTGACTAGGTCGGCCGCTTTTTTGTCACTCAGTTGCTTCAAGCCAATCTGACTTAGCAATCCCGATAGCAGGCACTTGTGAATTCCATCGGGGTCAACCTTTGGTTGCTCGGCAATAATGTCTAGCGGCTTGGCAACCGACTTCAATTGCTTGATCAGGTCTTGCCACTCGCGTACGCGCAGATAATTTAGGAACTCGGCCTTGCACAGTCTGCGGAATGCAGATGACGAAAGTTTCTGCTGCTGAGTCTCTATGTAGTTCCAAAGATTGAGCAAGCTCAAGAAGTCACTGGTTGGGTCAGCGAATCTGGCGTGCGAAAGATCTGCCTGCGGTCGCTTGGCTAGCGGTCGCTCACGTGGGTCCTGAATTGTGAGCCCGGCAACAATAACCATCACTTCACGAACCAGTCCGGCTTTTTTGGACTCAAGCAGCATGCGGCCAAATCGCGGTTCTATTGGCAAGCGGGCAAGGTCGCGCCCCACCTTGGTGAGCTCCACGGTCTTACCCTTAGGGTCTTTCACCGCACCTAGTTCACCAAGCAGACCAAGTCCGTCTTTAATTCCACGAGCATCTGGTGACTGCAGAAAAGGGAAGGCAGCAATATCGCCGAGTCCTAGTTGTGCCGCCTGTAAAATTACTGAAGCAAGATTGGTGCGCAGAATTTCGGGGTCAGTAAAATCTGGACGAGATTCAAAATCTTCTTCAGAGTACAAACGAATGACAACACCGGGACTGGTTCTGCCGGCACGACCCGCACGCTGATTGGCGCTGGCCTTAGAAATTGCTTCAATCGGAAGACGCTGCACTTTTGCTCGGGGGCTGTATCGGGAAATTCTTGCGGTACCTGCATCAATCACGTACTTGATATTCGGAATCGTTAGCGAAGTCTCAGCAACGTTGGTGGCCAAAATAATTCTGCGGCGAAGACCAGCCATTTTGCTGGTTTCAAAAACTCTGTGCTGCTCGGCAGAACTCAATCGACCGTAAAGCGGGAGAACCTCTACCCCTTTACCAAGTGCACCTGATGTAACGCGCCCCTCAATTGCTTCTTGCGCATCGCGAATCTCAGATTCACCTGAAAGAAAGACAAGTGTGTCACCATCGGGTTCATCTTTCAATTCATCCAAAGCGTTGACAATGCCATCTAGGTAATCGCTGGCGGTGGTTTGTTCATCGGGGTCGCTGTCGTCATCGGCGTCGCGCGCAGTTGTGCGGTAGCGCACCTCAATTGGAAACGTGCGCCCAGAAACTTCGATAATCGGT
>JBEGUG010000034.1:0-2509 GCA_041179005.1 Actinomycetota bacterium | reverse complement strand
GCAATCCCAACCTTTGGGCCGGCTAAGGGAACACTTCTGGAGAAAAACTAGTGGCGCACTTACTGGGTGCCGAGAACATCTCACTTGAGTTCCCAACGAAGAAAGTTTTTGACGGCATTACCATCGGTGTAAATGATGGCGACAGGATTGGCATCGTAGGCCGTAACGGCGATGGAAAATCTACCCTGCTAAAACTTTTGGCAAAACGAATTCAACCCGATGACGGGCGTATCACGCACCGCAGCAGCCTTAGCTTTGGACTTCTGGATCAGGCCGATGTGATTGATCCTGGTTTGACGATCGGCCAATCGGTGGTTGGCGAAGTGTCTGAACATATTTGGGCGGGTAATCCAAAGATTCGCGATGTGATTTCTGGTCTACTAAATGATCTTGATTGGAATAAGCAGGTTGGTGAACTTTCCGGTGGCCAGCGCCGAAGAGTGGCATTGGCAAAACTGCTGGTTCAAGATCTAGACATCGTGATGTTGGATGAGCCGACAAACCACTTAGATATTGAAGGCGTTGCTTGGTTGGCGCAACACCTCAAGAACCGCTGGGCAAATAATTCCGGCGGCCTCATTGTTGTGACACACGACCGATGGTTTCTAGATGAAGTTTGCAATCTAACCTGGGAGGTTCACGACGGAGTCATTGAACCTTTTGAGGGCGGCTACGCCGCTTACATCCTGCAGCGAAACGAACGAGATCGCAGCGCAGCGGCTTCAGAGTCAAGACGTCAAAATCTGATGCGCAAGGAACTTGCTTGGTTGCGTAGGGGTGCGCCGGCGCGAACCACGAAACCAAAATTCCGAATGGATGCCGCCGCTGAACTTATCGCCAATGAACCGGAGCCGCGTGACCGGGTAGCACTATCTAAATTGGCCACTCAACGCCTTGGTAAAGATGTTTTAGATATCGAAAACCTGAATTACAAAATCGATGATCGTGAACTGCTGCACGACGTGACCTGGCGACTGGGTCCGGGGGATCGAGTTGGGCTGGTTGGAGTAAACGGCGCGGGCAAGACCACATTGCTCAAACTTATTCAGGGAACCCTGAATCCAACTGCGGGCGTTATCAAGCGCGGTAAAACCGTAAACATTGCAACCCTCAGTCAAGAGGTTCGCGAACTAGATGAGTTTGCCGACGAGCGAATTTTTAGTTTGATTGCTCGGGAAAAATCATTCTTCGTCGTTGATAAAAAAGAAGTTGGCATCGGCCAATTGGTGGAACAGCTTGGCTTTACTCAAGCGCAGTTGCAAACTCCAATATCGGATTTGTCCGGTGGGCAAAAACGACGTCTGCAATTTTTGCGACTTCTGTTTGGTGAACCAAACGTGCTGATTCTCGACGAGCCCACCAACGATCTAGACACCGATATTTTGGCGGCCATGGAAGACCTTCTGGACGGTTGGCCAGGAACTTTGATTGTGGTCTCTCACGACCGATACCTTCTGGAGCGTGTGACCGATCAGCAGTATGCGCTGCTTGGAGATGGCAGCTTGAGGCACCTACCGGGCGGTGTTGATCAATACCTTGAACTGCGTAAGCATTCGCTTGCATCAAAAACAACCTCGGCAACCGTGCGCGCAACCGAAAGCAACAAGGCAAACGCCGTTCCTAAACTCAGCGGTAGCGCGTTGCGCGATGCCGAAAAGAATTTGAGCCGCATCGAACGTGCACTTGAGAAGCTCTCTGGAGATGAGGCATCGCTGCATCAGCAAATGGCTGTGCACGACCAGTCTGACTATGCGGGATTGGCCGAAATGTCCGCCAAGCAGGCTGCCTTCAATGCCAAAAGAGATGGGCTTGAACTTGAATGGCTGGAGACTTCAGAGCTCTTGCAGGGCAAATAGCCAAAGCACCGCGTCTAGTCGCCCCATATCTGGCAGACTTGTCTTGTGAGCCTAGGGCTCATGTTCCCCTATGGTGTAATGGCAACACTCCGCTCTTTGGATGCGGCATTCTAGGTTCGAGTCCTGGTGGGGGAGCAAGCCAAGTAATTGGCAAATGTTGACGGGAGTTTGATGAGCGAGAAACACCTTGCAGTGGTCGTTCTGGCCGCCGGCGAAGGCACTCGGATGCGCTCCAAGAAACCTAAGGTCATGCATGAGCTGGCCGGGCTTCCGCTTTTGGGTCACGTTCTAGCCACAGCAAATTCTCTTGGTGCGGCGCACGTGATTCCGGTAATCCGTCATCAAAAAGAAGCACTCACCGATTACATCCAAACTCACTTCCCAACGGTCTCAATCGCGCATCAGGACGAAACCCCTGGAACCGGTCGCGCGGTTGAATGCGCATTGGATTCACTACCGGCGGATTTCAATGGTGCAGTAATCGTGACCAGCGGCGATGTACCACTGCTTGATGTGCCAACACTTGAGTCTCTTCTCGAGGCTCACCTAGACGGTAAGTTTGCCGCCACAGTTTTGACAGCGATTGTCGATGACCCAGCCGGCTACGGACGCGTGATTCGAAGCAACGACGGAAAGTTCATCGAGATTATCGA
>JBEGUG010000033.1:0-5783 GCA_041179005.1 Actinomycetota bacterium | reverse complement strand
TGGAAGTAACGTATTCAACCAGGTAACACATCAATGGGATCTGAAAACAGAAAACGACCAGGCGGTGTTAACTGCTCTGGTCGCTCTGGCTAAATAATTACTTGGCTTCGAGCATGTTGTGACGCACGATGATTGCGTCACGTCCCGGTCCAACACCAATTGCACTGATGCGTGCACCGCTGATCTTCTCCAGCGCAACGATGTAGTCCTGTGCGTTCTTTGGAAGATCTGCGAATGTGCGGCAACCGGTAATGTCTTCTGACCAACCAGGGAAGTTTTCGTAGATTGGCTTTGCGTGGTGGAAGTCAGATTGTGAAACTGGCATATCATCAAAGCGCTTGCCGTTTACGTCGTATGCAACGCAAACCGGAATTTCTTTCAAGCCGGTTAGCACGTCAAGCTTGGTCAACACAAAATCAGTTACACCGTTGATGCGAGCTGAGTAGCGGGCGATTGGTGCGTCATACCAACCGCAGCGACGTGGGCGACCTGTGGTTGTTCCAAATTCAAAGCCGGTTGCGCGAAGGAACTCGCCGTTCTCGTCAAACAACTCAGTTGGGAACGGGCCAGCACCAACGCGAGTTGTGTAGGCCTTAACAATTCCGATCACAGTTTTGAATTCACCAGGACCAATTCCTGAACCGGTTGATGCACCACCGGCAGTTGAATTTGATGAAGTTACAAACGGATAGGTTCCGTGATCAACGTCAAGCATTGTTGCCTGACCACCTTCGAACAGAACAACCTTTTTGTTTTCGATTGCTTCGTAAAGTTCAAGTGCGGTGTCAGCAACCATTGGGCGAAGACGCTCTGCGTAAGAAAGTAGTTCTGCAACAACTTCGTCTACTCGAATTGCTGCCCGGTTATAGACCTTGCTCAGCAGGTTGTTCTTAGCAACGAGTGCACCTTCAACTTTTTGGCGCAAGATACTTTCGTCATACAAGTCTTGAATGCGAATACCAACTCGGTTGATCTTGTCTGCATAGGTTGGACCAATACCGCGACCGGTAGTACCGATTGCGCGCTTGCCCAGGAAGCGCTCAGAAACTTTATCGATTGTCACGTTGTAAGGGGTGATCACATGTGCGTTTGCAGAAACGCGAAGCTTGCTTGTGTCAATGCCGCGGGCGTTCAGCGCTTCGATTTCCTGGAACAGAACTGACAAATCAATAACCACACCGTTTGAAATAACCGGAGTAACACCTGGGGTCAGGATGCCTGAAGGAAGTAGGTGCAGTGCGTACTTCTCGTTGCCGATTACGACTGTGTGACCTGCGTTGTTACCGCCATTGAACTTAACTACGTAGTCAATGTGCTCTGCTAGAAGATCTGTGGCCTTGCCTTTACCTTCGTCACCCCACTGGGCTCCAATGATCACAACTGCAGGCATAGTCGTACCCCTTTATTGAAAGGACTCGTACGCGATGGCGTACAGCCAAGTTTACCGCTTATTGAATACGTGCTGCATGACCCACTGGTGCATGGTGATGGCAGCAGCAGCCGAGGCATTGATTGAACGGGTTGAGCCAAATTGGGTGATTTCAAGGACCACCGATGCCGCCTCGATAGCCGCCTCTGACAAGCCCGGCCCCTCTTGGCCAAACAACAGCACGCACTCTTCGGGAAGCGAATACTCTTCTATTTTTTGACAGCCGGGAACATTATCAATCGCGATAATCGGCAAGTTTCGGGATTTTGCCCAGGCAACGAATTCTTCGACGGTTGGGTGATGGCTAACGTGCTGGTAGCGATCGGTCACCATTGCCCCCCGACGGTTCCATCGGCGATTGCCAATGATGTGAACCTCTTCGGCCAAGAAGGCATTAGCTGTTCGAACAATCGAACCGATGTTTAGATCGTGTTGCCAGTTCTCAATCGCAACGTGATACTTGTGGCGACGTGAATCCAGTTCGGCAACAATGGCTTCCATTTTCCAATAGCGAAAATGATCCAGCACATTTCTGGTGTCACCGTTGGCAAGTAGCTCCGGGTCGTAGTGATCGTCAGTTGGCAACTCTCCCTGCCATGGCCCAACACCCCAGGTGGTTAGCTCAGGCGAAGGGTTTTCAAGATCATTTGACATGTGCACGCTTACGCAGCGACAAACCGATGGTTGCAAGCAGTGCCGCAACGGTTGAACCGATGAACACGCTTAGGTTTGCAGTTGAGTGCTCAACAACAGTTTCGCCAAAAGAAAGTTCGCTAAACAAAAGCGCGACGGTGAAGCACATGCCAAATAGCAAACCGGTTGGTAGTAGGTCTGCCCACTTGATATCAGTCGATAGTTTTCCAAGACCGCTCTTGGTAACCAAGAAAGTTGTGCCCAGCACACCCAGAGGTTTTCCGATAATCATGGCAACCAAAATTCCGATGGTAATCGATGATGTTGCAAAAACATTGAAGTCAATATTTGCAAGATTCACGCCAGCGCTAAACAAAGCGAAAACTGGCAACGCCACGAAGGCAACAGCTGGTTGCAATCTTGGCAAAATCTCTTGTCCCTTCGGCATCAACAATCCAAGAATCACACCGCTAAGGGAAACCAGAGAAAGCATGTGGAAAGAGCTTGCATAGAAAATTGCAATCATCAAAATAGTTAGCGAGTCGTCAACCACTGCAACGGTTAGTACGTAGGTGCGAATTGCCTTTGGCAAGAATGAGCCTGCAATTGCAAGTACGGCTAGAGCAAAGGCAACATCGGTACTCATTGGGATTCCCCAGCCAGCTTCAGTTGGCTTCCCAAAATTAAACGCAGAGTAAATCAGAACCGGCACGGTCATGCCGCCGATGGCCGCAAAGATTGGCACGATTGCGTTTTTCGCGCTGCGCAGTGAACCGTGCTGAATTTCGTGACGCAGCTCAATACCTACGCTGAGGAAAAATGCAAAGATTGCGATTCCCTTAATCCACTCTTGGTGAATCATGCTTTCGTAAATTGAGGCGGCTGGAGAGTTGGCCCAGATTAGGGCGACAACTGCTGCTGCAATTAGAGAAATGCCCCCAAGCGACTGCCTCAAGTTTTTGTTCTTCACGGGTTAAGCCTAAATGAACATCGGTGTGCCAAAGGGACGCCTCTGTTAGCCTTGAACCATGGCAGATCGTAGCAAAATAACCTCTTGGCTAACCGATATGGATGGCGTGCTCGTGCACGAAGGTCATGTGCTTCCAGGAGCATCAGAACTAATCGCTAAGTGGCAAGCGGCTGAGACCCCGTTCTTGGTTTTGACCAACAACAGCATCTACACACCGCGCGATCTATCTGCACGTTTGGTAGCTGGTGGACTCAATGTTCCCGAGGACCGCATCTGGACCTCGGCCCTTGCCACCGCTGCATTCTTGGATAAGCAGCAACCAAAGGGAACTGCGTTCGTAATTGGTGAATCTGGTTTGACTCAGGCTCTGCACGACATCGGCTACACCCAAACGGAAATAAACCCTGACTACGTGGTGCTGGGCGAGACTCGCAACTTTAACTTTGAAAACCTAACCAAGGCAATTCGCCTGATTAATGCTGGTTCCCGCTTTATTGCCACCAACCCCGATGCCACCGGCCCATCAGCCGATGGCCCGCTACCCGCAACTGGTTCTGTTGCCGCACTTATTACTAAGGCCACCGGCATGGAGCCGTACATTGTTGGCAAGCCAAACCCAATGATGTTTAGAAGTGCCATGCGCAAGATTGGTGCACACTCAGAATCAACCGGCATGATTGGTGACCGCATGGACACCGATGTTGTTGCTGGAATAGAAGCTGGTCTGCACACCGTGCTAGTTCTTACCGGGATTGCAGATGATGCAGAGATTAAGAAGTACCCGTTCCGCCCAACCGAGATTCTTCAATCAGTTGCGGATCTGGTTTAGTTTTACTTCTTTGCGCGCATTTTGCGCATGTGGGCTGCAGAATCCCAAATCAATTCTTTGCTGAGCTTTAGCCAGCGCTTGATATCTTTTTCAACCAGTTCATCGACCGATGTGTAAATCATTTCTGAAGCAAAGAAGCTTCCAACATTCTTGAGCTTGCTTTCACCAAAGTTGCTGCCGTTCCAAAACAAAAGGCTGACGCCGGCTTTTTTCTTTGAGTAACCAACAACTGCGTTCTCGCCAATAAACCAAACCGGGGCTCCATGCCAAATTTTGCTCTCCGCGCCTTTGAGCGTGGCATCAATCTGCTCACGCAGCTGATTTGCAATCTTCTTGCTAGCCGCATCTAAAGCGTTGTTGTAGCTCTTAATTTCGTCCACGTTTATGCCTCGTAATCAGCGGTGTTGATTTCTTTCATGTACTTACTAAAAGTAACCAATGCACCAGATAGCAATACCAAACCTGCAAGAACTTTATAAACAATTGGCACACCAAGTGTGTCAACGGCAATTCCAGCGAACACCATAGAAATCATCGGGCCACCTGACCAGATGACCATCTCAAGTGCGAAAACGCGACCACGCTTTGAAGGTGCAACCTTGCGCTGAATAACGGTGTTCATCAGTGGTGGCATTGGACCCCAGGCCAAACCAAGCAGCGCACCAAAGAAAAGCATCCAGCCGTAATCAAGCAAGAACGACATTGGAACCATTGAGCCAGCAACACCAAGAAGTGCAATTCTAAAAATGCTTGAGTACTTGAACTTCTTTGATAGACGCTCAAACATCAGCGAACCAACCACCGTTAGCGAGGCCATAACGGATAGCAAAGTTCCAAGCTGCTGCGGCTCTTCAATCAAGCTGTAGTACTTAGGTAGCACCACCATCTCAGTTGGTAGGTAGATCATGGCAAGTGTCATAACACCCAACATCAAAATCAACACCGATGGGGTCTTGAACAAAACAGTGAAACCTTCGATGGCGAACTTGAACAAACTCTTATCGTCTTCGTGATCCTCTTTGTGTTCGAATGCCTTAACCGGAATCATCAGAAGGCCTGCAATCAAGCTGCAGGCAGCTACAACGTAGAAGGTGTTGTATGCGCCAATCCAACCAATGCAGAGTGCTGCGATTGCTGGGCCTAGTGCAAAACCTGAAGCAAAGATTGCTTCCTGAATTGAGTTCGCGCGTTCAAGTGAGTATCCAGCAACGCGGGCAACATCGGGTACATAAGATTTACGCGCAGTGTTTGAGCCTGAAGAAACTGTTGAGCGCACAACACCAATCAAAATCAAAATCGGTAGAGTCATGGTCCAAAGACCTGAAACAAACGGAATCATCACGCTCACCAGTGCGGTTGCGGCCTCAATCCAAAGAATTGTTACCTTGCGGCCAAACTTGTCGATGATTGAACCGATAACCGGCGCAAGTAGTAACCCGGGAATCGCAGTGATGGTCACAAGGATTCCAGCGCTGGTTGCCGAACCGGTTAGTTGAATCGCCAGCCATGGGAAGGCCATGAAAACCATCGATCCAGACATAACGCTGAAGATGGAAGAGATTTGCGAAAGTACGAAAGGTGTTTTTGTCTTTCGTTCAGTTTGTTGAGTTTTAGCGGAGCTCAAGGTCATCAAGACTTACCGCTGACAGATAACGGTAGCCAGCATCCCCGATCACTTTGTCAGCACCGGTGTCGCGATCAACCACGGTAGCAACCGCAACGATGATTGCGCCCGCTTCTTCTAGAGCCTTAGCCGCAGTCAATGGTGACCCGCCAGTTGTTGAAGTATCTTCAACCACAATTACTTTTTTACCTTTTACGTCAGGTCCCTCAACCTGGCGACCCATGCCGTGTGCCTTTGCAGCTTTACGAACCACAAACGCGTCAATGCTGCGACCGCGCGCTGCGGCCTGGTGCATGAT